>CAJUJQ010000174.1 GCA_910586575.1 uncultured Clostridia bacterium | reverse complement strand
CCGGGGCATCGTCGCAGGCGCGGAAGGCCGTGCGGGATTGGTCGGCGGCGCGGAAACAGGAACAGGCCGCGCAGGCGGTCAAACAGTCCGGACTTGTGCGGGACAGCTTCAGCGCGGGACTTGACGCAAAGACCGCCGAACGGGTTGACCGGATTGCGAAGCGCGCCGGGGTGTCCGTGGCGTTCTCCGACCGGCTGGGCGATGCCGCCGGTACTTATCAGGACGGCAGGATTACGCTGCGGGCGGGTACTGAAAACCCGGAAATGGGCGTACTGGTGCATGAGCTGACCCACCATCTCGAAACCAGCGGCGAATATCAGGCTCTTTCCGACCTGGTTGTGCGGCATGTGGAGCAGGATATGGGCGTGGATTTCGGCACGCTGGTACAGCAGCAGATGGATGAATACGCGCAGTTCGGCGATACGCTCACCGAGGACGGCGCGCGGCGGGAGCTGGTTGCGAAGTTCGCGCAGGACTATCTTTTCACCGATGAGCGCAGTATTCAGCGGCTGGCGCAGGAAAACCGCTCACTGGTGCAGAAAATTCGGGATTGGCTGCATGGCTTTGTTTCCCGGTTCACGGGCGATAAGGAAACGCGCGAGGAAGCCCGCTTCCTGCGGAATGCCGAAAAGCTGTATATCCGCGCGCTGGAAAGCGCCGAGGGGCGGCAGACTGGCGAAACACAGTATGACTTTATTGGGTATACGGAAGATGGAACCGAAGTCTATGAAACCAGCGACGAAATAAAACGACTGCCGTATAGACAGCGGATGCAAAAGTTCATAGAACGTGTCATGCAATTGGATGAAAGTGCTATCGTGAAATTTGAGCAAGACGAAGACTCATATATTGCCACGTTCGATGAAATCAGCGCACGTAAAAATATTTACGGCGATAAAGGAAACCGCACGGGCGGTAATTCAGATCGAAATGGATGGAAGGCGAAGATTAACCTTGGCGCAGACGGAGATATTTTAAGGGCAATCGAAAATGCGCGCTTGATTGACTCTAAGCCGGAAAAGGGCAAAACTGGAGCAGGCCATAAAAATGTATCTGACTGGAAATACCACGGAAAGACCATTCAAAGCGACGGAAAAGTATATGATTTGACAGCTAACGTTAGCCAAAGCGAAGAGGGCCATCGCGTATATCAAGTGAGGCTCCGAGAAAACAAAAATAAAGCAGCTTCCCCCATTATCCGCAAGGCCGATGGCCACGGTTTTAAGTCGGGGGAAGCCGCTGAGAATAGTATAGCACAACCTGTGCCGGATGGCAAGACCGAAAATCCGGACAGCCAGAAATCGCAGGGCGCGAGCTTCAAAGAGCTGGAACGGCGCGCCGAAGTGATTGACTACCTGCGCGGGCAGATGCAGCGCACCAAAGGTTTGAAGGCCGACCCGAAGCGGGTCAGGGCGCTTGCGGAAGAGCTGCTGAACGAGTATTCCAGCGGCTATGAAAAGACGGCGCTTTCGGACGCGCTGCAACAGCTTTATGATACCTACGCGAACCGGACGGACACGGGCGCGTTCGGCGAGATGCGGCAGGCCGCGCGGACGCTGGCACGGGAGGTTTTGGAGCAATCCGCGGTGCTGAACGAGGACACGGCGGCGGATTACCGGCAGCTGCGCGATTACCTGAAGAAAACGCCGCTTGCGATTTCGGACGCGGACAAGGCCGATGTGCCGGGCGGCTTTGGGGAGTTCCGCAAGGCGCATATGGGCAGGCTGCGGCTGACCCAGGACGGGCTTTCGGTCGATACGGCCTACATGGAGCTGAATGCCGATTTCGGGGAAGCGCTGTTCCCTGCCGATATCACGCACCCGGCGGACCAGCTGACGCAGATTGCGGATGTGCTGGATTCGCTCGAGCCGGTGTATGAAAACCCGTATTCGCGCGATATGAGCGGGGCGGCTTCGGCGATGGCGGACGACATGATGAGCCGGTTGTTTAAGCTGCCGCAGTCAAAGCCGACCTTCGCAGACCGGCAGGCGGCGAAGCTGGACGCGGCCCGCGCCGGGGAACGGGAAGCACGGCGGCAGCTGCGGGAGCTTGCCTCCCAATATGACAGGGATACGGCGGCGCTTGGACGCGCGGCGGAACGCGCCGGGCAGACTGCCGACCGGCAGGCGGCAAAGCTGGCGCGCGCCGAAACGCTGATTGAAGAGAACCGGAAGCGCGCAAAGCGGCAGCTTGCGGAAGAACGACAGGCGCGGGAGCAAAAGCTTGCGGATTTGAAAGTAAAGCAGCGGCAGAAGGACGCGAACCGCCGCGACCGGGCCAGCCGTGCGGAGCTGCGCCGGAAGATTACCCGGCACGCCGGTGCGCTCTCCAAAAAGCTGCTGAACCCGACCGATACCCAGCACATCCCCGAAAGCCTGCGAACGACGGTCGCGGCGCTGCTTGATTCCATCAACCTCGAAGCCGCCGCGCAGATTGACCCCGTGACCGGCAAGCGCTCGAAGTACCAGACAGACCCCGTGACCGGCAAGCACATGACCCGGCCCGTGCTGGATGAAAACGGGAATCCGGTGCTGATTGAAAAGGGACGTTACAAGGGCCGGCCGCGCATGGAGTATGTGCCCCTGGAAAGCGGCGACCCCGCCAAGCGCACCGAGGCTTTCCGCAAGCTGCGCGAGGAATACGGGCGCATCCTGGACCAGGACGCGGAAATGGTGATTGACCCCGACCTGGACGACAACCTCATGGAAGTGGAAGCCTTGTCCGCGCTCCGGCTGGAGGAGATGTCCGCGGACAATCTGGAAACGGTATGGAAGGTGCTGAAAGCGGTGGAATCGTCCATTTCAAACGCGGGAAAGCTGCTGCGGGAAGGGCGGTTCAAGACCGTGAAGGCGCTTGGCGCGGAATTCGAGGCAGCAGACAAACGGCGCACGAAAGACCGGATTCGTTTCTCTGGGGCGCTGGACAAGCTCGACAGCACCCTGAACATTGAAATGATGGCCCCTTATGACTATTTCCATGCGCTGGGCAAGGGCGGCGAGGCGGTTTACAAATCGCTGCGGCAGGCGTTTGACCAGAAGGTGCGCGACCAGAAAGCCGTTCAAGGCTTTTCCGAAAAGCTGCTGGAAGGGACGGATATCAAAAAATGGTCCGGGCGGCGGGCGGAAACTACTGTGTTCCACACCAGCGGCGGCGACCTGACCATGACGCCCGCGCAGGTGATGAGCCTGTACAAGCTGATGCAGCGCGAGCAGGCGGTGGAACATATCCTGAAAGGCGGTATCCGCCCGACCACGATTCAGAAAGGCTCGGTGGAGCTGGCGGCGGGCGCGCCGGTCAAGGTCACGCTGGACGACGTGTCTAAAATTGTTTCCACGCTGACCGATGAACAGAAGCGGGTCGCCGACGGCTTCGGTTCGTTTATGAGCGGCACGCTTTCCGATTGGGGCAATGAAACCAGTATGGCGCTTTACGGATATAAAAAGTTCCGGGAGGAGCATTATTTCCCTATCCAGAGCGACAAAAACTATACCAAGGTTGAGCTGGGCGAGGATGGACTGGACACCCGCGTGAAGCAAAAGGGCTGGACAAAGGCCACGGTCAAGGGCGCGAACAACGCGATTATGATAGAGGATATTTTTGACGTGTTCACCCGGCACGCGGACGAAATGGGAGCCTATCACAGCTTCCTGCCGACGCTGGAGGACATGAGCCGGGTGTTTAATTTCAAATATATGGACGATACCGGAGAGACGCACGGAAGCGTTAAGCAGACCATTGACCGTCTGCTCGGCAAGCATGGGCAGGACTATTTCCGGAAGCTGTTCAATGACCTGAACGGCGGGATCCGCGCCGAGGGCGGCAGCCGGAGACTCGCCAATTTCAAGGCGGCTGCGGTCGGCGGGAACCTGCGCGTCGTTGTGCAGCAGCCCACCGCGTTTTTCCGGGCATATGCCGTGATGGACGCAAAGTATTTGACCGGCGGATTACTTCATAAGGGCGATTTTCAGGAAATGGCAGAGCATTCCCCCATTGCGCAGTGGAAGGACTGGGGGTATTACCAGCTCGACCTGGGGCGGACGACAAAGGAAATTCTGCTGGGGCAGGAGGGCTTCGGGCGGCGGCTGACCGAATTCTTTATGAAGCCCGCCGGAGCGATGGATAACCTGACCTGGACAAGGCTTTGGAACGCCTGCAAGCTGGAAATTGAGGATACGACCGATTTTCAGAAAGGCAGCAAGAAATACTGGAAGGCGGTTTCGGAACGCTTCGACGAGGTGATCGACCGGACACAGGTGGTGGACTCCGTGCTGCACCGCTCCCAGATGATGCGCAGCACCGACGGCCTGACCCGGATGTATACCTCTTTCATGGCGGAACCGACCAAAACCTATAACCTGATGCGCAGTACCGGCGTTGATTTGATGCAGCGGAAGCCCGGCGCGGGGAAAGCCTTTGCGCGGGCGGCTGTTGCCGTGCTGGCCAGCTCGGCGGCAACCGCAGCGGCGGCGGCTATCCTGGACGCGGCGCGCGGGGCCGGGGAGGAGGATGACGACAAAGGCTTCTGGGGGCGGTACCGGGAAGCGACGGTCGAGAATTTTACCGACCAAATCAACCCTGCGGGGTGGAATCCCTATCTGAAGGATTTCCTTTCCCTGTTCCAGGGCTACGAGGCCAAGCGGACGGATATGGCCCCGGTTGCGGACGTTGTAAAGGCGTTTTCGGTACTGCGGCGCGCGCAGGCCGGGGAAGGCAAGGTCACAACCGAAGCGGCAATGGCGGAGCTGCTGTTTAAGCTCAGTAAGGTTTTTGGGCTTCCGGTCGCGAACCTGAAACGGGATGTGACGGCGGCGGTCAATACTGTGCTGGACGGGCTTCAGGCAAACGGCGTGAATACCTATGGCGTGCGCTTCCGCTGGGATATGTTCAAGACCGCGCAGAATGAGGATACCGCCGGTTGGTGGATGGAACAGGGCTTTGCCGCGCGCGACGCCGGGGACAGCGAAACCGCCGAACGGATTTTCCAGATGCTGCACGACAAGCAGCTCAAGACCCGCAAGGAGATTCGGGACTACGAGCGGAATGTACACGGCAAGGAAAAAAATGAGCTGGTGAAGCTGGCTTATGAGGCACAGCTGGACGGCGACGGCGAAGGCTCCCAACTGTATTCCGACGCGCTGCGGGAAATGGGGATGGACGATTCCGACATTGAGAAAGCGCTCGGCGGAAAGGCCGAGCAGGCCGCGACCGATGAATTCGGTTTCCGCGATTACCGCAGCGATGTTGAAATCCGGATTCAGGACGAAGCCTATGAAAGCCGTATTTATGAAACGCTGGGCGCGAAGCAGCGGGAACGCTTTGAAAGCTATGTGAGGGACTATGGCGGCAAGATGACAAAGGAGGCGAAATTTGAGGATTTCGAGATAGATGATCAGTGGATGTTCGCTTGCCGAGACGCGAAGCAGAAATGCGGCCTCAGCGAAAGCCAGTTTATGATGGCAAGGGCGGCGGCAAACTGCGTGGAAAGCATCAAAGACAAGGATGGTGAAACTATCGCAAACAGCAAGGGGCTTCGCAAGATGCAGGCCATTTATGAGATCCCTGGGCTGAATGACAAACAACGGGCGTATCTGTTTGAAGCCTGCGGCGTGGGTAAGTCTATCCAGCATTATAACAAGGCGAAGGTCAAGCAGGCGCTTGATAAGATGGAGCGGCAGGCCGCAAAGTGATTCTGTACGAAATATGCCGCGCGTACTTCAAAACATGCGCGCGGCGTGTTTGTAAAATTTTAAGAAAGGGGTTGACTTTATGGAAAAGGTCAATCAATTTAAGCTTGCGCTGGCCGCGTGTGCGGCGGCGCTGACCGCCCTCTGGGGCTGGTTCG
>CAJUJQ010000173.1 GCA_910586575.1 uncultured Clostridia bacterium | reverse complement strand
CCGGGTTCCCCTTCACAATTTTTTCAATCGGCACGCCGAACATTTGCGAAGCAGCCGCCTCATAAATTTTCCCGTGCGTGCGGAACACGTCCAGCACCCACTGTTCCCCGGCAAGCCAAGCGACGACCCGCGCTTCAATCGCGCTGAAATCAGCGTCCACGAATACGCAGTCCGCGCGCGGCACAAAGGCTGTGCGCACCAGCTGGGACAGGATGCCGGTCACCGTCCCGAAGCGCCAGCGCAGCGCGTCCGGAACCCCCGTGCGTGCCAGTTCACGCGCCTGGGAAAGCGCCGCGCCGTGCAGGTATGTCCGGGGAAGGTTCTGCACCTGCACCAGACGGCCAGCCCAGCGGCCTGTCCGGTTCGCGCCGTAGTATTGCAGCAGGCCGCGGATACGGTAATCCCCGCAAAGCCCCGCTGTCATAGCGGTGTATTTTTTGACACTCGCCTTTGCAAGCTCCTGCCGGAGGGACAGTACGCGCGCCGCTTCCTGTTGCAGCCCTTCCGTGTCCAGCGCTTCCGCGACGGTTTCCTTTTGCAAATCCGGAATATCGACACCCCGCGCCCGCAGCCACGGGAGCAGCTGCTGTGTGCTGTTCGGGTTGGAAAGCCCGGTCAGGCGGGCGGCTTCGGCGGTCAGCCGCCCGGTTTCCGCCGCGGCGCACGCCAGCGCGCCCTCAACAAGCCCGACATCGACCGCCACGCCGCGCGCGTTCATCCATGTGCTGGTTTCCCATTCCTTCTGCACGGCACCCGGCACGGGGAACCGCGAAAACCGCCGCTCGACCTCCATTTCCGTCACAACGTCTTGACGACAGTATTCCTTGAAAAGCGTCCATTTTGCCGGGTCGTGTTCGGGAAGGTTCCGCGTGCGCCCGCCGTTGACCTTGGTCGGCTTGCAGGGCGAGCAGAAGTATTTGATCAGCGCTTTGCCGGACTTGTCCTTCTGCTTGTCCTGTGGCAGCCCAAGCGCCTTTCCAACAGCGGCCAGCCCTCCCGGATACCCGCAGTACAGCCCGTGTACCATCGTGCACCGCCACTGCGGGAGCCAGGCCCTCTGCTGCTCCTCCGGGAATCCTAAAAACTTACTTAAACAGCACCACTCAAACGCAGCGTTATAGGCGCGCTTGGTGAACATTGCGGAGGATAAGGCGTCCGCCATCCAGTACGGCAGCGTTTCCCCGGCGGCAAGGTCAACCACCTCGACCGGCGCGCCGTCCAGCGAATACGCAAGCAGCAGGATTTGAAAATCGGGGGACTGTACATACTTGTACAGCCCCGCCTTTTTGATATCGACCGGGGAATACGTTTCCAGGTCGATGGATAAACGATGGATACTCACAGCGGCTGCCCCGTGATCGGGTCTACCTGCGGCACGCTGAACGCCTGACCGGGATAGGCAGGCTGCTGCGCTGCCGGGTTCGGATATCCCGGCTGCGAAGCGTACCTACTAACCGGCTGCCCGGGAGCTGCCTGCTGCTGTGCCTGCGGCAGCGCCGCAAAGTCGTCCTCAGCGCTTGCCCTTGCGCCGCCCAGCGGCTCCCCGTCGGAAACCTTCTGCACGTTGTCCAGCGCTACGCCGATGCCCTTATTCTGCGACGCGTTATACCCGAAGAAAGTCACTCCCACATTGGCATAAATGCCGGAATACAGCTGCGTCGGGTCGAGAATCGGCTGCAAATTGCCGTCTACGATGCTCGGGCGCGTCTTGCTGGAAGCGGTGAACACCCAGCAGCCCCGGCACTCCTCGCCGAACGGCTGTCCGTCGGAGGGGCGCACGCCGTCACCGTCATGTACGCTGATTTTCGGCTGTGCCGGGAACGCCTGCCCGTACTTGACGCGCGCCTTCTCGGTGGCCGCGCGGATCGCGGCGTCAATCTTGGCGCGGTTGGCGGGGTCGGACTTGGGCACCAGCACCACGGCGCTGTATTTCGGTGTGCTGTCGCTGCTCTGGCTGTAGGGCTGGTCGAGGTGCGTGTAGGACAAACGGGCATTTGTCAAAACGATATGAGCGGGATTCGTGTTAGCCATGATAAATTACTCCTTTTTAATTCAATTTCTGAAAATCTTCTTCTGCGGGGTTGTATATCGGGCGCGGGTCGCTTTCCGCCGCGAGTGTCGGCTTGCCAAGCGGTTTCTCCACGAAGGAACCGGCCACGCGCAGGAAGTCCTTTTTGCCGACCAGCTTTTCCACCTGTGCCAGCGTCAGCGGCTTCCGTTCGTACAGCATTTCCTCCTGCACGCCGTTTGCCTGAAGCGCGCGGAAGGCGGCGTCGGTATCGGTAAACCGGCGGACGCTCCGTCCCTCCACGGCCTTCCAGCCGGGGATCATGCGCCCGGACAGAACAGCTTCCAACGCGTAATCCTCCACAGCGGACAGCCACGCGGCGAGTGGCTTCGCCAAGGTCAGCGCGTTCCCGATTTCTTCGTTTGTGAGCAGCGCAGGCTCTTTCGGTTTGTCCAGCTTCGCGAAGTCCTCCGCCGCGCTGATGTGCGGGGCGGCGTAAGCGCGGCACTGCCCTTTCACACGGCAGAACCGGCAGTGCTCCCCGCCGTGCTGCTCTCCCTCTCCGGCGAATGCCAGCGCGGCGGCAGGCTTCACGGTTTCCTCCGCCCATTTCAACAGCTCCGGCAGTGTCGTTTCCCACTCCTCCGGCGTGTCGGCAATGCGCGGCTGTACGATTGCCATTTTGACCCGCGTCGGAGAGTACAGCATCCGGTACTTTTCGTATGCGCCCAACGCGTACAGCTTGAGCTGCGGATTGTTCGTTGCGCTGACAGGGTGGCCTTTGCCGTATTTGAAATCGACCACAATCAGCGTGTCCCCGTGCAGCATCACGCAGTCCGCTGTGCCGAAGCCCTCCGGTACCCATCGGCAGAAATCAACCTTGTCCTCAATCATCACCAGCGGCTTACTTGCAAAAGGAAGCGACTGTTCCTTGATGTACTCGGCGTAGGTGTCGGTGTGCTGTTCCATTTCCGGGGCGTACAGTTCATCCTTTTTCAGCTTGTTCAGCCGAGTGCTGTATGTACGCCTGGCCATGACCGAGAAATAGCTTTGCAGCTTCAGCTCACAAATTGCATGGGCAAGCGTGCCTTCGCGGGTGTACGTTGTCCCCTCGTTCGGGACCGCCGCCTCCAGCCGTGCCGACGGCGGGCAGGCAATCCACCGCGCCGCCGACGAAGCCCCCAGCAGGGCATGTCTTTCGGGCGCCATCAGATCGCCACCCCCAACTGCCGCAGGCGGAGCGCATACGCGCCATATTGCTCCGGTGGAAGCTGGTCAAGCCCCATGACGCCAAATTCCGCATTGAGCGCAGTCAGCGCGGCGGAGCGTTCCGCCGTCTTGGCCGGGTCAGCGTAACACCACGCCGCCGCAGGCTGGGCAATCTCGTCCCGCGTATAGCTGCGCGCACCTGCCTGCGCTGCCGGAGCCGGATTAGCCGAGGCTACAGGGCCGGGCGCTTGATTCGGAGCAGCAGCAGTGCCCGCCGTGCTGCCGGAAGCAGCAGCAAACGGCGCGGCATACGCTGACCCGCCCGCGTTTGCAGCAGGGCTTCCCATGCCCCCCGCAGGGATGGTTCCGCCGGGGGCCTGCGAAGGGTCCGGCATGGCGTTCGGCTGCGGCGCGGCGTTGACCGGCGCGCCCTTCGCCATTGCCGCCGGGTTCCTCATCGGAGCGGCAGGGGCGCTGGAAACCGCCGCCGGGTTCGTTACCGGATGAAAAGAGGCTGCCTTTGCCGCGCCCGCAAGCGCCGTAAGGCCGTCTGCCAGCCTGTCCAGCCCGGTTACCTGTACATGAATTGTGAATTCCATTTCAAAGTCCTCCCAGTTTGTAAATTTTATTTCGCTTGGCGGCAGGCATTTTCGTCAGCGCCGAAAGCTCAATGGTTAAATAGCCGGTGTCCCAAATCACCGTCATAGCCTCGATCGGCCAGCCTAAATCCGTGTCCGTCGGGTCGGGCGCGCAGCGGATGTCCTCAACCTCGCGCCAGCCTTCCTCCCGATAAAGCTGATGTTCCCGGCAAAACTTCCGCTTCCATTCCAGTTCCCGGTACGCACGGATTTCGGCAAGAATCTGCTCAGTGGTTACTTGATACATGCGGCCCGCTTCCCTTCCGCAATAAGCCTTTCCAGCTGTGCCAACGTGTCCAGCAGCAACCGTTCCACAGCGTACAGCGCCGCCGCCGTCTGTTCCTCCGGCGTGCAGTAGACCGCCTCCGCAATGACACCCACCAGCGCTGCCCCTCCGGACAGCTGCGCCAGAACGGCGTCCAAGGCGTCTACATAATCCATATTCATCTTGACAAACCGCCTCCTAACGGTTATTCTATGAATGTGTTATTGTGTTTGCGCTCACTTCGGATGGCCGTCCGGGTGAGCGCTTTTTCCTATGTCTCCGGCAGTCTCCATTTTGTATCTCGCACTTGAAAAGCATCCCCAAGCTGAATTACATCCGGAAAATTATACTGCGCGGTCTTGATCGCGTACTTGTCAATCTCGGTCGCCCAGTAGTGCGAAATAAGAGCACCCAGCTTGTCCAGCGCAATGTGCCCGCAGCTCATCCCGTCATACATGGACAGCACTTCCAGCGGCTCTAGCGTAATTCCCGGCGCATAGCTGAGAACGTGAGCGATTACGTCAACAGTCCAGCCGTTCCCGAGCATCTTGTATGCCTGAGTATTACTTACAGGAAATATGTAGGAATCCGGCACGGTTTGAAGTCTCTTGCACTCGGTGACAGTCAGCTTTCGGATGATATAGAAACCGTCAGACAACTGGATAGGATATTGTTTGCCAAGTATATCAATCTGGCCGTTTTGGACTTCATAGACCGGATAACTTTTTCCGTTCGGTATTCCGGCGGGTACGGCATACAGCCCTGTCTTTGCACCTACTCCGCCGCCTTGCACGCAGATAGTCACGCTTTTGCCATCCGGGGAATAAACACGATACTGCCGGCTGTCAAAGTTCGGATTCTTTGCATCGTTCGCTATAGTTCCGATACGAACAGGCTCAGCCGCCATGGGTGACGGGAAATGCCCGCCATCTACAGCATTTACAGCGGATGCCTTAAAATAACTCGCCTTCAGACAATAGCCCTTTTCTGTCAGCGGAAGACCGCTTTCAAGAATATCCCGAACTAAAATGCCAAGATTCTTCGGCTGTTCTACGCCGGGAATATCTGTCCAATACAGCCGCTGCCGGTTCTGTGCGCTAACAAGCGCAGAGTTAATCAGGATAGGTTCAACACCAAGTTCACGGGTGATCTGCTCACGAATAGCCGGTGCCATGCTCTTGTTGTTCTCATAGAGAAAGTAATCTGGCTGATACTTTTTTCGCGCTATGAGATAGTTCTTGAACAACTCCCACCCAACGCCGGATGGTTCGGTTTCACGACCAGTTGTTTTTGCTATGCTCCAAGATGTACAAGGGCTGCCGCCAATCAGCAGCTTCATAACCCGCCCCGCGCCAGCCACTCACAGAAGCCGACGCACGCGCCCGCCGTCCCCAGCACGCCGACGGTCAGCCGCGCCTGCTCATAGCCGTTCAGGATGCAGTGCAGCAGCAGCTCCGGCCCCTTGAACGCGCACGCGCAGCCAATCGCCAGCGATGCCAGCCACAGCCGGCGCCGAACCCGGACGCGGGTTTTCTTACTTATCTTTAGCACGTTTCAGACCTCTCTTTCTTACTCGAATCGGTTTGCCGCACCAGCGGCAATAATTGTCACACAAACTGGCATAGTGGAGACAAGCAGGACAAGAGTGCTTTCCATTTGCACGCGGAAGGGGTTCCCCAACCATCTCAAAATGTTCGTGCAGCTTCTCAAGCCTCCGCCGGATAATCGGATACCCCTTGATCAGCCTGTCCGCGTCCTGTTCCGTTGCCGCGCCTTCGCCAAGGGCGG
>CAJUJQ010000172.1 GCA_910586575.1 uncultured Clostridia bacterium | reverse complement strand
GTGATTGGAAGTCGCAATATTAAAACTTTCAAACGACTTTATGAGAAGTTAAAGCGTCTCAAAGACTGTATTTTTGGGGAGTTTTTATCTATCTATAGGTAAAAACTCCCATTTATTTGTACGCTACAATTTCACATTCGTCACCTCCTCACTCTGAAATCGGAAGGTTAAGAGTATCAAAGCCGAATACCGGAAGGGCGACGCACCGGCATTGATAATCCTGCCCCGGATGGCATCTCCTACCCCTCTTTTCATCCACAACAGGGGGATCGTCCCAGCGATAGCGCTTGCCGCTAAGCTTCTTATGCCGCTTGCGGACGCGCTCATCATCGCTGTCCGACCACTCGTACTCCTCAACGCCAGCGTCCTGCTGCTGCTTCTGGGTAATATCACAGTTCAGTTTCCCGATTTGATCTCGTGCAATCAGGCGGGCGTGGCTCTTGCTGATACTATATTCTTTCTGGATTTTCTTCACAATCGCCGGTGTGCTGATACCGGAGCGGTATCCGTCCAGCACAATTTCCCGCATTCTTTCCAAGCATCCCTGGGGAATGGTTTTGATCAAGCTGACATTCTCTGCAACCCACTTCTCCAGCATTTCCCGGTAAAACTCTCCTTGGTAGTAATCCTCAAGGAGGTTAAGCCCCAGCGTATCGTGCACCTGCCGTTTCCACTCCCGAACCGAAAGCTTTTGCAGCTGGTAAGCGACTCTGCCGAGCTTTTCCCTCATTGGAAATGTATCCAGCTTTTCAAGCAGCTGATTTATCATTTTGCTGAAAATCCCGGAGATGATGTTCAGAAGATCGGGCAAGCCGTCTGTGCGGAAGCCGCTTTCCAGCTCGGAAGCCGCAGCAGCCCGGATTTCCGGAAGGTACTCTTTTACGATGCCGCTGAGAATCTTCATGTACGCGTCCGTCACCCTTTGGTACTCCCGCTCGGAACTGGCAGGGTAAATAGGCTTCACTTTACACGTAAGTTTTTTTCGCTCTCTAAATTGACTCTTGACCATTCTCTGTGTCGCCTGTCTGTGCATAAGGTCGCTCAAATGTTTTGCCCCCCAGTTTTAAGCACAAAAAACGACGGATTGCTCCGTCGCCTTCAATCTTGATGTTATGGAATGATATCGGCTATTCCCTTCGCGAGCCTCGCAGCCTTCTGCATGAGGGAGTTTTCTTGCAGGTACTCCAATCCCTGCAATGTGATTCGCGGAACCGAGGCCAAAAGAACGATTTCCCCGTCAACCCCGCGCTTAATCCTGATTCCGTCGATATAGTCTCTGGAAACAAGCATTTCCATAATGGCAGTCCATCGCTGCTCCGATAGATTTAGCGCCCCGGCTGAAATCTGTTCCAGATCCGGTCCATCGTAATCCATTGCTCTTTCCAAATAGCGCAAAATACGATAAATGCTTCTAAAATTATCCATAGCTGCTCCTTGATCCAGTCCTTGCAGGATGCCAAACGATATGCCATTCCCAGGCTCATCCTACCGGCCTGCCCGCTGCATAAGCTTCTCGGGCCTGGTTCAAGCTCATTACATTTGCGCCGCCATCAAAGTCTGGATGATTCCGCTGAAACTTATCATCTTCCCAGCCACAAACCGGGCAGATCTCGAAAGAATCCTCCTCCGAAAAATAATGTTTCCCACAGCACGGGCAAATCCAATCTTTATTCATCCTCTTCTCCTTCTGCACTTTTTCTTCCTTCATAATATTGTTTGCCGTTTCTTGGCTTAAACATAGTCTTAATGCCCTTATCCGGATGGCCTTTCACATAGTCATTTGTTTCCTCATCGTATCGGCAGATTTCTCCGTTAGCAGTTTTATACCCGAATACATTCCCAGCAACCGGCTTTTGAATCAACTCAAGAGCCCGCTCCGCGTACTGTTCCTTTGAAAAATCCGGGTACTCCTCTTTGTGGCTGTGCGCACGGCTAGATCCCTCCCAATGAGCATCTAAATTTCTGGGTGAGGAACCTGCCGCAAACTTGTTAGCTCCCGTCGCAGATGAAACCGTTGTTTCGGAAGCGCTCCCATCACTGGGAGCCGACCCGCCAACCTGTCCGGGGATGCCTTCATGGCCGTGATTCCCAGAACCGGGGCCGCCGTCAAGCACAATTTTGCCTGATTCCATTATACTCCTATCAGTGTCAGATGTCAACTTTTCGAGAAGAATCTTCACAGATTCTGCAAACGGAGGATAGGCAACCCCGGCATCCGCTAAAGCGGTTATCTGCGCGGGTTCCATAAATTGCGCAAACTGCATTTCCACACCGTCAGTTTGTGCACGGCCTTCATATTCCGTGCAAAGGAAAACCGTTGAAGGGGAAAAACCTGCTCCGGAAGTCTCCAAATCAGAAATGTAAATCAGTTCTGTCGGGGTAATCCTGAACTCCTCCTGCGTCTCCCGAATGGCTGCCCGCTCTGGCAATTCCCCATCTTTGATATGCCCTCCCGGACCGCAGAAGGTTCCGTCGTCGCTGCGCAGCCCGACCAGAATTTTTCCGCCTCGGATTACAAGAACGCCAACTCCTTTGTTCGTATCCGGCGCGTCAAACGCATCCTGATTGACACCGGGCAGAAAAGTGTCCGAGCTCTGCTGTTCCTCAAACAATTCATCCTCCGAAAGATCGTCTAAAATATCCTCCACCTCAAAGGTTTCATCTTTAGCGAGAGCGCTGCGCACCTCGGAAGGATCAAGCGCCTGCATATCGACATACATCTTCGCTGTCTGGGCCTTCACATAGGCTGTGTCCGCTACCGTCTTTTTTGCCGCCGATTGCTCTGCATCACTGAGGCTCCAAAGAGGATTGAATTTCAGCTCATAATCCGGGACGTTTTCTATTTTGCCGCTGGAAACACCGACCGTAAACAGCACATCAGGAAGCGCGTGCAGATTCGGTTTGAGCGAAAGCTTCTGGATGCGCTCCACAAAGCTGTACCAGTTTTCCATGTCGCTTTCCCCGGTCGCATTCTCCCCGGCAGGGGAGCGGCCAAAGAGTACCGTTTGCGGAATGTTTGTCAACGCAGACAACATATTGCAGGTCGAATTGATGATATCGACAACGCCGGTAAGCTGAAACGTCTTGAAATCATACTCCTCGCCTTCCGAATCAATCGCTATCGTGTTCAAGATGTTCCGCGCCATGTCGATCAACTGGAGCCGTTTTAGTGCCTGAGCCTCACCAGCTTCGGTCGCTAACAGCGATGCAAGCCCCTTCATTTTGTAGATTGCCTGAATGCTTTTCTCCAGCAGCTTTGGACCGTTTCTGTGTGCTGTAACAGCATCCTGCAAAGCCCTTTTGATACGGATATATTCCGGAGATCCCCAAAACCGGTAATCTTCATTGGAAACACTCTCGGGGAGCACACCGTTGCGGAAAATCAGGCAGCGGCTTTCGTAAACGCGAAAAGAGCCGTAAATACTGGAAACACTGTAAAACTCAGGTTTCATGAGCTGTAAGCCGCGCCTTTTTTTACGGCCAGCAAAGTCTGTCTGGTAAAAGCTTCCGTAATCCGGCCATACAATCGGGCGCTCAAATACATAAAGCTCATCGATGCTTCGTATGTTTTTCCAATTGAGCGGTTCGTCCAGCCCTCTGCCGTCATCAATCAGCATCACAATCATGCTGCCGCCATAAAGCCGCGACCACTTAATCGCAGCCGCAGCCTTTTCGTCCCAGTCTAACGCTTCCAGCGATCGTCTCACAAAGCCTTCGACATCAGGATTGTTCAGTCCAAGGTCGATACCATGCTTCAGTGCTTCTTCCGCAGGTGCGTCAATAATTTTTGTAAACAAGCCATTGTCCGTATACAGTGTCGTAAGCTCTCTGTCCGTCACCGCCTGTTCCGGCTGGAAGCGATATGCCTCGGAGGAATCCTGAGCGGTTCCCCATCTATTGATAAGATTCACATAGCCATCCATCCGGGTTGGCACAGCAGTTACTTTCGCTTTGGTCATCTGATCAGACCTCCAATATCAAATGCATTTTCAAGCTCTGCAAATCCGGAACTCGTCGCATCTACCATGTCCTTAAATTTGCTTATCGGGAAGCTCTCCAACTGGGAAAAATACTCCTCGTTCCAATCACCAATTACGACATCAAAGTTTCCCGCCTGCCACTGCGCGGCAACAGGCTCTGCCCGCGCTTCCTTGCTGCCGGTTTCGGCAACCGCGCAAACGTCAAACCCCGCCATATACCGGATATAGCTCTGCGCTTGGTCTTTGCCCGCCTGGCCGGGGTCTTTGGGCAGGCGTATCCGGATACGCTTGAAACGTGCACGATCCGAAGCGGCGGTCATTTTTACCGTCTTTCTCACATCCGCAGCAGACAGCCGGACGTTGATAACATCCGCTACGACATACCGGCCATCAACCCGCTTTCCCATAAGGACACCAGCCGTATATGCAGGCTCGCCGCCCTCGTCCTCCGATGTTGCAGCCAAGTCCCAGGCTCGTACCCATCTTACAACATCAAGCGGGACATTCGGAAGCATTTTTCCGACTTGTGTCCGTTTGAAATACAGCCCTGCTGCCGCCTTGATCTTCCAATTGCCATGCAAAAGCCGCTCGCGTTCAACGAGCGGCATCGCTTCCAAGTTGGACAGATAACCGGGGTCCTTCTCCATCAGAGCCTTGTTGTCATAGACGGAGGCAGCGATAAATGAGACAGATTTCGGTTTATTCCTCTCCGCCTCTGTAGCAAGATTGAACTGTTCCCACAATTTCTCACGGGTATCGGCCCAGTGGATGACCTCCTCAATCCGGATAAACCAGCGAATTTTCCCACTGCGCTCCGGGATGGGATAGCCTGTGTCCGGGTCTATCCACCACTCGATGAACTTAGCAACCCAACTGTCTGCATCCGGGTTGCAGGTTGCCCTCGTGTATGGCCTGACACCGCACAGGGATCGGTTTCTGGAAAACATATAGAAAAATGTCTTCTCACTGAAATGGGTCAGCTCATCAAAGTAGAGGCCGCAAATCTGGCTTCCCTGCCATTTACTTAGGTCTTGATCCCTTTCAATGTGTTTGAAGCTGACCTTTGAAACAATCCGGTTCTTGGCGTCCTTAAATTTCCACTGGCTCAAACCAACAGCCGGAATCACATTCGGGATTTGCGAATAAAGGTCAAGGGAACTGTCCCACAGACCTCCCTCAGAGAAGATCTGGTTATTGTTCTTGCGGAAAAACACAGCGCCAAAACCCTTAATATTGGTATAGCGCAAAGCATCGAGCAGCATACCATAGGTCTTCCCGCCGCCAGCAGCACCACCATAAATGCATATATCAGCAGAGGTTGATAGAAACGCTTCCTGCGGTCCCTCCTGTGGTCTTATTTCTTTAACCAACGCTGCTACCCTCCATTCTTCCGTTATCTGGTAGATAAATGCGGACAGTCTCTTCTTCCTCACCGTCTGTGTTCTCATCGACTGAATCTACACTCTCAATCAAGCTTTTCCTCTCCAACTCGGTCGCAAGCCTGACGATTGCGGCAAAGTTTTTGGGCGTGACCATATCGGAACCAATTTTCTTCAGCGCCTCCATAGCCGCTCCCTGAATGACAACTGCCATCTTTTCATGGCGGGCGTTCATGTCACGTACTTTTTTGACAGCAGCTTTATGGGCCTCTCTTTGCAGATTGTTTTCCCATGCACGGACACGCTCTTGCCAACTCCATTCGCTGCTCCAACGTCCTATTAGCGTCCGAGTTTTGTTCAACTCTTGTGCTACTTTCGTTATACTCCGCTCAGAGCCAAGATTTAGGTAGATGGAAAATGCCTCAAACGCTTTAGCGCTCTCGTTCTTTTGCCGTTCCCAAGGATTGTCAGTCCACTTTCCCATGTCCTCCTCTCCTCACCACTCTCTTACCCCCGCTTTCACAAGAGAAACTGAACCACCGAAAATTTTCTACCTGAGCGGTTGCAACCCCGCCCATACTTCATCCCACGGCTGT
>CAJUJQ010000171.1 GCA_910586575.1 uncultured Clostridia bacterium | reverse complement strand
ACGCTCTTCCGATCTTGCTGACCCCGTTGGTGCGCGGCGTCCCGCTGTCCAGCGTTATGACCGATGACCTTGGTGTGCTGCATCCGGCGGAAAGCTGCGGGTGCGGCTGTCCGTCACCGTGGCTGGAAATTATCGGGCGGGTTGGGCTGCGTGATATCAGGACCTGCGCCGCCGGCGCTGCGGAACTGCTGGGAGGTGCACAATGATTCTGTCAAGAGGGAAAATCCTGCCGCCAGAGCAGACCGGCGAAACCCTTGCGCATCTGCCAGGCTGGATTGCCGAAGCCTGCGCTGCCGGGCATCCTGATCCGGAATGTGTCATTGCGGCCTGTGATACCCTTGCGCGGCGGGTTGCGGCAGGGGAATACGATGACGCAGTCAAATTGATGCTTGTGGACGGCATTGTAGCGCGGAAACAAATTGACCAAGCAACGGCGTTTTTCTGCCGGGAAAACCTGGAATTCAAGCTGAAAACCGAGCTGGGGGCTGAACAATTCCCGGTGCGGGAAACGCCGCCGGGAACCCCCTTTGCCATAGAGCGCAGGCTTGCGCCGCTGGGAGTTCTGATGCACATCGCGGCAGGCAATGTAGACGCGCTTCCGGCCTATAGCGTGATTGAGGGGCTGTTGGCTGGAAATATCAACCTTTTAAAGCTGCCGCAGTCCGACGCGGGGCTGTCGGTGCTGCTGCTTGCCGCGCTGACCGAAATTGAGCCGCGCCTGCTCCCCTATATTTACGTATTTGACACGCCGTCCAGCGATTTGGAAACCCTGCAACGATTAGCAAATCTGGCTGATGGAATCGTCGTCTGGGGTGGTGACGATGCCGTACAAGCCGTGCGGCGGATGGCCTCGCTGAATGCGCGGGTGATTGAATGGGGGCACAAGCTTTCTTTCGCGTATGCGACCATGGAAGCGTCTGACGAAGCGCTGGCGGGACTGGCGCGGCAAATCGTCTCTACCCGGCAGCTGCTTTGCTCTTCCTGCCAGGGGATTTTCGTTGATACAGAGGACATGGGGACGCTTTTCCGGTTCTGCGAACGGTTCGCGCCCATCCTCGACCGGGAAGCGGAAGCCTTCCCGCCGCCGGACATCGGGACACAGGCGCAAATTACACTGCTGCAATACACCGCGTGGCTGGAGGGGCAGACTGGCACACGGTTGTTTTCGGGCAAACGCACATCGGTTACGGCGGGGCAGGACAGCACGCTGGAACTTTCCTTAACCTGCGGCAACTGCTGGGCCAAGCGCCTGCCGCGAAGAAAGCTTGTTTCTGTACTGCGTCCCTATAAAGGGTACTTGCAGACCGCCGGGCTGCTCTGCGCGCCATCCGACTGGGAAACATTGAGCGGGCTGCTGCGGTACACGGGAGTGTGCCGTATCCGGCGCGGGGAGCATATGTCGCTTCCGATGGCGGGCGAAGCGCATGACGGGGAATTTGCCTTGCGGCGCTACATGAAAATCATTGAGACCGAAGTCCTCTAAATTCCACATCACTGTCGTCAACTTAAGTGCTATGGGAATTTTTGCAAGTTATGGAAACGATCTAAGGTATGGTATTTTGACAGGCTCAGGCAAATATTTTGTTCGCCAAAAGCCTTACAAATAATTCCAATCCGCTTAAGTTGACAACAGTGAATTCCACATGTCAAAATGCAGCATATTTCCTAAAAATAAGCGATTGAATTTGTTTAATCCTCCAAAAAATAAGAATCCCCAAAATTTAATGCGAAAAAGAAGGTTTTTCACGGGATTTTGCGTAATAACATGATAGGAAGTAGAATTCAGAGCGGAAACAGGGAGGAGTGCGCAGCTATGAACATCCGGGGAAAACTGGAGAACCGCGAACGGGCAAACCTTTCTGAATGGGCAACCCTGTCTACCGCCTCACGCGGACGCTTAAAACCCCTGCCGCCCTGCGACAACCGTACCGAGTTCCAGCGCGACCGCGACCGGATTATCCACTCAAAATCCTTCCGCAGGCTTGCGCACAAGACGCAGGTTTTTGTTTCCCCTGAAGGCGACCATTATCGCGCCCGCCTGACGCATACCCTTGAAGTGGCACAAATCGGACGCACCATTGCCCGCGCCCTGGATTTGAATGAGGACTTGACCGAGGCCATCGCGCTCGGGCATGACCTTGGGCATACGCCGTTCGGCCACGCGGGGGAACGCGCGCTGAACAAGGTTTCCCCTTTTGGCTTCCGGCACAACGAGCAGAGCCTGCGCGTGGTGGACCGTTTGGAGGACTTAAACTTGACCTATGAGGTGCGCGACGGCATTGTCTGTCATACCGGCAAAAAGCACGCCGATACGCCGGAGGGACGGATTATCCACTATGCCGACCGCATTGCTTATATAAACCATGATATTGACGATGCCATCCGCGGCGGGATTATCCGCAACGAGGATATCCCGGAACGGCTGCTGCGGGAGCTGGGGCGCACCCACGGCAAGCGCATTGACCATATGGTGATTGCAATGATTGATTACGGGGAACGCTATCACGAGATTGGGATGGACGCCGGAACGCATGAAGCGATGATGGAGCTGCGCTCCTTTATGTTTGAAAATGTGTACCTCTCGGTAAACGCCAAGGGGGAAGAAGCGCGCGCCCAGTCGATGCTGGGTTCGCTGTATCAGTATTTTATTGACCATCCGGAGGAGCTTCCGGAGGATTACCAGCGGCTGCGGCAGGAGGGCGACTCGGTTGAGCGGGTTTCCTGCGATTATATCGCCTGCATGACCGACCGGTATTCCATTTCTACATATCGCCGCCTTTTCATCCCAAAAAGCTGGAACAAGCTGACGGAGTCCTGATTGTTTTGCGGAAAGGGCGGAAAGCTTTGCATGAAAGGAGCAGCTGAATGGCCTTTGACCGCGCATTTCTGGACGAGCTGAACGCGCGCTGTGATATTCTGGATGTTGTGGGCCGCTACGTCCAGCTGAAAAAAAGCGGTGGCAGATACTTTGGTTTATGCCCCTTCCACAACGAAAAAACAGGGTCCTTCTGCGTTACGCCGGAGCGGCAGATGTTCCATTGCTTTGGCTGTGGCGTCGGCGGTGGGGTTCTGACCTTTATCATGCACGCAGAGGGGCTGTCTTTCCCGGACGCGGTGCAGTTCATGGCGGCGCAGGTCGGTATGCAGGTTCCGGAAACCCAGGCCGATCCCCGCGAAGCGCAAAGGCGGAAACGTTTGCTTGGGCTTTCGACCGAGGCCGCGCGTTTCTTCCACCGCCAGCTCTGGCTGCCGGAAAACGCCACTGTCGCAAAATATTTCCTGAACCGCGGACTGTCGCGCAAAACGATGAATAATTTTGGGCTAGGCTACGCGCCGGACAGCTTTTCCTCCCTGTTGAATGCCATGGCGGAAAAGGGCTACTCTAAAGAGGAGCTGCTGGACGCCGGGTTAGCTTCCCGCAGTGAGCGGGGACACGTTTACGACCGTTTCCGTCACCGCGTCATGTTTCCGATTATCGACGTGCGCGGACAGGTGATTGCGTTCGGCGGGCGCGTCATGGATGATTCCAAGCCGAAATACCTTAACTCGCCGGAAACGTCGATTTTTCATAAAAGCCGCAACCTGTTTGCGCTCAATCTGGCGCGAAAGACAAAAAGTGATTACTTTATCCTTGCGGAAGGGTATATGGATGTCATTGCGCTGCATCAGGCCGGATTCGACTCGGCGGTTGCGAGCCTTGGTACCGCGCTGACCGATGAACAGGTGCGCCTGATTTCCCGCCATACGGGCAAGATTGTGATTTCCTATGACGCAGACGGCGCGGGGCAGGATGCGGCACAGCGCGCTATTGATTTGCTGAAAAAAACCGATTTACAGGTCAAGGTACTGCGCATCCCGGGCGCGAAGGACCCGGATGAGTTTATTAAGGAAAAAGGTGCGGACGCCTACCGTAAGCTGATTGAGCGCTCGGAAAGCGACAACGCCTACCGGCTGGAAAGCATCGCCGCAAAATATGACCTGGACGAGGACGAGGAGCGGGTGCGCTTCCTGCACGAAGCGGCAGGGACGCTCGCGAAGATTGATAACGCCGTCGAGCGGGAGGTATACGCCGGGCGCGCCGCAAAAATGGCGAAGGTCACTGTCGAAGCGATGGAGATTGAAGTCAAACGGGCGCTGTCCGTTCGACGAAAAAAACAAAAATCCGATGAAAAACGGGAACTCCGTGCCGTCGTCAGCGCCGCACAGCCGCGCGACCGCACGCTGCAATATCAAAATGTCCGCTCCGCAAGGGCGGAAGAAGGTATTATTCGTCTCATTTTTGCCGATGATAGCCTGATAGACGAGGTCGCCGCGCGAATTACGCCGCAGGAGTTTACCGCACAGGTGCTGCAAAAGATATTTGCGCACGCATTGACCCTGCATCGGCAGGGCCACCGGGTGACAATTGCTTCCTTCGAGGGATATTTGGAGGAAAATGAAATGCGGCATTTATCGGCGGTTGTTGGCGGGGACCGTGTAAATACAGCGAACTGGCAGCAGGCGCTGGGTGATTACATAGCCACGATTGAAAGCTGCCGGATGAAAAGTGGCACGGATGACAGCGGGGAGGATCCGTTGCTCCGGATGAGCCGAATCCATAGAGAAAAAGACCGACTGGGAGGAATTTGATATGAGCGCACAACAACAACAGCAGCAAAGCATTCAGGAGCAGCAGCAGGTACTGCGCGATCTGCTTGCGCTGGGCAAGAAAAACGGAAAACTGTCACTGAAAGAAATTGCGGACGCACTGCAAACGCTGGAACTTGAAAGCGAAGATATTGATAAGGTCTATGAGACCATTGAAAATATGGGCATCGAAATCGAAGGTACCGATGTCCTTGCGCCGGTCAATCAGGATGACGATGATTTCGAGGTAGCCGACGTGGAGGAGGTGCCCGAGGAGGAGCTGGTTGACACCTCGGCTCTGGCAGAAGGGTTCGCGATTGACGACCCTGTCCGTATGTACCTGAAGGAAATCGGCAAGGTGGATTTGCTGTCCCCAGATGAGGAACTGAAGCTTGCCGAGCAAATGACCGCCGGCGCGGAAGCCATCGAGGCGATCAACAAGCTGGAGGCTGACCGTGCGGCGGGGCTTGAAAACCCCATGACCGAGGAAGAGGAAAAGAACTACCGCAAAGCCATTAAAACCGGCGACCGCGCGAAAAAGCGTCTTGCCGAAGCCAACCTCCGTCTGGTTGTCTCGATTGCAAAGCGTTATGTCGGCCGCGGGATGCTGTTCCTGGATTTGATTCAGGAAGGCAATCTTGGCCTGATTAAGGCGGTTGAAAAGTTTGATTCCAGCAAGGGCTTTAAATTTTCGACCTACGCAACCTGGTGGATTCGGCAGGCGATAACCCGCGCGATTGCCGACCAGGCGCGCACCATCCGCATTCCTGTGCACATGGTGGAGACCATCAACAAAGTTATCCGCGTTTCGCGCCAGCTGCTTCAGGAGCTGGGTCACGACCCCAGCCCGGAGGAAATTGCGGAGGAAATGGATATGCCGGTTGACCGTGTGCGTGATATCCTGAAAATTGCGCAGGAGCCGGTTTCCCTGGAAACGCCGATCGGCGAGGAGGAGGACAGCCACCTGGGCGATTTCATCCCGGACGACGACGCGCCAGAACCGGCAGAGGCGGCTTCGTTTATGCTGCTCAAGGAGCAGCTGGTCGAGGTGCTTAAAACCCTAACGCCGCGTGAGGAAAAGGTGCTGCGCCTGCGGTTCGGCATTGAGGACGGTCATACCCGGACGCTTGAAGAGGTTGGCAAGGAATTCAATGTTACCCGTGAACGCATCCGCCAGATTGAGGCCAAGGCGCTCCGCAAGCTGCGCCATCCGTCCAGATCGAAAAAGCTCAAGGATTTCCTGAATTAAAAAAGCATACAGAAAGACCGCCTTTCAATGGGGCGGTGACGTAAGAAAACATTTTAAGCGAAGGTCGGCGTAGCGTCAAGCTGCGCTGACCTTCACATTATGATATGGTATAAAAAAGTAGACACTTTTCACTCGAAGAAAAAGAAGGTAAAATA
>CAJUJQ010000170.1 GCA_910586575.1 uncultured Clostridia bacterium | reverse complement strand
TTGTATAAAAACCGCCTGAGCGGGATTTATCTGTTATTTGTCATTGCGGCAGGTGATGTGGATATCCGGATAAAGCGGATATTCATAACTTCCAATTTTCTCCGGCATAATGGGAGCCGATGTGTGAGCATATTTGACCGGATTATCATCCGTTTCTTCCGTTTCTGTCACAGTCCTTTTAATCATCCTGCCGGTTTCGTCGTATTCCTCTATGGTTTCGATGGTTTTTGTTTTAATCATTTTTCATTGCATCCTCAATTCGTCGTTTTGCTGTCTCGAAATAATCCTGTTACTTATCAATCGAGCTAATATCTAATTCCCCGCTCATCAGCTCCGGCAACATAGCGTCCCGTAATTCTGCCAGCAATCGATTTTCCTCGTGATTCAGATAGAAAACGTGCTGTTTCCACATTGGCAAAAAGAAGCTGACAAGGCTTGACAGGATTTCTTTATCCTGATTTTCAACTCTGAACTCATTTTTGTTCTTGGTAAGCGTGATATAGCGGCGACTTTCGTAATGCCCACCCCAAAGCTGGAAGGTCTTGTCAAGCCATGTATTATCCGCCTGCTTTTCCAGTTCTGCGACTTCGTACAACCCGATAGCCTTTGCAAGCGTTTCATTACATGTAATTTTAATAACGCTTCGCTCACGGGAAATGCGGTTAATGTCTGCCATGATGTCAGCGTAGGGTCGGTGTCGGGTTTCCCGCTCCTGAAACGCTATGTATCTCGACGGAACAAGGCTGTAATCGCTCTTTTTGATTTCCTCGACGCTGACTTCCTGCGAAAATTCCGCAATACTGTTGCATTCGCCGCACACAGCGGTAATAACATCATCTGGAAGGACGTTTATCGTTTTGTGGTATGTCCTGTTTTCGTGACTTGCCCCGCCGAACTGCCCGTTTTGGTCGCGCTGCTCCTGCACTACCCTTCGGCGGCAGTCGTAAAATTTCACGGACTTATTGCCACAGGAAAACACAATTACACAGGTCGGAATGCTTGTTGCCTCAAACATCTTATCTGGCAAAATTGCAACGCGCTCAATCATACCGGCGTCCAACAGATATTCTCTGATTCCCTGTTCTGGGTCACTGGACAAAACGCCGTTTGGGAGGACGAACGCGCACCTGCCGCCCGGTTTCATTCGGTCTAACGCTGTCAGCACAAATGCAAAATTGGCGTTAGATGCCGGAGGAATCGGCTTTCCCTGAAAACGTCTATCCGCCAACATTGGCGCGGGCGCATCCCATTTCATGTTGTAGGGCGGGTTGGAAATGATTTCATCCGCCAAAATGTCATGCGCTTGTTCGATTTCTTCAATTTCGGAAAACCGGGAACCGGGAGACAATTTATACACCTTGAAAAATTCCAGCGTCAAGGCGTTTCGGTTCAGTACATACCCGCCCATATTCCGCACTGCCATATTGAACAGCAAAAGCGGAATAACACGTTCGTCAAGTTCTTCACAAATAAAGGTCTTGTTCGGGTTCTGCGCCCATTTCTGGATGGTCATTGCCCCGCTCCCTGCGCACAGGTCATAGACCACGCCCCGCTTGTTTTCGGTAGCAGCAGCGCACAGTTTAGCAATGCTCTTAGGCGTGTAATCCTGCATTTTCTCTTTGCGGTCTGCATAGTAGTACTGGAAAATCTTTTGCAGTTCGTCCGTCTGCAAATCGCCGCGCACCATGTCAACATAGGCAGAAAGAACATTGTCTTTTGCTGAGGACATCAACGCCCTTAGCACCGCTTCTGGCAGGTCACTTTCCGAACCCATTAAGTTTTGAAATGCTTTTTTCAGTGCGGATAGCTCCATTTTCGATTCCTCCAAAAGAAAAAGAGCCAGCTGCCGAGATTTACTCGGTAACTGGCTCTTGACTCAATGGCTCTTGGCTCTAAATGTTTACCTCAAATTCGTTTTTGCACGCTTTACATCGGTAAACAAGATGTTCGATTTTCGTTTCCGGTCGAACCGGGAAAAGTTTTTTCTTGCAGTATGGGCAGATGCACCATTTTTGCTTTTTCATATCCATTATCATTTTATCATATTATCGGATTATATTCAAGGATTTTCGCACATCAAATTACAGATTCATCAAAATCGCCTTCTTCGACGTATTGAGATAAAATCTTTTCTCTGATAGCGCAAAATCCGATAAAAGCCTTCACAGCTCTGAGTATTTTTCTGTTCTTTCTTTGAGCAGCAAATTTTTCAAAATTATCAAAAAATTCTGCTGTGGTCATGTTTTCATACATTTTTCAGAACCTCTTTTCCCGCCTGAATGCCACATCTTTTTATCCGAACCGCATTGACACTACGGCCTACCGCCTTTGCGAGCTGTTCATCTGTACCTGTCCAATTTTTCAATACATAGATTTCTGTATCGTTCCATGTGGTGCTGTATTTTGGATAAGGTTTTCTATATTTTTCAGCAGACCATTTATAAAAGAGTTCTTCATTAAGTCTATGGCGTTTCTTGCTTTTACCTTTTTTCCTTGACTTCAAACGTCCAGACCGAACCCAGGCCAACACCGTTGTTCTATCCACGCCTACATGACGCGCGAAATCCGCAAGCGTTTGATAGTTTGTTTTATCCGCTTTGCTCAAACAATGTCACCCTATTTCGTCTTCGTTTTAATATATTCTCAATTCCGGAAACCGCTGAATCAGCTTTTGATATCCAGCTGGATTATGTATGTGGATGTAGAATAGAACATTCTGCCTGACCGCATCACCTGTGATTCGCGCTGTAGTTCTGCTATCAAACCCGTATTCGTTGTACCAATCTAAGGTCGGTATTTTATTTACTGTCAAGTACGCGCCAATATCTTCCGTTTTCCAATCCGCGAGTGGGCACATACGATAGAACGCACGACCATTGTATCGGTACATATTATTCGGCAAACCTTCTGAATGATGAACACTTAAAGTGATTTTGCGCCCCCGACTTTCATCTTTCCTCAGCCCCATAAACACACCATCATAACCGCTGTTATCGATATTCTGTATATCTCTCCGACCAGCTTTCCGCTGTTCGTCAAATTCAGCGTCTTTCCATTCATCCGAGAAAACGCGGTCAATGTTGATTTCCTCGACATCCGCATTATATCGCTGTCTGAAATAATCCATTACCTCATCTACATTGTGAACAATGCGGGTTTCCCCGGATGAAATGAATCTGCATTTTATGGCCGAATCGATAGACAGCACCATATCAGCCATGACGCTCGAATCTTTCCCGCAAGAAAGAGCGACGTATGGATTTTTTGATATTGACAGCATTTCCTTTACGTTTTCGACTGTTTTATCAAGTTTTCTCTGATATTGCGACATTTTCGCCCATAACGAGCAAATTTCACTGTTTATCATTGTAAAATCTCCAAAACTTTTTTCCAGCCGACAAAACCGCCAATACTTCTGTCGTCAATGTACCATTTTGCGCATACCTTACAGGACGTTTTGTATTTCACAAAATCTGGGGTTTCGTTGATACAGTAAAAGAAATCCATAACGCCGTATCTTTTCATGATGTTTTTTGCGTTCGCAAGAGCATTTCCGGTTCGACACGTCCATAGAACTAGCACATAACCGCGCCGATGGAGTTCCCGTATTGCATTCTCTGCGCCGTCAACCATTGATTTTGTCTTTTTATCGTATATTGTACCGTCAAAATCAATGGCTAAAACTTTATCGCGTTGCATAGTGCAATCCTATAGCAAGCGCTTCGTCCACTGTAAGGCAAAGGCTGTTTTGGGTGTCGATGTGATAAAACTTACTAGCCATTTTGTTTGTTAGCGTCACGTTTTCTCCACCTACTAAAATATAATCATAGTCTGCAATTGTAGCGTCAATTGGAACGCCTTTACCTTTTTCAAGCGCGGCCACCTTGAAAAAACCATCAAGGCTATCGACATGGTGAATTGTCACCTTATCCTTTGCAGAAAATACGTTTCCGGTTTTTGCTGTATCGCAATCAAGCAAGAACAAATCATGTACGCCAAACGTATAGCACAGTCTGTATGCTCTATTGATGTTTTGTCCGCATTTATAAAGTATCACTCCATTCATATAGGCACATAACACATCCTCAAGTTCTTTATTTTCCAATATGGCGGCTTCACACCGTATTCCATGACTGGGTACTCTGACATTTCAAGCCCTGCCGCTTCGTCGCTTTCAACTTCTACCGGACGCATAAGACCGTGCTCTGGATGCCACAGGCTGTAATCTTCCTCGCATTCCTCAACTGCCCAATCCGCTACAATGCCGTAACCAGCAGCGTATTTCTTGCCCACCGCCGGGATGCAGTCGAGCAGAGCTTTGACCTCATCGGCGTGTCCCATAGCCCAGAACGTGATTTTGCCGTCCTTAATCGTGCGGATTACATTGGGGATGCGGTACGCCCTGTATTGCCCTACACTATCGCTAATCAGGCCTTTTTCCATGTCAAGGCGGCTAATTTTATCGGCGTTGAAAAAGTTTGGACGCTTGTTTATATGCTCAACGGCCTGCCCGATTTCTTCGTAGATTCCACGGCTTGCCGCCCAGCGGTTGCCCGGAAGCTGTCGCAGGGGGAGGCCGGTATAACCGTCATATTCTACCGTTCCAATGCCTTGCAAAACTTCCGGTTTATGATTCCAAAACCACGCATGATATAAAATGCTGTCCAGCATAACAATCCCGTCTGCGCTGTTCAGCCGCCCGTCTGCAAGGTGAGCTGTGACTTTAATCGGACTTGTCGGCTTTTTTGCCATTTTTCTTCTCCTTTTTTGTGTTGAAAAGGCTTAATGCTTCTGCGCCTTGAGCGCGGATAAAATCCTCATAGTCGGAAATCAGCTTTTCGGTTTCCGGCGAAAGCTCGATTTCTCCGTTTTCAACGACGATCGAATCATCATCCATGTGAGCATCAAACAGGCCGAAGCCTTTAGCCGCCATGCCGCCAAGCTTCGGAACCTCAAACCATTTTCGCAAGCCCGCGAAAAAGGCTCCAAGTTCCAAACCTGTCACGCCCTCAAGGAAACAAAAATCCTGCACAAACTCACTACCAGCCGCCATATACTGCACGCTGTAACGCATCTGTGTAGACGCTTTCGCGGTCTTTTCTTCTGCCGCGTCTGCCATATAGCCGGAAAGCCGGTCGTTTTTGCCGTCGTCCGTGCGCGTAAACTCCATCTCATCAATGAGACCATGCCAGGACAATGCACTATCAATGCCCGTGATTTCAAACGTTTCTTTGCAGACCGGGTAAGCAAACGTGCTAATCAGCTTCCCGGCCATAATCATATCTCCTAATCCACCTCCCATAAGCGATACAAGCGGAAAGTGCTCACGGATTTTCTTTGCCTTTTCAACATCATCTTTCATTGCGCCGTTGATATTGCCGCCGGAAAACAGGATATTGAACGTGTCCTTACTTACCTTTGCATCCAGCAATTCCAACAGGTGCAGCGCCATACTGTCTCGCAGCTGGCCGCGAATGCTGTTGCCCGTGATAACTGGAACGCGCCCAGATGCCGTCAAAATCGTCTGGAAATAACTGCCCGTGCTTGCCGTCTCACCGATATGGGACAGAGGGGAAAGCATTTTATACTTCATCCGCTTCTTCATCTTGCACCTCCGGCATGAATTTCTCGCGCTGAATGCGTTCCCGCACCAGCATAATCAGGTAAAGGGATTCTGTGTTGTACAGGCTCAAAAGGCTATTATCAGACATGATTTTAAGCCGGTAATCTGTCACTCTGTCGCTTTTGACCAGTTCGCCCGTTTCCGGCATAAGCACCGGATCACCGGTATCAAGATAGCGCGGCTTCACGCTGTCGATTTTCGCCTTTTTGCAAAATGCCTGTACAAATTCCGCTGTTGTGGATGCTTTCAGGCACGCCGCCCGAACAAACGTCTGAAACCTGTCCCATGTCTCCAGCCCATTCAGCGGGCTGTCAGGTTTTCGGCTGCGGTACATTCCGTATAACAGTAGTGCCGCCTTTGCATGGTCTAAACTGTCAGTATCGAATTGATACAGCATATCGCGTCCTCCTCTGTGATTTCCCGTTTTTGACCGCAGTACAGCGGGATTTGGATCTCTCTGGATTTCTGCAATTC
>CAJUJQ010000169.1 GCA_910586575.1 uncultured Clostridia bacterium | reverse complement strand
GACGGTTGGTTCAGATGCGCTGGTTATTGACCTTATTTTCGCAGATTGCTATAATTATTTTTTCATGATTCGCTTTGCAGTTCCGCTTCCCCATCCTCTATCCGCAGGAAATGAAACGGGAACGCATGGAAATCCTCTTTCACCAGCGGAACCGTCAAACCGATTTGCATTAGCTCGTCCCCGCCGAAAACCTGCCCGCTGCCGGTTTCCAGATAATCCGCTTCCGGGTCAAGCTCCAGAAGCCTGAAATTCCCATGGCAGCACAGCGGATCATAGAATTTCTGAAAAATGAGAATCTGACATTCGCTGCGGTCCGGACGGGCAACCGACCACATCACATAGTTTTTGCTTGGAACCTCATGCCGGGAAAAAATCCCTTCCTGCATCCATGTCCGTTCCCGCTTGTGCTCCGAAACCTGCCGCGCAATTACGTCCCGCTCGGTTTCGCTGCATTTTGCCAAATCCAGTTCATAACCCAGATTGAACAGCCGCGCCGCTTGATAACGGGTGTCCAGCGGCGTTGTCCTTCCGGTCTGATGGTTCGGCGTAATGCTCACGTGTGCGCCAATCGCCACCGGCGGGTAAAGCAGGCTGAATCCATCCTGTATCGTCATGCGGTCATAGGCGTCCGTATTATCGCTCGCCCAGTTTTGCCCCACATAATACAGCATTCCGGGATCAAACCGTGCGCCGCCGCTGGAACAGCCCTCAATCAGCACGGAGGGATAGTCCGCGGTAATCCGTTCCAGGATTTCATACAGCCCCAGAACATACCGGTGGGCGGTTTCCCCTTTCTGCCCATGCCCAAGTGCGGAAGAGCAGACGTCGGTCAGCGGACGGTTCATGTCCCATTTGATATAATCCACCTTCCCGCCCTGCAAATAGGCTTCCAGCATACCGACCAGATAGTCGCGCACCTCCTGCCGGGTCAGGTCAAGCAGATATTCATGACGGCCTTCCACCGGCGGGTAGCCGGGGATGTGCAGCGCCCAGTCCGGGCACATCCGATACAGGGTACTGTTTTTGCAGATGGCCTCCGGCTCAAACCACAGCACGAATTTCAGCCCCTTTGCGTGGACGGTTTCCGAAGCGCGGCGAATCCCGCCGGGCAGCTTTGCTTCATTGCACTGCCAATCCCCCATGGAGGTATTGCTGCTGTTATCCGCACGGAACCAGCCGTCATCCAGCACAAACAGTTCCAGCCCCGCCTGCTTTGCAAGCTCTGCCTGGGTTTTGATTTTGTCCATGCTGACATCATAATACATACATGGATTCCCACGAGTTCAGCAGGATTGGGCGTTCCATTCCGGCAAACCGCTGCGGCAGCAGGTGTTCCCGGTACAGGCGGTGGAACGTTTGGCTCATGCTGTTCAGTCCTTCCGCGGTGTAGTTCAAGATGGCTTCCGGAGTGGTAAACTGCCCGCCCGGCTCCAGCTCCCAGCGGAAGCCCTCCGGGTGGATGCCGATCTGCGCCCGCACATTCCCGAACGAATCCACCTCGGCCTGTGCCAGAAAGTTCCCGCTGTAAACCAGGTGCATGGCATACACTTCGCCGGACGTTTCCGTTGTGCCGGGGGACAGCAGGGCAAAAAACGGCTGGTGTTGCGGGCTGCTGCTCCCACGCACGCTTTCCACCCGCTGTATCCCGTGATGCAGCGGGAAACGGCTGCGGTTGGCTTCTTTGGCATGTGTCCCATACAGGGAAAGGAATTCGAAGGGCCGTGCGGGCAGTTCAAGCGACGCGCTCTGCGCATTGTGCAAAATCAGCGTTTGCTTCCCGGTATTTTCGAACCTCTGATGGCGGGCAATGATATCAAGCCCTTCAAAAACCGAGTAATACAGCAGTACCCGAAGCCCGGCCTGTTCGTCCTCACAGACAACTTCCAGGGTCTGAGCGGGCGTATCCCCAGCAAAGGTGGAAGGCAGGCCGGGAAGCCCCGGTTTGCCCTCGATGATACGCCACCCCCGGAACTGTGGCTCCACAACCTGCACGCCGCTTGCCTGTTCCACCGTAAGCGCCGGGATGCGGAAATCACCCCGCCCGCGCACCGGGTATTCAAACGGGAAATCGTCGAAGGACACATTTGGAACCGAACAGTCATGCGTGGTGCTGTACGCCCGCTTATAATAAGCAGGCGTACCACAGCCGCGATAGTCACGCAGCGCGCGGCCAAAATACCGATGCACCAGATAATTTCCTGCTTCCAGCACATAGGAAACCGTTCCGCTGTTCAGGACGGCTGTGCGGCGGTTTTCATCGATTGTAATTTTCATGACTGTTCTTCCATCTTGGCGTTGAAGCCAAAGAACCACGTCATGGCGAACGCCACCGCAAACGCGACGACATTGGTCGGCAGATACAGCGGCAGCTGTTCATTTAAGTACAGCAGCGTACCGGGGATACCGGTAATCGCCATGCCGGTTGCGCGGAGATGGAAGATCGAGGCAAGGAAGCCGCCAGCCGCGCCGCCGACCATCACCATAATGAACGGCCGACCAAAGCGGAGATTGACGCCGAAAACCGCAGGCTCCGTAATGCCAAGCAGCGCGGACAGGCAGGAGGGGTAGGCGATTTGCTTGATCTTCGCGGAGCGTGCCTTCATTGCAACCGCAAGCACCGCGCCCGCCTGCGCGACGTTGCCGCAGGTGCCAATGGGGTTCAGGTAATTCCATCCGTCCTGCGCAAGCATGCTGATTTCCAGGAAATTCAGGATATGGTGGATACCGAAAATGCCGAGCAGCTGCCCGAAGCTGCCATAAATCAGGCCGCCGATGCCAAAGGGCAGGAACAGCAGCTTTTCAACAACTACGAGCACAATGTTTTCCACGCCGTGCAGCACAGGGCCGATGCAGAACAGCGCGAGCATTGCGCCGACCAGCAGGGTGACGAAGGGCGTAACAATCAGGTCAACCGCATCAGGGACACGGCGGCGCAGCCATTTCTCGAACTTGGCGGTCAGGATGCCGGTCGCGAACGCGGGAAGCACCGAGCCTTGATAGCCCGCAACATTCAGGAACCCAAAGAAGGTAAGCGGCTGCGCCGCGCCGGAGCCGACGTCATACGCGCTCGGCAGGCTGGGGCTGACCAGCATTAGCCCGAGGACAATCCCGATCACCGGGCTTCCGCCGAAGTTGCGGAAAGCGGACCAGCAGACCAGCGCGGGCAGGAACGCGAACGCCGTATCGGTCAGCACCTGCGTGAAAATGAGCAGGGACTGCGGCACATCCGCCGGGGTCATGCCGAACACGGCAAGCACCGCCTCCTGGGTCAGCAGCCCGCGCAGGCCCATAAACAGGCCGGTTGCAACCAATACAGGGATTACCGGGACAAACACGTCGGAAAACATCCGGATGGCGCGCTGAAACTTGTTGCCGTACACCGGCGAGGCTTCTTTTGCGTCCTTCGCGCCGGAATCAGGGTCGCCGGTGATTTTCAGCACCTCATCATAAACGCGGTTGACCAGCCCTGTGCCCAAAATAATCTGGTACTGGCCGGAGTTAAAAAACGAGCCCTTGACTTTGTCAAGGTTTTCAACGCCCTTGCTGTCGATCTTCTCCTTGTCTGTCACCACAATACGCAGGCGGGTCGCGCAGTGGCGCACAGTGGAAATGTTCTCCGTGCCGCCAATCAGCTCCACGATTTTCGCGGCGAGTTCTTGCTCTGTCATTTGCTGTTTCCTCCCTTTTGTTGTTTTGACTATCCGGCAATCCGCTGTGAACCGTCTGCGGGATAGGTGTGAATATCTGCCGTGATCCTTCGGATCGTAAGCACTGAGGTTTCCGGTGCGCCGGTTACGGCCAATACGGGCGCTTCCGTTTGCGGAAAGACACGCGCGGACAGGACGGCTTCCCCATCGTTCAGGAAAATTTCAAGGCTGGACGTATCCGACCAGATTTCCACGCTGTCCAGCCGTCCCAATGTGCAGCTGCGGGCTTCATCGGCCCCCGCCCAGTTTTTACGGTTAAAAACAAGTTGGCCGCCGTCCCAGGAAAGGGAGGCTTCTCCCAGCTCCATATGGAGGCCCGCAGGGCAATGCGCCGCGTCCATACGCAGATGGAATACCCTGGTATCCAGCCGGATGGAACGGCGCTCTGCGCCGCCCCACTCCAATTCTTCCCCCAGAAGCCGGTACAGCTCCCTTGCCGGTTTTTGCCAAAGCCTGCCCTTTTGTATGCGAAGCTCGCGCGGAAGCGTCATGCAGTGAATACGCGGTTCCCCTTCGGCGAAAACGCGTTCCTGCCCGTCATCCATGCGGGACATCCATGCAAGCAGGAGACGCCGCCCGTCCGGCGCTTCAAAGGTCTGCGGGGCAAAGAAGTCAAAGCCCGCGTCAAGCGTTTCACAACCGTGCTCCAGATCGGTTTTGGGGATTGTTCCAGTATGCGTGTCAAAATCGACCAGCCGGTAAGCCGAATGCGCGGAAATGACCTGATCCGCCGCATTGTCCCGCCGCTGTAGACAGTACAGCAGCACGGCCTGCCCGTCCAGCCGGAACAGGTCGGGGCATTCGATCATTTCATGATGCTCCGCCGCGGCCAGCATATGCGAATAGTTCCAATGAATCCCATCCTCCGAGCGGCACAGCGCAATACAGCCTTTGCCCGTTATCCGCTGCGCTCCAATGACCATGAAGTACGGCCCCGTTTCCATCTGAAATACTTTGGGGTCTCGGAAATGCTCGGAAAAGCCTGCCGGGGTGTCCAAAAACACACCCTGTTTCTGGAAATTTCTTCCGTCCTCGCTGACCGCCAGGCACTGGCTGCTTTTGCGCCGCCCGCTGCTTTTGTCGCTGCCGGTATAATAGGCGTACAGCCGCCCGTCGATGACAAACGCGCTTCCGGAATGTACCCCCGACCGGTCATAGGTTTCACCGGGCTGGATGGCCCCTTCCTGAAAATCCCACTCGATCAGGTCCCGTGAGGTGAAAAGCCCCCATTCCTTATGTGAATGGTCTTTTCTGAAACGGTTCCATTGAAAAAACACATAGTATTTGCCGCGGAACCAAATCAGCCCGTTTGGGTCGTTCATCAGCCCCTCCGGCGGTTCCAGATGATAGCGCTGCTTTTTTTCAAGTTTCATATCAGCCCTCCTGCCGCCGTTCCTGCGGCGATTTTTCTCTATGCACCTATTAAACTACAGGACGGGCGTTTTGTGTATGGAATTTTCAAAACGGAATATGGAAAAAACACATCTCTTGTGTTATACTGGAACAGGAGGTGTGTTTCTGTGAGGGAATATAAGGAAAACCATCATTCACTGCTTTATAAATCAAACTCCGACCTTGCCCTTTACAGCGCAGGGCATGAGGCGTGCAAACCAGGGCAGCATTATGGGCCGCGTGTGCGTCCCTATCAGCTGATCCATTTTGTGCTTTCCGGACACGGAAGCCTTTCGATTGACGGACGCCAATTTGAGGTATCCGCCGGGGATGCTTTCCTGATTCCGGCAGGCCAGGTTTCTTACTACGAAGCCGCACAGGATGACCCATGGAGCTATGCGTGGGTCAATTTCCTTGGGATTCAGTCGCAGACCTATCTGCGTCAGATTATGGCGGCAACAGAGGAAGGGTACGTGATACGGGACTTGCCGACCGAAAAGTATCGTGCGGCAATTTTTGAGCTGCTCAGCTTTCAGGAGGATACCACCAGCAGCTTTCTGGCGGTAAACAGCATCCTGCTCCGCATGATTTCCTTTTTGTTCGCGGATATCGATTTTCACGAACCGGATTGGGGGCAGAGCCATGCAGCCGATGAAATCCGCTTCTATTTGGATATGAATTACTCGAAAAAGCTAAAATTAAAAGAAGCTGCGGCACATTTGGGATATCATCCGCATTATCTAACGCGGATTTTTAAGGAACGGTTCGGTATCACGCCGAAACAGTACCTGACCGACCTGAAACTGAAAAAAGCCTGCGGGCTGCTGTGTTCCACAGAACTGCCAGTCGCCGTCGTGGCGGAGTCCCTTGGATTTGAGGACGCGCTGGCGTTTTCCAGGCTGTTCAGGCGGGAATACGGCGTGTCGCCAAGCAATTATCGAAAGCAGTCTGCAAGTACGGCAGATGATTGATAAAACGGACCAGTGCGAGGCTGACATCTGAAATGCGAATCAAGGGTCAAAACACTAAGGCGAACAGAGCGGCAGCAATGCGGCCAGAAGCAGGCCCGTAAGGGAAC
>CAJUJQ010000168.1 GCA_910586575.1 uncultured Clostridia bacterium | reverse complement strand
CGTTTTCAATCGCCAGCAGCTCCCGCTCCATCGCGCGGGCCTGCTCGCTGGTGTAGTTTTCGTCTACCCAGACAATGATCTCGCTTTGCGCCTGAAGATCATTGATTGCCAGATTGATATTGAAGGAAAGCAGGGTCACACTGCCGGTCATAAGCAGGCACGCCAGAATAATGCTGACGGTCGCAAAGCTCATGAACCCATGATGGAAAATGCTGCGAACGCCCTCCTTCAAGAAATAACTAAAGTTCTTCATATTCGTAGTACCCACCTGTTTGATCACTGATAATCTCACCATTGTTGATGACAATCACGCGCTTCTCGAACTTATCAACCAGCTCCTTCTCATGGGTTACGATGAGGACGGTCGTACCAAGCTCGTTGATCTTCTCGAAAAGGGTCATCAGCTCCAGCGAACGCGCCGGGTCAAGGTTGCCGGTCGGCTCGTCCGCGATGATGAGACGCGGATTGTTCACTAGCGCGCGCGCAATGGCGACACGCTGCTGCTCACCGCCGGAAAGCTCCTGCGGGCGGACGTCCATTTTATCGTTCAGCCCGACAAGCTCAAGCACATAACGCACACGCTTGCGGATGGCGCGGTTGCGCGCGCCAATGGCACGCATGGCAAACGCGACATTCTCATAGACCGATTTATCGGCAATCAGGCGGAAATCCTGAAACACAACGCCAAGGGTACGGCGCAGGTACGGGATTTCGCGCTTTTTGATATTGCTGATATTATAGTTGTTGACGACAATCCGTCCGGAAGTTGGGCGGATTTCGCCAGTCAGCAGTTTGATTAGCGTCGATTTGCCGGAACCGGACGAGCCGGTCAGGAAAACGAATTCGCCCTCATCAATCCGCAGCGTCGCCTTATGTACGGCCCGTGTGCCGTTGTCATACACCATGCTGACGTCGCTCATTCTGATCACGGTTTCAATGCCTCCTTATATGCGCAGACGCGTCAGGCACGCCGCGCCCCGCCCGGCGGTCCCGGACGGATGATTTTAATTCGCCTGCGGCGCTCCTCGCCAGAGGGCGTCTTACGCAAGGCAGCGCCAAAGGGCTATGCCCTCTGGACTCCCGCAGCTCTTTCGAGAAAAGCTGATTAAAAGCTTTATTTCGCCTGCGGGAGGGACGAGAGTAAAGGTACAAAACCCACGCAGCTGCCCGCGCGGGCTTTGTGCGCCTGGTTACGGCGTTATCTTTCGTTAAAGCGAGCCTTCCTCGCGGCTGGCAAGGTACTTGCGCACCATCAGCGCTACCTTGAATACAATTGCATGATCGAACTCACGCAGATCCAGGCCAGTCAGCTTTTTAATCTTTTCCAGGCGGTAAACCAGCGTATTGCGGTGCACAAAGAGCTTTCTGGATGTTTCGGAAACGTTCAGGTTATTCTCAAAGAATTTTTGAATGGTAAAGAGCGTTTCCTGGTCGAGCGAATCAATCGAGCCGCGCTTGAAAATCTCAGTCAGGAACATCTGGCACAGGGTGGTCGGCAGCTGATAAATCAGGCGGCCAATGCCCAGGTTCTCAAAGGAGATAATCGACTTTTCGGTATCGAACACACCGCCGACATCAATGGCAACCTGCGCTTCCTTAAAGGAAGCGGCGATGTCCTTCATCTGGGTCGAAATCGAACCGATGCCGATGATGGTCTTGACCATCAGCTCGGAGGACAGTGCCTCCTCGACCGATTTTGCAATCTTGGTCAGGTCGCGGATTTCGCTGCCGGGCTTGACCTCCTTGACCAATACGATATCGGTTTCCGAGATGTGGAGTACAAAATCCTTTTGCTTGTCTGGGAACAGTCCGGAAACAACGTCAATCGACGCCACATCGGCGCGCTCGAGCTGGCGGATGAGAAACACCACGCGCGGCACATCCGAGCCGAAGTGAAGCTCACGGGATTTGATATAGATATCGCCGGGCAGGATATTATCGAGGATGATATTTTTTACGAAAGTCGCTTTGTCGTGCTTTTCGTCATAAAGGGTCTTGATATTGTTAGTCGCGACCGAAACCACCGAGCAGACCGAACGCGCCAGCTCGTCCTCGCCTTGGACAAAAACGGCATATTCAAAGCGGGTGGAACGGTCGGAAACCGAGCGGTAGGTATAGCCTCCGAACCGGATCATTTCCCCGGCGAAGCCGAGCTCGGTTACGGCGTCCTCCCGCATTTCGCCGATGCGGGGCAGGTCTGTGCAGGCGATGACTGCGCCCGTCGCATCGACAATGCCGATGGTACGGTCTACTGTGTCTTTCATCTGCAGGATAATCGACTGAAACAATCTTGAAGCCATCTCAATATCACCTTTCTCTATCGCTCGGGATTTTTGCGGCGGCCATCGGGCAGCGCCCTTCGGCCGCCCTGACCGTCCTCCTGCCATTGTGTACAAACGCCAAAAGCTTTCGGATGCAATTTATGTTATTATACCATACTCTCCATCCTTTTTGTACAAAAAACTTACAATTTTTTTGTGAAAATTTTTCAGGGGCCTTTTCTCGCGGTTTCATGCGAATCAGGCGCATTTTCCGTCCCGATCTGCCGGAACAGGCGTCCAAGCTCCTCCCCGGTGAGCGCGCGGGAGCATCCCGGCTCCAATCCAGGCGGCAGCTCCAGCGGGCCGACCGCGACGCGGCGCAGCGTCTCCACGTGCCCGCCCACAGCCGCAACCATGCGCTTGACCTGATGGTACTTGCCCTCCCGCAGGGTAATCCTCCAGAGGGCCAGCCCGTCCCGCTCCCCCGCAGGCTCCAGCAGCGCCGGGCGGCAGGCCGTACCGTCCCGCAGGGTCAGCCCCGCAGCGAACAGCTCCGGCGCGTCAGGCGCCAGCGTGCCGCTCACGCCCGCAAGATAAACCTTTTCAACGTGCCTGCGCGGGGACATCAGCGCATGACACAGCTGGCCGTCGGTCGTCAGGATCAGCAGCCCCTCGGTGTCCCGGTCGAGCCGCCCCACCGGGAACAGCCCGCGCCGTTCGCTCTCTGGAAGGAGGTCGAGCACGGTTTCCCGCCGGTCGGACACCGCCGTGATGACGCCCGCAGGCTTGTTCATCATCAGGTACCGGTGCTTCTGATAGCTCTGCACTGTCCCGTCGAACCGGATTTCATCCTGTTCCGGGTCAACCTTGGCCGCCGGGTCACAGCATACCTTGCCGTTCACCTGCGCCCGCCCGCGCCGCACCGCGTCAATCACTTGCCGCCGCGTCCCGCACCCGAAGTGCGTCAGCAGCTTGTCCAGCCGAATCAGCGTGCTTCTCCCCTTTCCGCCCGGGCCAGAAATCAAACCCGCCCCCGCGTGAGATTCCTGAACGGATGGAGCGCGAAATCTGGCTTCCGGCACGGTTCCGTTTCAAAAACCGCGCCATTCCTTCAAATCCAATGGTTCTGCCCCCCCGCTTTGCGTCTTATTCTGCCGCGGGCAGTTCCCCGCCGACAAAACCAACTGATATAATACTAACACTTTTTCGCAATTTGCACAATAGCTACGGGCAAAAAAAGTGCAATTTATTGTGTTGATTCAGTGAACTCACAAAAAAGGACTCGTTTTTTTGGGCATCTTTTCAAGTTCGCTCTTCCATTTTTCACAAAAAACGGGGGACTTTCGTCCCCCTTCTTTCCCCGCCGCCATCCATTTCAGGAGGTTGGGCGCTCGGTAATCCCATGCAGGAACCCGTCGGTCTGCGCCGAGCAGACATCCGCCGCAATCAGCCGCTTTTTCCGCACGACCAGGTTGGCCGTGACCCCCTCTTCCCCGCTGGGATGGTTCAGCACATGGAATGTGTAGAGCGTCGCCCGCTTGCCCTTGTGCGCGGTCAGGTCCAGCCCCTGCGTCTGCTGAAGCTCGTTGTAGCTCTGATACGCCGCGTCGAAGCTTTCCGGGATCTGCACTTCCTGTTCACAGACCGGCGCGGGATCCACCTCCCAGCCGCAGCTTTGCAAAAGCTGCACGCAGTCCTCACTCCCCTTGATTTTCCGTCCCAGGTCGGGGGCCTGCGCCGATGAGGACGCCGCTATCGCCTCCGGCTCGGTCTCCGGCATCAGGTAGCCCACCGATACGGCTACCGCACAAAGCAGCAGCAGCCCTGCCGCCGCTTTTTTCGCGGTCAGTCTGGTTGCAAATACAATCATGGTTCTGATTCCCTCCGTTCCGCTGTCCCGCGCCGGACGCGCGTTTCCCCGGCGCTTGGTCATGCTTCATAAATATGTGGCGGACGGACAAGATAGAACTGCCGGTCCCCTCCTTGCGACGCAGAAAAAAAACCGCGGAAGCCCTTGTCGAATCCCGTAGGGTGTGTTATAATTAGTTAGTCTTATCAAATATTCCGCGAAAGGATGTGCGGCCATGGAGGTCTATGATCAACTGAATACCTTCCTTGTAGAAATTTGGGGGCGCATCAATAAGATTGAGGAGCGCGCCCTTGCCGCAGGGCTTGGCAACGAAATTTCGGTCACCGAGATCCATATCCTTGAAAAAATCGGGGAATCCCCCGGCAGCCGGATGTCGTCCATCGCGAAATCGCTCAGCATCACGTTGGCCACGCTTACCGTCGCCTGCGACAAGCTGGAAGCCAAAGGGCTGATTACCCGCACCCGGAACACCACCGACAAGCGGGTGGTCAACGTCAGCCTGACCCCGCGCGGGCAGGCGGCTTACGAGTATCACCAGTCGTTCCACAACCGCATGATTAACGCGGTTATGGAGGTGCTTACGCCGGAAGAAGCTTCGATTCTGGGCACCAGCCTGGTCAAGCTCCAGCGGTTTTTTGAAGACTGTACCATCCTCTGATGATTCCCCCAGCTGGGCTGCGCGCCCGCTCCAAATGATCCCGAAAGTTCTTGAAACGAGGTGTTATCTATGCCGCTCAACTCCGATATCGTTGTAATCAGCGACACAAGCTGTGATTACTCCGCCGACCAGGCCGAAACCGCCGGCTTCTCCATGGTTCCCCTGTCGGTCACTTTTGGCGACGAAACGCTGCTCGACGGGCTTGAGCTGTCCCCGGCACAGTTTTACAAACGGCTGGCAAAGATGGACGGCCTGCCCAAAACCTCCCAGCCCTCCCCCGATTCCTTCATGCGCGTATTTGAAAAGTATGCCAATGCCAAACATATTATTTGCATTACGGTAACCGGGGTTTCTTCGGGCACTGTGCGTTCGGCGCAGCTGGCGGCAGGCCTGCTGAAAGAAAAAGGCTTTGCGCCCGAAATCCACGTCATCGACTCCTGCAACGCCTCCGCCGCCATCGGCCTTATGGCGGAAACCGCCTGCGATATGGTGCGCGCCGGCTGCGATATTGACAGGATTTTGGGGCGTCTGTACGAAATGCAGCACACCACCGCGCTTTACTTCCTGCTGGATACACTGGAATACGTCCGGAAGGGCGGGCGCATCGGCAATATCAGCGCGGTTTTCGGGCAGCTGCTGGGTATCAAACCACTGCTCACCTTCCTGGAGGGTGCGCCGACCGATATCGCGAAATGCCGTGGTTACAAACAGGCGACCGTCAAGCTGGTTCAGAAATTCCTGGACACCGCCGCCAATCTGCGCGAGGTCATTATCGTGCACGCCGACGCCCCGGCGGCGGCGGCAGCACTGGCTGCCGAGCTGAAATTGCGGGTCAAGGATATCAAAATCCGGATCCACGCGGCGGGCGCGATTATCGGCACCTACGCAGGCCCTGGCGCAATCGGGCTTGCTTTCGAGGAAAAGTCCGTCCGCTGGTAGTGCTCTATCCGATCAGAAATCGGATTCGGACCTGGAGCGGGATTTTCGCAAGGCAAGGCAGAGGACGCAGGCTGGCTGACGCCCGTCAAGGACGATAACGCAGCTATGCGGAAATCCAGCCCAAGGACGGGTTCGATTTCTGTCCGGATGGAGCAGTAGTCTTTCCTTGAGAATTCTGTAAATTACAACGACGCACAAGGCCGGATATCCGCTGTATGTCCCCGGTTTTGTGCGTTTTGCTTACCCGCTGGCATCCTCCCAGATTGCTTCCCTTTTGACCGCGCCATCCATTTCCGGTAAAATATTTTCACGGTGCAAAATGAGATTATCCTCACAACAGGCAATGTTCGATGCTTCAAAGCGGCTCTTTTCATGCCTTTCAACGACCGTAAATGATTTCAAAAGTTCATAACACGGCAGTTTCATAAAAATCCCAGAAAAAGGAAGCCATTGAAAGAGAGACGTG
>CAJUJQ010000167.1 GCA_910586575.1 uncultured Clostridia bacterium | reverse complement strand
TTGGTTTGAGCATTTTCAAAATATCGCGTTATCTATCTATAGATAAAAACTCCCCCCTTTCCGAATACGGGAAGCTCATCACGGTAATTGTTTGGAATGTGTGGCAGATGGACGGTTTGCATGGGACCATTCCGTACAGTACCGCCGAGGAGGAGTTCCGGCAATTTAACCTGTTTGAATTTTTGGACGGGATGTCCGAACCTGATAGAGAAAACGAACAGCCACGCTGCCGGGTCTATAACTGGCTTGGCGGCGGGAGCATTGAATATTCAGCATTACCAACAAGGGGGAAACGGGCGATGAAGTTTGATTTTGTGATTGGAAATCCGCCATATCAGCAGGAATCTGTTGGCGCTAATGCGAATGATACCCCGATTTACCACTATTTCTATGATGCGGCTTATAAGGTGGCGGATAAGGTGGAGTTGATTTCCCCGGCACGGTTCCTTTTCAATGCTGGTGGGACTCCCAAAGAATGGAATGCAAAGATGCTGAATAGTCCCCATATAAAAGTTCTCCTGTATGAGAGTGATGCATCGAAAATTTTCTACCTGAGCGGTTGGAATGAATAGATTATTATATTCTTGTCTTATCAAGAAAGACAATCCTATAAAAACGTAAATATAAGCATATTTTTATACGGTTTACCGCTAATACTCTGCCGGTTGTATTGTCGACTCGTGGACAAATGTCTCTGTCCTGTAGATGGTAGACCTGATGCCCGCCCAACCGCTCAGGTAGAAAATTTTTGTGTTGACAGTTTCGCTTTTGTGTTGTATGATAAAATTATTCTCAGGCAAAGGAGGTATGGCGGTGATTAGAAGAATTAAGACGGTCCGGGAGACGCTGAAACTTTCCCAGCGGGAATTCGGCGAGAAATTAGGTGTCAGCCGAGACGTTATCAGCAATATTGAATATGGCCGCGTTCCACCGAAAGCACTCTTTCTCCGGCATATTTGTGAGCGGTATCATGTGAATGCACATTGGTTGGAAACTGGCGAAGGGGAAATGTTTCTGGATATGCCCGTGGAAAACAGTAAATTCGATGAGGCGCTGCAAATTTTTAAAACCCTGCGGCCAGAATTCCAGGAGTACGCGCTGGAACAAATCAAACAGCTGTCTAAGCTTCAAGATAAAACATAAAAAACGACTGTATTTCTGAGAATGCAGTCGTTTTTTTTCAATGTTTCATTACTATAAGCCGAAATCATTCGCCGCGCGAAACCACACTACCCGCTATTCTTTCGACAGATGGTTTATGCTTCCTTCCAAACGAAAACAGGAATAGGCGGCTCATTCCTGCGATTCGCCCAATCCATGGTTAAAACGGTGTATTTCCGATCGTCCAAGGTGCGCAGATATCCTAAGATGGCGTCCCGCTCTGCGTAACCGTTCGCGCCGCCGTAGTAGAGGGAAAGGCTCATCACGCCGCCGGGGGCGAGCAGCCCCTGTGCGGCTTCAAGGGCTGGAACAGAGCTTTCCGCAGTGGTGAAAATCTGCGGGTCACCGCCCGGCAGGCGTCCAAAGTTGAATACGATTGCCTGTGCGCTTCCGGGCGGCAGATAGCGCGCCATATGGGCGTGGCTGTCCAGGTAGACCTCGGCGGAAAGCCCTTCCTGTTCCAGCAGCGCGCGTGTCTGCCGGACAGCCTCTTCTTGAATGTCGAAGGCAAGTACCCGCCCGGTTTCCCCGGTCAGGCGGCAGAGGAAGGCGGTGTCCCGCCCGCGTCCGGCGGTTGCGTCAATGCAGGTATCGCCCGGGCACACATAGCGCTGTAAAAAGGCGTGCGCCAGCCCTAATGTGTTGCGCTGCATCGGTAATCCCTCCTCTTACAGCCGGTCGATTTCCATGGCGGTGTAATTGTCGTAAATACGGAAGCCGTACTTTTCATAGAATGGAATCAACGCCTTATCGGAAGGCATCATTTTGACATACAGGTAACTCTCGTAATACGCCAACAGTTTGGTGAGCAGGCTGCCGCCAATGTGGTGTTTTTGGTACTCCGGGCGCACCAGCAGATAGTGGATGAACGCGACCGCCTCCCCGTCATCCAGGCTGCGTACCAGGCCGATCAGATTGTCGCCGTACCAGGCGGTGATGACATGGGAGGAGTTCCGCATTGCGGTTACCAGACGCTCCGCGTAGCTGCCCGATTTCCAGCCTACCGAGCAGAACAGCTCCCGCAGCTGCTCTGCCATGAATTCCTTTGATTCCTTGTATTCGATTTCCATTTTTGTCCGCTCCTTCTGGGGTTCGTGTTGCGTTTGTATGCTTTATGGGCTTTTTCCCGTTTTGTGGAGAGTGTTTTTTTGTGAATCGGCGTTCCTGACATTCGGGGAAAGGAATGCTATTCGATCAATATAGAAAGGGTGCTGCAATGAGCGGCTGGCCTTAGCAGGGTTTTAAGTTATTCACCTAGTGCTCCATCCGGCCAAAAATCGAACTCGTTCTTGGGCTGGATTTCCGCATGATTGCGTTATCGTCTCCCGAGGGCGTCAGCCCGCCTGCGTCCTCTGCCTTGCCCTGCGAAAATCCCGCTCCAAGACCAAGTCCGCTTTCTGACTGGATGGAGCACTAATAGCAAAACAGAAAGGACCTGTATTCACGGACGCGGTTCGCGGTCTGTGCGTACAGGTTCTTCATCGTTCAGAGATATCTTAAATTTCAGCTTATAACAACCCGTTTTCCATTCGGTCCCGCGCCTCGAGCAGACTGACGCAAATCGCGGTACAGCCCTGTTTCAGGTCATCGGTCGGCGGTGTCAGGTCAGGCACCATTACGGTGGCGCAGCCCGCCGCAACCCCCGCCCGGGAACCGTTAATACCGTCCTCGAACACATAGCAGTCCGTCGGGGCGCAGCCGAGCAACGCAGCCGCCTTCAGGAAAATATCCGGTTCTGGCTTGCCGCGCTCGACCTGTTCGCCGCTCAGCACGACCGCAAAATATCCTTTCAGCCCGGATTTTTCCAGGTTTCGGAGGATCATTTCGTATGGGCTGCTGCTGGCAACCGCCAGCTTCATGCCGCGTTCCCGGAAAAACGCCAGGATTTCCACCGCCCCCGGTTTCACCGGTACTGACCGCGCCGTCAGCTCATCCACCCGGGCAACGCCGCAGTCCCAGAAAGCCTGTGCGTCCACCGCCGGATAATGCGTCCGGATGACCTCAAGCGAGTGCGCCCCGCTGGTGCCGCAGATGGCGCGCGGGAACGCCGGGTCAGGCTCCTGCCCGAAGCGCTTTGCCACAATCACCCAGCTGTCCCGGTACAAGCGCTCGGTATCGAACAGCAAGCCGTCCATATCAAAAATAGCCGCTTTTTTCATCCTGTTTCCTTTCCCTCTAAAATCCGTGCCCCGAACCGGTCCAGCGCCAGCTTTGCCGCGCCCGCCGCGCAGGCATGCTCCCGGCAGATACAGGGGTAAATATAATCGATATCGCGTGCAAACCGGTCATAAGCCGCCGCTTTTTCACGCAGGGCGGCAAGGTCGGGAATCAGCTGTACCCCCACTTCCCCACCGACCACCAAATCCATATTATACAGCATCCGCAAATTGGTCAGCAGGACAGCGAGCTGTTCCAGGTACTGCTCCCAGCGCTCCCGCGCCTCGCCGTCGCCCGCGTGCAGACGGGCGAAAAAGCCGCTTCCCAGCGCCTTCGGCGAAAGATAGGCGTCCGCACAGCCATACTTTCCGCAATAGCATTGCTTCCCACCCGGGAATAACAGGATGTGCCCGACTTCCCCAGCCTGGAAGGTATCCCCAGCGAGCAGCCTGCCGTCCAGCATGGCTGCGCCGCCCACCGTTTCATTCAGCGAGACATAGAAAAAGCTGTCCCGCGCGGTGCGCTGCTCGGCGCGGCAGGCGCTGTTTGCATCGTTTTCAAAAACCGCCGGGAATGGGATACACCGTCGGAAGCGCTCCAGCCCCATATGCGAAAGCCCAAAAATATGCGAGCTGACTGAATCGGGGCTGTCGAGCGTGCCGGGAAAGGAAACCCCCGCGCCCAACACGGGCGCGGGTATCTCTTCCTTTACAAAACCAGCCAAGGCTTCGTGCAATGCCCCGTACCACCCGGGGGTATCCTCGAACGGGAGCGGGAGCACCCGGCTGCACCGCACCTCCCCCAGCAGGTCGGCCCCGGCCAGCACGGTTTGGTGCACCGCCGCGTCAATGCCGAGCACCCAGCCCGCGTCCGCCCGCAGGCGGAGCTTGCGCGCCTTGCGCCCGCCGTTCGATCTGGCCGCGCCGCTTTCCTCCAAAATCCCGGCTTCCAGCAGCCCGGTCACATTTTGCAGGGTCGTCGGCATGCTCAGCGCCAGGCGCGCCGCGATATCCTGCCGGGTCAGCTCCCGCTCGGTGCGGAGCAAATCAAAAATCCGTTCCGCCGCTTGCTTCTTACTGCCTGTTGTCATGACATCCACTCACTTTTGGTAAGGCTTTTATCAAAGCTATTATACATGAAGCAGGGCCATTTTGCAAGCGGGTTTTTCTCCAAAGCGGATCGGCCTTTTAGATTCCCTGAAGGCGCGCTTCGAGCGCGGCCTTTGCCGATTCAAAGCCCGGTTTGCCGAGCAGCGCGAACATATTTTTCTTATAGGCTTCCACGCCGGGCTGGTCGAACGGGTTGACCCCCAGCAGATAGCCGGACACCGCAAGGCTCTTCCAGAAGAAATATACCAGCTCGCCGAAGGTGTAATCGTCCAGCCGGTCAAGCGTGATGACCACGTTGGGCGTGCCGCCGTCCACGTGGGCCAGAAGCGTGCCCTTCATTGCCTTTTCGTTCATCTGCTGCATGGTCATGCCCGCAGCAAAGTTCAGCCCATCCACGTTCGCCGGGTCTTCCGGGACGGTGAGGTCGTGCCCGGACCGCTCCACCCACAGCACGGTTTCAAACAGGCTGCGCGCGCCGTCCTGTATGAACTGCCCGATGGAGTGCAGGTCAGTGGTAAAGTTCGCCGAAACCGGGAACAGCCCCTTGCCGTCCTTGCCCTCGGATTCTGCCATCAGCTGCTTGTACCATTCGCCGAACATGGTCAGCGACGGCTCGTAGCTTGCAAGGATTTCGGTGCACTTGCCCTTTGCAAGCATGCCGTAACGCACCGACGCGTAGCGCATTGCGTCGTTTTCGGACAGCTTCGGGTTGCTGTACGCCGTGCGTGCGTCCGCACAGCCCTGCATGACCCGCGCAATGTCCATGCCGCCCGCCGCCATCGGCAGCAGTCCGACCGCGCTCAGGCAGGAGAACCGCCCGCCAATGTTGTCCGGCACGACAAAGGTTTCGTAGCCTTCCTCTTCCGCAAGCCCACGCAGCGCGCCCTTGTGCGCGTCGGTGGTCGCGTAGATGCGCTCCCGCGCGCCGTCCTTGCCATACTTTTCTTCCAGCCTGGCCTTGAACAGGCGGAACGCAACCGCAGGCTCGGTCGTCGTGCCCGACTTGGAAATCACGTTCACCGAAAAATCACGATCGCCGATGATATCAAACAGGTTCTGCACATAAGCGGAACTCAGGTTGTTTCCCGCAAAATAAACTTCAGCGCCTTTATTCCGCAGCTGGTTGCCGAACGGGCCTTTGACAAATTCCAGCCCCGCCCGCGCGCCAAGGTAGCTGCCGCCGATGCCGATCGCAACCAGCACCTCGCTCTGCTCCTGGATACGCTTTGCAGCGGCCTGAATCCGGGCGAATTCCTCCCGGTCATAGGCCTCGGGCAGGTCGAGCCAGCCCAGCATTTCACTGCCCGCGCCTGAACGCTCGTGCAGGGCACGGTTCGCAGCTTCGGCGAGCGGGCGCGCGTATTCCAGCTCATGCTCCCGCAGGCCTGCGTTTTGAAGATTCAAACGGATTGCCATTTCGTTTTCCCCCTTACGCTTCGATAATCTGAATCACGGTGCCCACCGCCACCTCGGGCATCGGCTTGTTTTCTACGTAAATGGTGCCGAGCATTTCGGCCTCGGCCTGGCCGCTGAAATTCACGGTGCAGTGCCCAAGACCTGCCAACGTTACCGGCGCTTCCTCGCCGACGGCGGTGATACGGTACTCGTTTGCGCCGACCTTGAGAATCTGACCGGCTGCAATCGTGCCGTTAATTGGCTGGACGTCAACCGAATAGCAGTAATCGCGCAGCTCCTCCGGGGCACTGTCGCCAAAAAGGATGAAGAAGCCCGCGTCCTGGAACTCGCTGACACAGCTGCCAAGCGCCTTGACCTTGTTTTCATAAATAACCTTCATAATGGAACCTCCTGAAACGGCAGAGTATTTGAAATAGGAAAGCGCGGGCGGCAGCAGCGGGACCCCGAGCCGCCGCCCGCTGGGTATAGAAATGAGAGGGAATTGGTGAATGTTATACTCGTGTGCGTTAAAGTTTGCCGTTCGGTTCGCCTGCGCGGCGGGCGGT
>CAJUJQ010000166.1 GCA_910586575.1 uncultured Clostridia bacterium | reverse complement strand
GACCGCCCGCCGCGCAGGCGAACCGAACGGCAAACTTTAACGCACACGAGTATAGTTCAATTGAAATGCTGCCGCCTGCATAAGTGGTGGAATCTGTAAGGGAGGAGCCTGCGTCTCCCGTTCTATGCACGGCTGCCGTTCTGCAATCCCCATGTTTGGGGAAATTGCTTTAGCATCCCTATTTGCTGAGGGTTTTTGCGAAGCTGTCTTTCAGCGTAACAATTCGATTGAACCGCCCGGCTTCCTCATCTTTGATAAAGTAGCCCATGCGGACAAACTGCATCCGCGTCCCGGCGGGAACGTCGGCAATGGAGGGTTCCAGCTTACAGCCGGTCAGCTTCTTCAGGGATTCGGGATTCAGGTGATCGAGATAATCGGTGCCCTCGGGGACATCGTTGGTGTTTTCGAGCGTGAACAGGTCGCTGTAAAGGTAAATATCGGCATCGACCGCGGTTTTTGCGGAAACCCAATGGATGGTTCCGCGCACCTTGCGGCCGTCGTTGGGCATGCCGTTGCCGGTTTCCAGGTCGGCGGTGCAGCGTACCTCGGTGACTTCGCCGTTTTCGTCGGTGATTACCTCGCTGCACTTAACGATATACGCGCCCATTAAGCGCACCTCGCCGTCAGGCTTGAGCCGCTGGAACTTCGGGGGAGGTACGACCGCGAAGTCACTTTTTTCAATATACAGCGAGCCGGTAAAGGGTACCTTACGCGTTCCGGCGTTTTCGTCCTGCGGGTTGTTCGCGACCTCAAAATATTCGGTTTTGCCCTCGGGGTAATTGGTGATTGTCAGCTTGATTGGCTCGGTGACAGCCATGCGGCGCAGTGCCGTGCGGTTCAGCTCCTCGCGGATGCAGTGCTCAAGCAGGCGGATATCAACCAAGGAGTTCGCCTTCGCGATACCGGCGCGCTGTACAAAGTCCAGGATCGCGGACGGCGTGTAGCCCCGGCGGCGCAGGCCGCACAGGGTGGGCATACGGGGGTCGTCCCACCCTTCGACATGGTGCTCGAAAACCAGCTGGCGCAGGTAACGCTTGCTCATCACCGTGTTGGTGACATTCAGACGGGCAAACTCGCGCTGCTTGGGGTGATGCGGCAGCGGGCAGTTGTCAACCACCCACTCGTACAGCGGACGATGGTTCTCGAATTCGATGGAGCACATCGAGTGGGTAATCCCCTCAATGGCGTCCTGAATCGGATGTGCGAAATCATACAACGGGTAAATACACCACTGATCGCCCTGACGGTGATGATGGGCGCGCACAATGCGGTAAATCGCCGGGTCACGCATATTCATGTTCGGGGACGCCATATCGATTTTGGCGCGCAGCGTCTTAGAGCCGTCCGGGAATTTCCCGGCGCGCATGTCCTGGAACAGCTGTAAATTTTCCTCTACGGAGCGGTTGCGGTAGGGACTGTCCTGTCCTGGCTCGGTCAGCGTGCCGCGCTGGGCGCGCATTTCTTCCTGGCTCAGGTCGCAAACAAAGGCCTTGCCGTCCTTGATGAGTGCAAGCGCACACTCGTAACAGGTTTCAAAATAATCTGAGCCATAGAATACGCCGCCGTTCGGTTCCTCGCCAGTCAGCCACGCAATGTCCTTCTGGATGGACTGTACATATTCATCATCCTCGCGCACCGGGTTGGTGTCGTCAAAACGAAGATTGAACTTTCCGCCGTACTTCTTGGCGATTGACCAGTTGATATAAATTGCCTTGGCCGAGCCAATGTGCAGATAACCGTTCGGCTCGGGTGGGAAACGGGTATGGATCTGTTCGGTAAGACCCGCCGCAATATCAGCGTCAATGATTTCGGTTAAAAAGTTCGATGCGATTTCCAATCTGGATTCCTCCCAAATAGATTTTGTGATATGAATGGCTGTTTTTGATACCCGCAGTTCATATTTCCGCAGGTTTCAACAGCAAATTTTAGCGTTGGAGCGCTTCAGCGGCGCGGCGCAGGCGGGATTTGACTCGCTCAGCGCCTAAAATGTGCATCACGCTTTGCAGGTCGGGCGCGTTCTGACGTCCGGCAACCGCGACGCGGATGACCATGGAAATGTCGCCTACATGCCCCTTGTACTGTTCCGGGTTTTTCTTGTAAAGCTTGGTTTCGGGCGCGTAGCCGTGCGTCTCCGCAAGCGCTTTCATTTTGGCGAAGAAATCGTCCGGGGTGTCGTTCCCGTCGAACTGGGATTCAAATGCCGCAAGGATGGCTTTGGCGTCCCTTGCGGGGACGTTCGCGGGCAGCGTGTAATCCGGCTGGAACAGCTCGTCAAACATGAAGTCCAGATAAGGCTTGACATCGGTCCAGAGCGCAATGTCCTTGCGCGGCTTCTTGCCGCCGCGCCCGATTGCCAGGATGGCTTTGGTGTATGCCGGGCCGCGCGTCAGCAGCGCATGGAAATCCGGGTCGTTTACTGCCGCCCAGGCTGCGGCCTGCTCGTATACCTCGTCGGCGGTCATGCGCGAAATAACGTTCTTGGAAACGTCCTTGAGCTTGTCGATATCGAACAGTGCGCCCGAGCCGCTCATTTTCTTTGTTGAGAACGGGAACGCATCCATCGGCTGGTCAGGATTGGCGCGCCGCCACTCCTCAAAGTTCGAGTTTAAGAGCGTCATTAAATATTCGAGTACCGAAGGCGCAGGATAGCCCTGCTGCGCGTAGAATGATAGTGCCAGCTCAGGGTCCTTGCGCTTAGAAAGCTTGCGCTTGCTACCGGTTTCCTCGTCGATTTTCATCAGCTGCGCCGTGTGCGCGTACTTCGGCGGCTTCCAGCCCAAGGCGCGGAACAGCTGTAAGTGTACCGGCAGGGTGGCAAGCCATTCCTCGCCGCGCACTACGACCGTTGTACCCATTAAATGGTCGTCCACAACGTGCGCAAAATGATAGGTCGGGATACCGTCCGATTTCAGGATGACAACGTCCTGGTCGTTTTCCGTAACCTCCATCTTGCCCTTTACAAGGTCCTCGTGACGCACTTTGTTTTCGATGCTGCCCTGCGAACGGAACCGCACGACGTAGGGTGTCCCCTTGTCCAGCTCGGCGCGGATGTCCTCGAGCGGACGGTCGCGCCAGACCGCGTACTTGCCATAATAGCCGAAGTTTTCCTTATTCCGCTCCTGCTCCGCGCGCATGGCCGCAAGCTCGTCCTCCGTGCAGAAGCAGGGATATGCCTGCCCTTCCAGCACCAGCTTTTTTACGAATGCCTGATAGATTTCCGCGCGCTTGCTCTGGCGGTACGGGCCGTAATCGCCGGTTTCCCCGTCCACCGAAGCGCCCTCGTCAAACGGCAGCCCAAACGACGTGAACGCGTCCAGAATGGTCGCGACGCCGTTTTCTACCTCGCGCTTTTTGTCCGTGTCCTCAATCCGCAGATAAAAAATACCGCCCGATTGGTGTGCAAGGCGTTCGTCTACCAACGCGCCGTACAGGTTGCCAAGGTGCATGAAGCCCGTCGGGCTGGGCGCCATACGGGTTACCCGTGCACCCTCCGGGAGCTGCCTCGCGGGATACCGCGCAATCATTTCCTCCGGCGTCGCCGTCAGCTGCGGGAACAGCAGCTGCGCTAAAGCTTGATAGTCCATGAATTTCCTCTCCTATCATACTGGCATAACCAAAATGCCTGAATTTATTACAATCCTATCATAGTTTATCACATGAAGTGCGCACACGCAAGAAAGTTGTTGGGATTCTGTGAAATTTTTTCTGACGGCACGGCGAGGCAGTAATAAACCGTGCACGGATTCCCAATGCACGGTTTACGGTTTTGCTGGATTGACAGCCGACGGGCAGGCCTGCGGTCAGCCTGCGTAATTCCGCGTGATATATTCCGAACGGGCGTAGCCATCCTGGTCACGGTAACGCACCACATACCAGCCATCCCATTCCCCGAGGATTTCGACCGCTTCGCCATCGTACGCGCTTGCAATCACCGGCGCGCTCAATGACGGTGCGGAACGGATATTTAAGCTGCCCGACGAAATGTCAACCGTACCGCTCTGGACAGGCTCCGGTTCGACAAACGGTATCCCAAAATATTCGGTCAGCGAGTAAACCAGATTGCGCGCAATCGTGTTGATGTTCGCCCGTATCCAGGCCGCGTCGGTCGGGTTGTCATGATATCCCAGCTCCAAAAGCACCGCCGGTGCACGGGTACGCGCAACCTCGCCGATTGATGTCGTCGGCCGGGTCTGCACTTTCGACGGATCGTAGTAAACCGCTTTCAGATTTGCAGCCAAAATATCCGCCAGTCTGCGCCCGCGCTCGCTGTTCGGGGAATAATAAGCGTCAATCCCAGTCAGTTTGCCGCTCATACTTTCCGGGGCCGCGTTTGAGTGCAGCGCTAAATGCACGTCAAAATTCCCCGCGTTCGAGGCCCGAATGGAACTGGCTGCCGTCATTTCCGGCGTGTTCCGGACAAATTCAATCCCAGATGAGACTAAATATGGTTCCATCGCGTCGGCAATCAGGTTCATATAGTATTCTTCGCTGCCATTGCCGTCATAGTAGAGATTATATTCTTGTGTCGAGGGTGACAAGTAAATCGTTGGCATAATCTGCCCTCCTTGCTGCTGTGTATTCTCATTACAAACTATGTCATGAAGATTTTTTGTGTTCCCCCTCTTTACAAATGCTTTTTTGTCTGCTATAATATTATCTGCAAAAGCGTCCGTAGTTCAATGGATAGAGCGTCAGATTCCGGTTCTGAATGTTGGGGGTTCGAGTCCCTTCGGGCGTGCCATACCGTTTAGAAGTCGAACACCTGTAAAGGTGTCCGGCTTCTTTTCATTTCCGGAGTTTCCCCCGGCATCGACGGGGCCTTCCGGCTGATCGTCAAGGCCGGGGAAACCTTCGGTTGCGTCGAGCATATCAATATAGGATACCTGTTTACCGCCGCGAATGTTGTAAAAAATGATTACTTTGTCGTCATATATGTAAATAGAATTGATAAAAGTATCAATAATGCGCCGCCTGAATTCCATGTCGAACAGGTCGCCCTTGCAGAACAGTTTCAACCATGCTATGATTTCTTCTTCGGTGTGCCTGATCTTGCAGGTGATGCGCAGTTTTGAAAGGTCGATTTCCAGATCGGCCTTTTGCGCTTCCTTGGCTTCCATCTTCTCATAGATGCGGGGGCGGGCGGATTTCGGCACGTCAATCAGCGTATCAACCAGGCTATTCAGCTCCCGGTCAAGCCGCGCAATTTGCTTTTCAAGCTCTTTGATTCTGCCGCTGTTGAATTCCTTGTTGTATTCAGCGACAACGGCCTCCGCTATGGTCTGCATCCGTTCGGGGGTAAGGACATATTGCACGGTCTGCTCTACAACATACCATTCAAGGAAATCCCTCTTTTCGTGCTGCTTCCTGCATCCGCTGCGCGTGCGCCGACCATGGCAGCAGTAATAATAGTGCATACCCCCGTGCCGCCCGCGCCCGGATACCCCGGTTACAGTTTCGCCGCAGTAGCCGCAGAACACTTTGCCGGTCAACAGGTATTCGACCTTCGCTTTGTTCTTCCCGGCCTGCCGCTTGTTCTGCTGGATGCGCTCTTGTACCTTGTCAAAGGTTTCACGGGAAATCAGGGCGGGGCAGGCATCCTCCACCGCGATATCATTCCAGCGCAGAATGCCGATATACTTTTCACTTCGCAAAGTCGCCTGCAACGCCGTATTGCCGTAGGGCTTGCCGTTGCGGTTCCGCAGTCCAGCCGCGTTTAATTCGTCTATGATTTGCCGCTTTGGAACACCTGCCGCGTAGTCCTCAAAGGCTTTCTTGATATAGGGCGCTTTCGCTTCGTCAATTACGAGCCGCCCGCCATTGCTCTTATATCCGAGCGGGGGCGTACCACCGCAAAACTGCCCTTTCAGGGCGCTCTCGCGCATACCGCGCTTTACTTTCTGTGCAAGTTCCAAACTGTAATATTCAGCGCTGGCTTCCAGTACCGCCTCCAAAATAACGCCTTCGGGGTTGTCCCCTATGTTTTCCATGGCCGAAAGAACCTTGACCCCGTTCTTTTTCAGCTTGTGCTTATAGATCGCGCTGTCGTAGCGGTTGCGAGTGAACCGGTCGAGCCGGTAAACAATGACATACCGAAACGCGCCCTTGCGGGAATCGTCAATCATGCGCTGAAAGTCTGGCCTGTCGTCCGTCCTGCCGGATATGGCGCGGTCGATATACTCACCGACAACGGCATGCCCTTCCCGCTTGGCATATTCGTGGCACACCCGAAGCTGTCCCTCTATGCTCTGCTCCGTCTGGTTGTGCGACGAATAGCGGGCATAAATCACCGCGCTCCTTTCGGCGGCTTCCTGTCTTTTCATGAAAATACCCCTTTCATACCCCTGCCATTTGTGATATAATCAGGGCAAGGGTACACCAGTTTCCAAGTTTCAAGCGACAAAGGGCGGCTCAAAAGCAGTTTATATAGGGTGGATTTGA
>CAJUJQ010000165.1 GCA_910586575.1 uncultured Clostridia bacterium | reverse complement strand
TGCGGAAATCCAGCCCAAGAACGAGTTCGATTTTTGGCCGGATGGAGCACTAGATTCCGCTTTAAACAGTTGGAAACCGTATAAATTCGACACAAGATCACGAACCGCATCGTTTACAATAGCCGGGGCGCTATGTGGAGGGCTTTCAGAAGGACTGGCTGATGTGCCAGAGGAAGGAACAGGAGAAGTCCATCCGGGAGGCAAGCATCGGCTGGAAAAGGCAAAGAAGCGTCTGGCGGACATTGACAAGCTCATCACCCGTATCTATGAGGACATGGTACTCGATCTATGAGGACATGGTACTCGGCAATCTGCGCCGGGAGCGCTACCAGAAGATGCTGGAGGGCTACGAAGCAGAGCAGGCGGCGCTCAACAACGAGGTCATTGGTCTTGAGGACTGGGTGGCAACCAGTGAGGAAATGGAGGACAATGTTGACCAGTTCCTCGCCCTGCTGGAAAAGTATGTGGACATCCCGGAACTGACGCCGCCCTCTGCGGCAGATAGTTACTTGTCACTATTAAGCCTTCGGTTTCTGGTCTTTTTTGTACATGCGGCAGGGGAAATACTGCCGCGTGAAGATTTATTGTCAGGGTCAGTCGTTCCAGCCTTTGCAGACATCCACCCAGGACGTAGAGCCGGAGTATTGCTCGAGTTCCGGGATGGTCAGTTCAATGGCGCTGTTGCTGCTGCCGCAGGCGGGGAACACGGTTTCAAACCGCCTGAGCGACTCGTCAAGACAGACAGGAATCCCTTCGTTGACAGCGAATGGGCACACGCCGCCTACCGCGTGGCCAACCAGCGTTTCCGCCTCGTCAGGCGTGAGCATTTTTGCCTTTGTGCCGAAACGGGCTTTGTATTTTCGGTTGTCGATTTTTGCGTCGCCCGCCGCGACGATCAGCAGGGGTTTGCTTTCCACCATGAACGAGAGTGTTTTTGCAATGCGGCACGGTTCACAGTGCAGCGCCTGCGCGGCAAGCTCTACCGTGGCGCTGGATACGTCGAATTCCCGCACCCGGCCCGCAATGCCATATGTTTGAAAATATGCTCTGACCTTTTCGATTGACATGATGTCCTCCTATTTCCAAGGGAATGTGGTACCCGGGGTATCACAGAAATTCTTAATGAATCCAAAGCTCCTCGGTTTCGCCTTTTTTCTCGCGGCCCATCAGCATGCCGATGGCCTCCCGCGCGCTGCCGCCCTCGTAAAGCACATGGTACATTGCCGTCGTAATCGGCATCGAAACCCCCATTTTTTGCGCAAGGTGGTAGCCCGCTTCGGTCGCGTAGTAGCCTTCGACCACTGCGCCGACCTCCTTCATGGCGGTTTGCGCGTCCTTGCCCTTGCCGATGAGGATACCGGCGCGCCGGTTGCGCGAGTGCATTGAGGTACAGGTCACAATCAGGTCGCCGACGCCGGACAGCCCGGCAAAGGTTTCCTGCCGCGCGCCGAGTGCGACGCCAAGCCGTGCAATCTCGGTCAAACCGCGTGTCATAAAGGCAGCCTTTGAGTTGTCCCCCAGGCCAAGCCCGTCTGAGATGCCCGCGCCGAGCGCGATAATATTCTTGAACGCGCCGCCAAGCTCGGCGCCGATAATATCATCAGACGTATACACCCGGAAACAGACGCCGCTCATAAACACATCCTGTGTCAGCTGGGCGGCTTCGCGGTCGGTGGAGGCGGCGAGAATGGCGGTCGGAATCCCCCGGCTGACCTCTTCGGCGTGGGTCGGCCCGGTCAGGGCAACCACGGGGTGCCCGCTGCCCAGTACGCGGGAGATGCTTTCAGAAAACCGGCAGTAGCCGTTTTGGGAGTCAAGCCCCTTGCCGACGTTGACCACGACCGTGCCCGGACGGATGATGGGGGCAAGGTTCCCGGCGGTTGCCGTCACAGCGAAACTGGGTACGGCGAGTACCACCAGGCCGGCGTCCCGCGCACAGGAAAGGTCGCTGGTGATCGGGATTTCCGGCGGGATCATCACGCCGGGGAGCAGCTTTTCGTTGGTGCGTTCCCGGTCAAGGCGCTCGGCCTCCTCCGGGAAAAAAGTCCACATGGTGACCTCATGGTTGTTATGGTGCAGCAGGATTGCAAGGGCTGTCCCCCAGCCGCCGCTGCCTAAAACGCTGATTTTCATTTCGCGCCCTCCTCTTTTTTGTCGCCGGAAATCTGCGGCTTTCCGTGCAGGGTAAACCGGTTTTCACAGCCGTGCAGGATGCGTCCAATATTGGAACGGTGCAGATAAATGACCGAAGCGGACATCAGCGCGGCAACGGCGGTCATCCGCGCATCGCCGTATAGGATGTGCATGGAGATCGGGAAGCTGACCGCGCCCAGGATGGAGCCGAGCGAAATCCAGCGGGTGATGGCTACGGCGCAGACGAACAGCACGAAAGCGGTCAGGAAGATACGCCAGTCGAGGAACAGCAGCATCGTAGCGCCGACCAGCACGCCCTTTCCGCCGCGAAAGCCAAAATAGACGGGGAACACGTGCCCCAAAATCACGAAAATACCGGCGCAAAGCTTGCCGGGCATCCCGGCGAAGTATCCGCCAAGATAGATAGCGGCTGCGGCCTTGGCGGTGTCGCCGAGCAGGACGAGCAGGGTTTTGGAGCCGCCGAGCACGCGGAAAGAATTGGTCAGACCGGCGTTTCCGCTGCCATAGGAGCGGATATCCTTACCGGTGGTCAGGCGGCAGACGATGATGGAAAAGCTGAGCGAACCAAGCAGGTACGCGGCTGCCGCAATTACGAGATAGTTGATATAATCCAATTTCAAAACCTCTTTTGAATGATGGAATATTGATTGACAAACAGATACCTATAATAGCAGTCTAAAACAGGGCTTTTGAATCATAATCGGTTACTTTTCGCCGCGCTGGCGGACGACCATGCGCACGGGGGTGCCGTCCAGCCCGTAGACCCCGCGGATTTGGTTTTCCAGATAGCGCTGGTAGGAGAAGTGGAACAGGCGCGCGTCATTGCAGAAGCAGACGAAGGTCGGGGGCGCGGTGCTTGCCTGTGTCATATAGTAGATTTTCAGGCGGCGGCCCTTGTCTGTGGGGGGCTGCACCCGGGCGGTGGCTTCGGCGAGTACGGAGTTAAGCTGTCCGGTCGGGATACGGCGGTGATTCTGCTCATAAACCTGTACAATCAGCTCAAACAGGCTGGAAACCCGCTGCCCGTTCAGCGCCGAAATGAACAGCACCGGCGCATAGGGCATATAGGCAAGCCCCTCACGCACGCGCAGGGTATATTCCTTCATGGTTTTGCCGTCTTTTTCAACCAAATCCCATTTATTCACAACAATAATGCAAGCTTTCCCGGCATTGTGCGCCTCACCGGCAACCTTGGTATCCTGTTCGGTGACGCCCTCGGTCGCGTCAATCATAATGACGCACACGTCGGCGCGTTCGACCGCCATCAGCGAACGCATGACGGAAAATTTCTCAATTTTCTCCTCAACCTTGCTTTTCTTGCGGATACCGGCGGTATCAATGAAGGTAAACTTCCCGTGCTCGTTTTCCAGCTCGGCGTCCACACTGTCGCGCGTTGTCCCGGCGACCTCGGAAACGATGACGCGTTCCTCGCCGAGCACACGGTTGAGCAGCGACGACTTGCCGACATTCGGCTTGCCGATGAGGGCAACGCGGATGCGGTCGGCGTCGCTTTCATCGTCCTCCTCTGCCGGGAAATGCGCATAAGCGGCGTCGAGCAGCTCGCCGATCCCGTACCCATGCAGCGCGGAAATCGCAAACGGTTCCCCAAGCCCCAGGTTATAGAACTCGTAAAAATCGGGGTCGGGCGCGCCGGGGCGGTCGCATTTATTGACGGCGAGCACGATGGGCTTGCCGCATTTTTGGAGCATCGCGGCTACATCCTCATCGGAGGCGGTGATGCCGGTGCGCAAATCGGTAATAAAGATGATAACATCGGCATGGTGGATTGCGGTTTCTGCCTGAAACCGCATAAATTTCAAAATTTCGTTATCGGTAGACGGCTCAATCCCGCCGGTATCGATCACGGAAAAGTTCCGGCCCCGCCAATCGGAGTCGGCATAGAGCCGGTCGCGGGTGACGCCGGGTGTATCTTCGACGATGGAAAGCCGTTTCCCGGCGAGCCGGTTAAACAGCTGTGACTTTCCGACATTGGGCCTGCCGACAATTGCAACAACAGGTTTTCCCATAATCGCTCCTTTCTTCTTCTCCTGATTCAGAGGACGCTGCCCCGTGCGCGGAGATAATTCTGTGAACAAGCGTTACATTGATGAACCGCATGTATCGTTTTCAAATATTTTCGCCAGCAAATCAGCGCCGTCAATTTTGACGGGGACGATGGCTGCGCCGAGCACCTTGCCGACCTGCTCCGGGGTGTAATCATCCAGAAAAACGTCCCCACCGCCGCGCAGCATATTTTCGGAGATGAGGACGCGTTTCCCGCAGCGCCTGCCCGGAATCTGGGCTATTAAATCCTGCCCGGTAATCAGCCCCGCGACCGAAACCCCCTCGCCGAGAAAGTCGTTGCGGACAGCAATGATTTGATACTCTAAATTATGACATACCGCGCGCGCTTCGTCAAGGAGTTCTTGCAGCAGCGGGGCGGCAGCCGTGCCGGTGGCGATGGTAAAGGGACGCGCGGACTTCCCGGCGTAATCGGGCAGCGCCAGCCGGAATTCCTCGGCGAACAGGGACAGCATGCCGATACCGTTCTCAAACTGGGTAAAATCCTCATAAAAACCGGCGTCCGGAAGCGGTTTTCCGGCTTTCAGATAGAATTCGTCGGCGCACCACGCCAGCCGGGTTTCCAATTCCGCCCAACACTCCTCGGCAAAGGCTTCGGTAATCGCAAGGCAGCGCCGCGCCCCCTCCGGGGTGGTTGCTTTCAGCGGATACAGCCCCTCCCTGTGCCGCGTCATACCAAAGGGGACGACCGAAATCGAATGCACTGCGGGATACAGCCGTTTCAGGTCATAGAGCGAACGCGAAAGCTCGGCTTCATCGTTCAGCCCTTCGCAGACCACGAGCTGACAATTCATGGTAATGCCGCCTTCCGCAAAGCGTTCCATAATCGCGAGCGATTCCCCGGCGCGCGGGTTGCGCAGCATTTTGCACCGCAGCGCGGGGTTTGTCGTCTGCACCGAGATATTCACCGGCGAAATATGCATCCGCAGAATGCGCTGCACATCTTCCTCGGACAAATTGGTGAGGGAAATATAGTTGCCCATCAGGAAGGACAGCCGCGCGTCGTCGTCCTTGACATACAGGCTCCGGCGCATGCCCTTCGGCAGCTGGTCAATAAAGCAGAACACGCAGTGGTTCGAGCAGCGCTTCATCTGATCCATGAGGTAGCTTTCAAAATTCAGTCCAAGCGGTTCGCCCTCGCCCTTGCGCACGGTCACGGAGCGCGTACAATGATCCGCCCCGCTGACCTCCAGCCGCAAATGGCTGTCATAACTATAGAATTTATAGTCGAGCACATCCCGGACGGGGTACCCGTCAATGGAGAGCAGCGCGTCACCGGCTGCAATCCCTGCACGGGCAGCGGGGCTGCCAGCATCGACCGAAACAATTTTCGACGGCAAAAAAACCGCTCCTTTCAAAAAAACCCCCTGCGCCGCAGCGCACAATCCAACCGCCGCACAGCGGCGATCAAAACCCGCGACATGCGCGTGGGTTTTGATACCTCTGCCTGAGCAAGTGTGCCGCGCAGGCGGTGCGCGCAGTCTCAGGCCGAACCGGCGTGCGGCTAAAAGCCGCATCGGCGGAGTTAAATTTTCCTTTTTAGCTCCCCCAAATCCTGATTTGGGGGAACGCGAACGCGCAAAAAATAGGGAAAGCGCACCGGCTTTCCCTGTTCTTCGCTATCTTACCGTGTTAGCCTTCGGTGGAAATAACCTCCCGGCCATTGTAGTAGCCGCATGCCTTGCAAACCTTGTGGGAGAGCTTGTACTCACCGCAGCGCGGGCACTTCACCATGCTCGGAAGAGAGAGCTTCCAGTGGGAGTTGCGCCGCTTGTCGCGTCTCGCTTTCGATGTTTTTCTCTTCGGTACTGCCATTCGGGAACACCTCCTAATCTATATGTTCTTCGCTGATAAACGGAAACGGTTTGCCGCCTATTTCAGCAGCGATTCCAATACTGCCAGCCGAGGATCGATTTCACGGTCAGCACAGCTGCAGCTGGACTGATTCCTGTTAATGCCGCAATGCGGGCACAGCCCCTTGCAGTCAGGATCGCACAGGTATGCCATTTCTACCTGAAGGAACAGCGCCGGAGCCAAAATATCCTCCACTTCAACCTCATTTCCGGTGAGCAGAAATACTTCGTCCTCGGAATCCGCCGCCGCAGGGTCATGCGTCAGCAGCGTGTCCGTCTGCGCTTCCAGTTCAATTTCAAGCGGCTCTAAACACCGCGCACAACAGGTAGAATAGATGGTCTTTATCGTGCCCGTCAGATGCAGGACGCCAAGA
>CAJUJQ010000164.1 GCA_910586575.1 uncultured Clostridia bacterium | reverse complement strand
TGCTTTTTCAAGGATGATTCACTTTTTTTTGTTCAAAACTTGGAAACTGGTGTTCCGTTAAGTTAAGCGGGCTTTTCTTTTTGGGAAAACGTCCGTTTTGAGCCGCAAAAACGGACGTTTTCAAAAAATATGGTGACAGAGGGGGCGGGTAAGTAAAACCCGCCCCCCTTTTTTTCAGGCTGCCACATAGGATTTTTGAAATGTCAAGAAAGTCGGCGATTAGCTTAATAAATCAGAGTAAATAGGCCCCGCCATTAAGGGCCAGACTGGGTAATTTGGCCCTTAGCGGCGGGGGTTGGGGCTTAACTTAACGACATTGGCCTCAAGGGAGGATGCTCCCTTGAAGCCCCGCTGCCAAACGCTTCCCGGAATTACACGGCCTGCGCGTGCTCTTTCAGGGTCAGCCTGCCGTCCTGTTCGTCCAGCGTTACCTGTCCGCCCTTCTTGATTTCGCCCTTCAGGAAGGCTTCCGCAACCAAATCCTCCACCTGGGACTGGATGGCGCGGCGCAGAGGGCGCGCGCCGTATACCGGGTCAAAGCCCGCCTTGGCAAGGTGCTGCTTAGCCGCTTCCGTCCAATCGAGGGTGACTTCCATCTCGGTCATGCGGGAGGCGACATTCTTCAGCATACCCTCCGCAATCCGTCCGATTTCTTCCTCACTCAGGCGGTTGAATACGATAATATCGTCAATCCGGTTGAGGAATTCCGGACGGAACATGTTTTTCAGCTCGCCCATCACTTCCCCGCGAATGCGCTCGAAGGTCTGATCCTCCCCCGCTTCGCCGCCGAAGCCCAGCGTCTTGCGCGCCTTGCCGGTAATCTTCTGCGCGCCTACGTTGGAGGTCATAATAATTACCGTATTTTTGAAATCCACCTTGCGTCCCTGGTTATCGGTCAAAATGCCGTCCTCCAGGATTTGCAGCAGAATGTTGAATACGTCCGGATGCGCCTTTTCGATTTCGTCGAACAGCACCACCGAATACGGGTGGCGGCGCACCTTCTCGGAGAGCTGCCCGCCCTCGTCATAGCCGACATACCCCGGAGGCGAACCAATCAGCTTGGACACGCTGTGCTTTTCCATATACTCGGACATATCAACGCGAATCATCGCGTTTTCATCCCCGAACAGGGCTTCCGCCAGCGTCTTGCAAAGCTCGGTCTTGCCCACGCCCGTGGGGCCAAGGAAGATAAACGAGCCAATCGGACGCTTGGGGTCGCGCAGCCCGACGCGCCCGCGCCGGATTGCCTTGGAAACCGCCGTCACCGCTTCATCCTGCCCAATGACACGGGCGTGCAGCGTCTCCTCCAGGCGGAGCAGGCGCTCGCCTTCGTCCTCGGTCAGGCGCGCCGCCGGGATACCCGTCCAGCCCGAGATGACCGCCGCGATATCGTCCTCTGAAACCTCGCCGCTGATTTTGGAGCAGGTTTCCTGCCACTCCTTGCGGCGCCTCTCGATTTCCGCCTTCTTTTCGTTCTCCTCATCGCGGAGCTTTGCCGCGCTTTCGTAGTCCTGATTCTTAACGGCTTCTTCCTTGCGCGCCGCAAGGGCGGTCAGCTCGTCCTCAAGCTGCTTGACATCCAGCGGGGCGGTCTGGTTCTGTAACCGTACGCGGGAGCAGGCTTCGTCAATCAAGTCGATTGCCTTGTCCGGCAGCTGACGCCCCGAGACATAGCGCACCGACAGCCGCACGGCGGTCTCAATCGCTTCATCCGAAATCTTGATGCGGTGATGCGCCTCATAACGGTCGCGCAGCCCCTTCAAAATCTGCACCGCGTCCTCCGGGCTGGGTTCGCCTACCATGACCGGCTGGAAGCGGCGCTCCAACGCCGAGTCCTTCTCGATATGCTTGCGGTACTCGTCGAGCGTGGTCGCGCCGATTACCTGGATATCCCCGCGTGCAAGCGCGGGCTTCAGAATGTTGGCGGCATCGACCGCGCCCTCGGCTGCGCCCGCGCCCACAATCATATGCAGCTCGTCAATAAACAGGATGACGTCCTTAGCCTTTTGCAGCTCTTCCAGCACGCCCTTGATACGCTCCTCGAACTCACCGCGGTATTTCGTGCCCGCAATCATTCCCGTCAGGTCGAGCGCAATCAGGCGCTTGTTTTTCAAGTCCTCCGGCACATCGCCCGCTACGATTTTCTGCGCAAGGCCTTCGGCTACCGCCGTCTTGCCGACGCCGGGATCGCCGACCAGCGCGGGGTTGTTCTTGGTGCGGCGGCTCAGGATTTGGATAACGCGCTGGATTTCCTCGGCTCGGCCAATGACCGGGTCAAGCTGCCCCTTTTTGGCGGCAGCGGTCAAATTCTTGCCGAACTGCTCAAGCGCCTTGCCCAGCCTGCCGCCGTGACGGCTCTCGCCGCCGCCCGCGGTCTGCACGTCATCCTCCTGTGCCGGGGCCGCGCCGACCGCTTCGGTCAGCGCCTGGAATACCTGCTGCGGGTCTGTTCCCAGCTTTTCCATAATGCCCAGCGCCACGTTCTGCCCCTCGCGGAGCAGGCCGTATAACAAATGCTCCGTGCCGACATAGCCGTTGCCCATCTGCGCGGCTGACGCAAACGCCAGCTCGATAATCCGCTTGGTTCGCGGGGTCATGCCCTGCGGCGCGCTGGGATCGGGTTCGCCGCGCCCGGCGACTTCTTCAATCACCTTCTCGACCTTCTCAATCGTCATGCCGCATTCGTCCAATACCCGGGCGGCTACCCCGCTCGATTCCTTAAGCAGCCCCGCCAGCAAATGCTCGGAGCCAATATAGCTGTGCCCAAACGCACCGGCGGTTTCCTGTGCCAGCTCAAGCACGTGCTCAGCGCGCTGGGTAAAACGGTTTTGATGGAACATAATCTATTTCACTCCTTTATGAGATTCTTTCGTTCGTTTTCTCCGCCTGCGCGGCGCGCGGCAGGGCGCTGCCCTGCACCCGGCCCTACGCGGACGGCGCCAAAGGGACTAGTCCCTTTGGAATCCCATTTTCCGCTGCGGCGGGGATAGGAACGGTTATTGCCCTTTCCGCGTGTCCCTTCGTCCCGCCAAAAGGACGGCGGGACGAAGGGACGGCAACGGCAAATCTTTCTATACGCGAGTATAGATCCTCTATTTTTGCCAATCAGTCCAGCACTTCCAGCTTTTCGGACACCGCACGGAGGAAGGAGGCGCGCTTGATATCGCGTTCCCCCGCCGTGCCGCCCAGCAGCACCGGGCGTACCGCCTGCTCCGCCGCCATGATTTCCTGCGACGGGACGCCGCGCAAATAGCCCATCTGCAAGCCAATCAGCACATAGGACAGGCAGTCCAGCGCTTCGGCGGTATCAATCCGGCGCGCCGTTTTCAGCGTGCCCGCCGCGCGGCAAACCTGGTCGCTCAGGCCGATTTCGTCACGGGTGCGCAGCTGCTCGCGCGCTTTCTTTTCAGCGTCAATCACGCCGGTCGCCGCGTCAATCAGATTATCGATAATCGCGTCCTCGGACAGCCCCAGCGTAATCTGGTTGGACAGCTGGAAGAACGCGCCGCTCGCCTTGGAGCCTTCGCCGTAAGCGCCGCGTACCGTGAAGCCCTGGCGCCCTGCCCAGCTCATCATCTGCGGCAAACCGCCATACGCCGCCAGCACCGGCAGGTGCAGCATGACCGACGCCCGCAGGCCGGTGCCCAGGTTGGACGGGCAGGCGGTCAGATAGCCGAGCTTTTCGTCGTAATCCATCTGCATCTGGCTTTCGAGCAGCCCCGCCAGGCGGCGCGCGGTCTCCATACACTCCTTGGGGCAAAGCCCGCTGCCCAGCACCTGCAAACGGATGTGATCTTCCTCACCAATCATGATAGCCGCGCCGCCGTCGGTGGAGGCAACCAGGTACCCGCCCTTCCGCGCCAGATCAGGGGAAATCAGGTGCTTTTCCACCAGCGCGGACGCTTCCCGGCTGCCCGCCCGTACCTCGGTCATGGTGAAATCGGACGCAATCGAGGGGGCCGACTGGAGCGCCGCCCAAACCTTGTCCGCAATCTCCTTGTATTCGCCCAGGCCAAGCCCACGGTAAGTATACCCATGGACGTTGCGCGCCAAACGCACGCGCGTGGTCGCGACCAAATCGGTAAAGCCGCCTTTTTGTGTGAATGTGCTCATTGCTGCTCCCCCTCCAATCTGCGGATTTCGTCGCGCAGGCGCGCGGCTTCTTCGTACTGCTCGGACGCAATCGCGTCATTCAACTTAGCGCGCAGCGCGCCGACCGGGTCGCTCTGCTCCTGCGCGGGCGTAGTGCCGACGTGCGCGGTCGAACCGTGCAGCTTGTGGATATACGGCGTCAGGATATCGGCAAAGTTTTTATAGCAGTCCGCGCAGCCCGCACGCGCGGTACGGCGCAGCTCGCTTTCGGTCATGCCGCAGGTGCGGCAGCGCCGCCCGCCGCCAAGCCCCGGCTGCAACACGGTGGAATCCCCCCAGAAGGACTGGAGCGTCGGCGAAAAGCCCATCCCGCCGAATCCGCCGGTCAGCTTCTGTGCGCAGGCTGAACACAGATGCATTTCGCTGACCTGCCCGTTGATATTCTGTTTATAATAGGTCGTGGCTTCGTTTACGCCACAATGTTGACATAACATGGTTTTTTCGCTCCTCTCGGTTCATTACGATCTGCTTTGTTCCGGCGTTCCCCGGAAACAGGACGCGCCCTGTTTTTTTCTGTATGGTTTTGATTGGCTAAGTGGTAATCCCCATGACCGCGCAGCGGTAAATGGACGCGCGCACACCGTCGCGGTACTCAGGGGCAAGCTCGCCAAGCGCGCCGTCCGAGCACGCCGCCATCAGCAGCTGCCCCTCGCGCGGGGTCAGCAGCCCGGCAGACACCAGCGAACGTGTCAGGCGCGCCGCGTCCGTCTGTCCGAGCCGCCCGCCGACGGCCCGCCCTGCTTCAAGCAGCATCCGCTGCTTGTCGTCCATCACCCGGACGATACGGATGAACCCGCCGCCGCCGCGCCGGCTCTCAACCAGATAACCGTTCTCGGGCGAGAACCGGGTCTCGATCACATAATTGATCTGGCTCGGCACGCAGGAGAAGCGGTCGGCAAGCGTCTTGCGTGACAGCTCGGCGACGCCGCCGCCGTCGGACAGCATCTCGGCAATGCACTCGGCGATTAGGTCGCTCATCTTCACAGGCCCCAGCTCCTTTCTGACTTTCTCTGACCTTTGATTCTATTATAGCACACTCTCGCAGAAAATCAAGCCCTTTCCTGACCTTTTCTGACCAAGCGCTTGCCAGTTTCCGCGGATATCTCCCTCATGCTATTGTATCCTCTTCCGCACGCAAAATATCTCGATTTTTCGCCGTTTTTGAAAAAAGATTTGCATGGGCATTTCTGACCCACCCGGAAAAAGTTAGCGGAAGCTAATATTTTGAAAAGGTCTTGTATTTTTGGGACGCAGCTGGTACAATATCATTGAAAAATACAACAGGAGGTACCTCTCATGGCACATGTCATTAGCTCTGCTTGCATCAGCTGCGGTTCTTGCGAGTCTGAGTGCCCGGTCGGTGCGATCTCTCAGGGCGATGCCCAGTACGAGATCAACCCCGATGCTTGTGTAGACTGCGGCGCTTGCGCTGCTGGCTGCCCGGTTGGCGCGATTTCGCAAGGCTGATTGTACGTAAAAACCCCGCGTACCCCTGCGGCACAACGGATTTTTCTACAACCCACAAAACGAAAAGGCTGTCCGCTTTCGACGGGCAGCCTTTTTTCGGTGTTTTTACAACGATATGTATGTTACCACCGCTCCTCCGGGGGCGGCGCGGGGGTGTCCCGCTTCATCTGCTCCAAGGGGAACCAATTCGCGAAGCAGGTAGGCAGATACTGCATGGCCAGCTCGGTCGGCAGGTCGTTATGGAAGCGGTAGAGCAGCAGGTCAGCAAACTCCTGGGAGGTGCGCTCCTCGCCGTCCATCAGCTGCACCTCGGAGACGGCCAGCCTTGGCATCTCGCGCCAGCGGGAGCGCAGCGCCTGGGTTTCCCCGTCACTGACCGACAAAAGCAGCTCGGTGATAAACGCATTGAACCCAGTGAATTCGCCAAGGAAACGCTCCCGCTCCCCGCGCGTGCCTCCAATGAGCAGCGACAGCGTCCCCAGGGAAAGCCGGGTCAGCTGCTCGGGCGCGCGGACCGGCTCGCAGGACGCCGCCAGCACCAGGCGGAGCGCACCGATGTCCAAATCGGAAAACGCCGTCCCGAACGTAAACGCCGATCCCGCGAACGCGTCCAGCACCAGCCCGGACAAATCCTCGACCATCCCGAGGGAAACGCCGTCCTCGGCGGTGCGGTCGGCAATCACCATCATCGCCGCGCCTGTCACCTCCCAGCCGGGGTCCGGGTGCAGCGCGCGCACACCCTCCCGCAGCAGCGCACCGGCGCAGGAAACCTCCATTGCGGTGCCCTCCCAAAACGAGACTGCCTTGGCCTGCATCATCTTTTCGAGAATTTCCTCATCCGGGCTGATGAAATTCCCGGGCGAATCGAGCTGCCGCTGAAGCGCCGCGCGGCCTGCCGGGGTCAAATTCTGTTTCATGCTGCCTTCCTCCAATGATGAGGAACTGTTCAAAAATATACTCGCGAATGAAAAGATTTGCCGTATTCACCCACC
>CAJUJQ010000163.1 GCA_910586575.1 uncultured Clostridia bacterium | reverse complement strand
AGTCGAAGAAGAACGATAACTTTAACGTGGGCGACCTTTAGGCGGCTTTTAGCCGCTCACCAATCCCACCGGCTTTTAGCCGGTGGTGGTTTTAGTTCCCGAAACCGTCCACAGTTTTTATAAACAGCCCACCGCCCGAACAAATCTATTGTAAACCCGGTCCAAATATGGTATAATCAATCACCAAACCGATTCCAGGGGTCTCCCCTCCCCCGCGGGCTTCGCGCGTGTGCGGCAATCCAAGCAAGCCGCGCGCAGACCACAAAAAAAGGCTGGTGGAACAACCATGAAAGAAATATTCCTCATCGAGGACGACCACGCGATTGCCCGCAACCTAACCCGGCTGTTACAGGGCGAGGGCTACGGGGTGGCCCACGCCCCGACCTGCCGGGAAGCGCGCGCTTTGCTATCGCAGAAGCGTTTCGACCTGGCGCTGGTTGACATCTCGCTTTCGGACGGGAACGGCTTCCCGCTCTGCACAGAAATCAAGGCAGCGCAGCACATCCCGGTCATTTTCCTGACCGCCTCCGGCGACGAATCGAGCGTCGTAACCGGATTAAACCTGGGTGCGGACGACTATGTGATCAAGCCATTCCGCCCACGGGAGCTGGTCGCGCGGATTGGTGCGGCGCTGCGCAAGAACAGCCGCGCCGGTTCAGTATTTGAAATCCAGGGGCTGCAAGCGGACCCATCCAGCGGGGTGGTACGGAAGGGCGGCAAGGAGCTGTTCCTGTCGGCGCTGGAATACCGGCTGCTGCTGGTATTCCTGAGCAACCCGAAAAGCATCCTCACGCGGGGCAAGCTGCTGGACGAGCTATGGGACGCGGCGGGGGAATTCGTCAACGACAACACACTGACGGTCTATATCAAGCGCCTGCGCGAGAAAATCGAGGACGACCCATCCAGCCCGAAAATTATCCTGACCGTGCGTGGCACGGGCTACCGTCTGGGGGACGCGCATGCTGCGGAATAAGGAGCTGCGGCAGGCGGCGGCAATCTTCTGCGCGCTGTCAGCGTGCCTGACGGCGGCGGGGTTCGCGGTGCACCCGGCAGCGGGATGGATGGCGCTGCTTTGCGCCGCTGTGCTGGGGACGGTGGTTTTTTGCTTCACGCGCAAACGTTACCGGCGCATCGCGCGGCTTTCGGAGCAAATCGACCTGGTGCTGCACAACAGTGACCGGTTATTCATCGAGGACGCGGAGGAAGGGGAGCTTTCCATCCTGCAAAGCGAAATCACCAAAATGACCCTGCGCATCCGGCAGCAAAACGAATCCCTCAAGCGGGAAAAGGAACATCTCGCCGACTCACTGGCGGATATCGCGCACCAGCTGCGCACGCCGCTGACCTCGGTGAATATCATCCTGTCGCTGCTGGCGGACGAGCCAAAGAAACGCGCGCGCGGGGACCTGCTGCGCGAAGCGGAGGGGCTGCTCTCGCGCATGGACTACCTGCTGACCGCGCTGCTCAAGCTGTCCCGGCTGGACGCGGGGATTGTGGTATTCCAACCGGAAAGGGCCGGGGTCGGGCGGCTGGTACAGGCAGCGCTGCGCCCGCTGCAAATCCCGATGGAGCTGCGTGGCATTACGGTTCGGACGGCGGTCCCGGAGGGTGTCAGCATCACCTGTGACGCGGGCTGGCTGGCCGAAGCCCTGCAAAACATCCTGAAAAACTGCATGGAAAGCGCCGGGGAAAACGGCGTGATAGAGGTTACGTGTACGGACACGCCGCTTTCTACCGAGCTGCATATCCGGGACAGCGGCGCGGGCTTTTCCGCGGAGGATTTGCCGAACCTGTTTGAGCGTTTCTACCGCGGGAAAAATACGGGAACGGCGGGCTGTGGGATCGGGCTGGCGCTGTGCCGGACGATTATCACGCGGCAGGGCGGCACGGTCACGGCACGGAACCACCCGGAGGGCGGCGCGCTGTTCCTGATTCGCTTCCCTAAGGAACTGTGAAGAAATAAATTGTGACAAGCGCGCCGCAGATTCTTTCGCCAGACAAGGCGTTTTTCCGCAGGCTGCCGCTTGTCAAAGAAACCGGGCGCGGTATGGCGGAAGAAGATGCAGGCGATTGTCGCAAGTTATTGATCAGTTCCTGAAGTGACAGAATTGTCACCGGAAAGTCACCGCCCTGTCAGCGGAACCGGCTATGATAAAAGCATATCATAGAAAAAGGAGTTTTGCAGAATGGGCTTTTTGAAGATTGAAAACCTTTCCAAGATCTACGGCGACCCTGGGAACCAGGTTGTCGCGCTCGACCATGTTTCGCTGGAAATCGAACGCGGGGATTTCGTTTCCATCATTGGTTCCTCCGGCTCGGGGAAATCGACGCTGCTGCACATCATCGCCGGGATAGACGTGCCGACCGGCGGCAAGGTTTGTCTCGACGGGCAGGACGTTTACGCGCAAAGCAATGAGAAGCTTGCGGTTTTCCGCCGCCGCCAGGTCGGGCTGATTTATCAGTTCCACAACTTAATTCCCACCCTGAACGTGGTGGAAAACATCACGCTTCCCATCCTCATGGACCGGCGCAAGGTCAACCGGGAGCGTCTCGAGGAGCTGCTCGAGCTGCTCGGCCTGGAGGAGCGCCGCACCCATTTGCCGAACCAGCTTTCGGGCGGGCAGCAGCAGCGCGTCGCGATTGGCCGCGCATTGATGAACGCGCCGCAGGTGTGCCTAGCGGATGAGCCGACCGGTTCACTGGACAGCCGGAACAGCTTCGAGATTATCCGCCTGTTAAAATTAAGCCACCAAAAGTATGGGCAAACGCTGATTTTGGTCACCCACGATGAGAACATCGCCTTGCAGGCCAACCGGATTGTTACCGTTTCGGATGGCCGCATCGTGCGGGACGAAAGGCAGGCGGCGCGCCCATGAACATCTTTCATAAAATCGCCCTTCAGGGATTGGTGAAAAGCCGCGCGCGCACGGTGGTTACGGTGATTGGCGTCGTGCTGTCGGCGGCGCTGCTGACCGGGGTGACCTCCTTTGGCATCTCGCTTCTGGACTACATGGCAAAGGGCGCGGCGGAGCGGTACGGCGGCTGGCACGTTGGATTTTTCGACGTATCCGACGAGTTTGTGAAGGCGCGCACGCAGGATGAAAACGTGCTGGACGCTGCCTGCGCAGAGAACCTCGGCTACGCGGTGCTGGAAGGAAGCCAAAATCCGGACAAACCCTATCTGTTTGTGACCGGCTATAACGAAAAAGCGTTCCAAAGCCTGCCGGTCAACGTGATTTCGGGCAGGCTGCCGGAGAATGACAGCGAAGTGATTGTGTCCGGCGGCGTGCAGGCAACCGGCGGCGTTTCCCTGGCGGAAGGCAGCGAAATCACGCTGACGCTCGGCGAGCGCAGCCAGGACGGGCGCCCGCTCGGGCAGGCCGACCGCTACGACGCACAGGAAACCTTTACCCCGCGCGGGACGCGGCGCTTTACGGTCGTTGGCGTGTGCCAGCACCCGCAGTACGAGCCGGGCAGCGCGCCGGGTTTCACCCTGATAACACGGGTGGACAACGCACCGGCGGCAAGCAGTTATTCGGTCTTTGTGACACTTGGGAAGCCATCAAAGGTACATTCCTACCGGGAGCGCACGGCGGCCGGCTGTCATTCGGTGCTCAATGATAATGTGCTTCGTTTCATGGGGCTTTCCGGTGATAAAATCTTTACAACCCTGATGCTGGCGGTCGGCGGCGTGGTGATTGCCATTATTACGATCGGCTCGGTTTTCCTGATTCACAACGCGTTCAATATCTCGCTGAACGAGCGCACCCATCAGCTGGGAATCCTGCTGTCGGTCGGCGCGACCGAACGGCAGCTGCGCGTCTCGGTGCTGTTTGAGGGCTTGTGCATTGGCGCGGCAGGCATCCCGCTCGGCATCGTGCTGGGGCTGGCGGCTATCCGCGCGATGATTGCGCTGGTGGAGCGCAACTTTCAGGGCTTGATGTACAGCAATCCGCTGACGCTGGTAGTCTCTCCCCCTGCCATCCTCGCGGCGGCGGTGATTGCGCTGGTTACAATCCTGATTTCGGCGTATATCCCTGCGAAGAAGGCAGTTTCTGTGCCGGTGATGGACTGCATCCGCCAGACCGGGGAAATCAAGGTCGAAGCCGGGGCGATGAAGGTTTCCCGGCTGTCGGGCCGGCTGTTCGGATTTGAGGGGACGCTGGCGCTCAAGAACTTCAAGCGCAACCACAAGCGCTACCGCAGCATTGTGCTTTCGCTCACACTGAGTATGTTGCTGTTCGTCTCGACAAACGCCTTTGTGATTTACCTCCGGCAAGCGTCCGAGGCGGCGATTGTTTATACCGATATCGATTTATCGTTGTCCGCCAAGAATCTGCCCGACGAGGAATTCCTGTCGCTCTACGAGCAGTTAAAAACGGTGGACAGCGTCACCGGCAGCGGCTATCAGGAGGTACGCCGGTACGCGTGCACCATCCCGGCGGAGCGCTGCACGGAGCAGTTCCGCTCGGTCATGGGCGAAGCGGAGGAATACCCGCTGCGCCTGCAAATCCAGTTCCTGGACGAACCGCGCTGGAAAGCGCTGATCGAGCGTGCCGGGCTGTCCGAGGCGGACTTTTCCGGGGAGGGCGCGCCGCTGCTCTCCACCGCCAAAATCGATATTCAAAACCGAAACCGCATGATTGAGCTGGACGAATTTACCGATATGTTCAGCGGCGCGGGAATCGATGTAACGCTGACCCCGGAGGACCCCGCCGCGCAGCCAAAGGCGGTCACGCTCCGGCTGGAAACCTTCGTGCCCTATGACGCGGTGACGGACATCACCGCGCCGGACGACCAGCCGTATTTCTTTATAGCGGCCGCGCCCTGGGAAATGAAGCACCAATTTGAAGGCGTCAGCCTGCTGCTCGAAGGCAAGGGCATGACCTTCCAGTCGGACCACCCGTCCAAGTCTGAGGCGGGCATGCGGGATATCCTGTCCGGCGCGAGGCCTTCCGCTGGTTACACGCTCCTGAACATGAGCCAAATGAGCTCGCAAAATACTAACATGATTTTCATAGCCAACGTATTCGCCTATGCGTTTATTGTGATGATTTCGCTGATTGCGGCGGCAAATGTATTCAATACGATTTCGACCAATATCAAACTGCGCAGGCGGGAGCTTGCCATGCTGCGTTCGGTCGGCATGTCGGACCGGAGCTTTCAAAAAATGATGAATTTTGAATGCGCCTTTTATGGGCTGCGGGCGCTGTTGCTCGGGATACCGCTTTCGCTGCTGTCCTCGTACCTGATTTATAAGGGGATGTTCGCGGGCGGCGCGGAAGAAATCAGTCTTACCATTCCATGGGGTGCAACCGGGATTAGCATTTTCAGCATCCTGTTGATTGTGTTCGTTACCATGCTGTATTCGGTCAGCAAAATCAAGAAGGAAAATATCATTGACGCGCTGCGCGACGACTTAGCCTGACAGCGAGAACGGCTCCCACCCCCTCCGCATAAGATGATGCAGTATCATCTGAAAGGAGGATGCCGGAACGCTGTTCCGGCTTACCGAATATGGCACAAGAAAATTATATGTCTGAAAATCAGGCCGCGTCTGCAAGGGGGGCGGAGCCTGTCATTCCGCTGCCGAACCCGGGCGAGGGCGGCCCTGTCTATCCCGGCGACGACCTCGCGGGCACCCCCGTGATTCCGCTGCCGAACCCGGGCGAGGGCGGCCCCGTCTATCCCGGCGACGACCTTGCGGGCACCCCGGTCATCCCGCTGCCGAACCCGGGCGAGGGCGGCCCCGTCTATCCCGGCAATGACATCGCGGGCACCCCCGTGATTCCGCTGCCGAACCCCGGCGAAGGCGGCCCCGTCTATCCCGGCAACAACGGCTGGAATACCGGAACCTCCATCCTGCCGAGCATCATCGGCACGATTTTATCCGGCTCTGCCAAGGTGCGGTTCCTGAACGCGGCGTATAATTACCCGGCGTTCCGGGTGCTGGTGGGCAACAACCGCTTTGTCAACCTGCTGAATTACGCCTCGGCGAGCAGCTACGGGCAGGTGCGGGCAGGCTACCGGACGGTGAGCGTTGTCGGCACGGACGGCTATGTCTACATCCAGAAAACCATGCCGTTCCAGGCGAACTCGATTTCCACAATTGCGATTATCAACACGGCGGGCGGATTGGATTTGATGCAGATTACCGATACCTGCTGCCCTCCCGGCAACGGCTATTCGAGCTTCCGCATTGGCAACCTGGCAATCAACAGCGGGCCGCTTGACGTGCTGATGAGCGACGGGCGCGTCGTGTACAGTGACCTTCGGTTTAAGGAAGTCGGCGCGTTCAAGCGCATTATGCCGGGCACGTACCAGTTCTTCTACGCGGATACCAATATGGCGCCGATGCCGGCTTACGCCGATATCGAAACGCTGGATTCCGCATGGCTGGGCATGTACCCGCCGTATGAGACCTTCGGCTCACTGTACCTAAACGTCACCAGCAACGCCATTTACAGCGTCTATCTGCTGCAAAGCGGCACGGGGCGCAACCAAATCCAAAACCTGATTCTAATGGACCGTTAAAAGCTGCTAACCGGTTTTGCAAGCCTTTGCCGCCCTCCGAACGCCCGCGCGTTTGGGGGGCGGCCTTTTTTACGGCTAAAGCAGTTATGCCGCTTTAAAAACAATATTTATACTCGTGTGCGTTAAAGTTTGCCGTTCGGTTCGCCTGCGCGGCGGGCGG
>CAJUJQ010000162.1 GCA_910586575.1 uncultured Clostridia bacterium | reverse complement strand
TGGTAATAAACGCCAGCATGGTGCCCATATTGGGGTGGATCATGCCGGAACCTTTGCAAATACCGCCGATTTTGCAGTTTTTGCCGCCCGCCAGGAATTCAAACGCCGCCGTTTTCAGCTTGGTGTCGGTGGTCATGATGGCGTTTTCCGCCGCGTCTGAACCATCCGCCGAAAGGGTAAGGTTATGCAAATTCTGCTCAATGCACTCGATATTCAGCCGCTGGCCAATTACGCCGGTAGAAGCGACAATTACGTCGCTTTCGTCCAGCCCAAGCAGCTTGGCGGCTGCCGCCGCTTCCCGGCGGGCATTCTCCATGCCGTCGGGGGCGCAGGCGTTCGCGTTGCCTGAGTTTGCGATAATGGCACGCGCCGTGCCGTTTTCCAGGTGCTCCCGCGTGACATGCAGCGGGGACGCCTTAACTTTGTTGCTTGTATAGGTTGCCGCCGCCGCGCAGGGGGCGGCGGATAAAATGATCGCGGTATCGTCCTTTGCGCTGCTCGCCTTGACCCCGCAGCGGGTTGCCCCCGCCGTGAAGCCCTGCGCCGCGCAGACGCCGCCGTGAATTGCTTCCAACATTGTAGTTTCTTCCTTCTCTTGTGGTTCGTTTTTCGCCCCCGCAGCGGGGGCGCTGCCCTGCACTCGGTCTTACGCAGACGGCGCCCAAGGGGCGGAATCCCCTCCATCGCCCGCGGGCGGGACGGGGATGGCACGCCCTTACAGAGCAAAATTTATCATTTGAATGACCGGCCTGTCAGCGTTCAGGGAAGCAGCCCGGTGGTTTCCTCGAAACCGAGCATCAGGTTCATATTCTGCACCGCCGCGCCGGACGCCCCCTTGCCGAGGTTGTCAAACAGCGCGGTCACAATCGTTTGCTTCCCGGTACCGGTTACAATCAGTTCCAGGTCGTTTTTCCCGGCTTTGGTGCTGGCGTAAATCACCGGCTCGGTATATCCAAGCGGCGCTACGCTCACCAGCTTTTGCCCTTCGTAATGCTTTGTAAGCGCCTCATGGATGCGCTCCGGCTCATACCCCGGCAGGAAAACGGTCGTCGCCATGCCCTGCGGGAAATCACCCAAAATGGGCACGAATACCGGCGCGTTTTTCAGCCCGCATACATGCTGCATTTCGGGCAGGTGCTTGTGCTGGAGGGCCAGCCCGTAAATACGGTGGGAGACGTGGCGCGGGTCACGCCCGGGGGCTTCATACTCGGCAATCAGCTTCTTGCCGCCGCCGGTGTAGCCGGTCAGCGACGAGCAGGCGAACATGAAATCCGCCGGGACTATGCCGCCCTGTACCAGCGGGTACACGGACGAAATGAAGCCGCTTGCGTGGCAGCCGGGGTTTGCGACGCGCTTCGAGCAGGCAATCGCTTCCCGCCGCGCCGGGGACAGCTCCGCGAAGCCGTAATCCCAGCCGGGTGCGGTGCGGTGCGCGGTTGAAGCGTCAATCACACGGGTTTCCGGGTTGTCAATCAGCGCAACCGCTTCCACTGCCGCCGCGTCGGGCAGGCAGAGGAATACCAGGTCGGCGGCGTTCAGCAGCCTGCGGCGCTCCTCGGTATCCTTGCGTTTCCCCTCGTCGATAAGCAGCAGCCCGATATCGCCGCGCCCGCCGAGCCGGTCATAGATTTGCAGGCCGGTCGTGCCTTCCTTGCCGTCTATATAAATCTTAGGCTTGTGATTCATCTTCGATAAACCTTTCTATCTTGGCGATTTGCCGCGAGACCTCCTCGGGCGCAGGCCCGCCAATCGAACGGCGTTCCGCGACGCAGGTGTTCAGGTCAATTGCGTGATAGACGTCCTCGCCGAACTCGTCCGAAATGAACTTATATTCCTCAATCGGCAGCGCGTCCAGCGTCGTGTTCAGCTCGATGCAGCGCGCCACCAGCGTCCCGGTCGCCTTGTACGCGTCGCGGAACGGCACACCCTTCTTGGTCAGATAATCGGCGCAGTCGGTGGCGTTGATAAAGCCCCGGTACGCCGCTTTCTTCATGTTTTCGGGCAGGACGGTCATGGTCTCAAACATGGGCGCAAAGACCTGCAAGCACATTTTCGCGGTGTCAACCGCGTCGAAAACGGCTTCTTTATCCTCCTGCATATCCTTGTTGTACGCCAGCGGAAGCCCCTTCATCTGGGTCAGCAGCGCCGTCAGGCTGCCGTAAACCCGGCCGGTCTTGCCGCGGATCAGCTCGCACACATCGGGGTTTTTCTTCTGCGGCATAATGGAAGACCCGGTCGAATAAGCGTCGTCCAGCTCAATGAATTTGAACTCCCATGAGCACCATGCGACAACCTCCTCGCTCAGGCGGGACAGGTGCAGCATCAGGATGGACAGCGCCGCGCAAAGCTCAATGCAGTAATCGCGGTCAGCAACGCCGTCGAGGGAATTGTCCATCGGCGCGGCAAAGTGCAGCAGGCGGGCGGTCTCCCCGCGGTCGATGGGGTAGGTCGTCCCGGCCAGCGCGCCCGAACCGAGCGGGCATTCCTCCATCAGCCCCAGACAGTTCCCCAGCCGGAGCACGTCGCGGCGGAGCATATTGGCATAAGCCATCAGGTGGTGCGCAAAGGTAATCGGCTGCGCGCGCTGCAAGTGGGTATAGCCCGGCATGACGGTGTGCAGATTGCCCTTCGCCTTGCCCACCAGAACCCGCATGAAATCAAGCACCAAAGAACGGATGTTTTTAATTTCCTTCCGGGTATACAAGCGCATATCCAGCGCAACCTGGTCATTGCGCGAACGGGCGGTGTGCAGGCGCTTGCCCGCGTCGCCGATGCGCTCGGTCAGCAGCTGCTCGACCGCCATATGGATATCCTCGTATTTCTCGGGGGAAAGGGAAATCCTGCCCCGTTCCAAATCGGTGAGGATGCCTTTCAGCCCTTGATGGATCAGCGCGCGGTCATTCTCGGAAATGATGCCCTGTTTCGCCAGCATCGTGGAGTGCGCCAGCGAACCCTCGATATCCTCACGGAACATACGGCTATCGAACAGGATGGAGGAATTAAAGTCGTTTACAACGGCGTCGGTCTCCTTTTGGAACCGTCCCGCCCACATTTTTGCCATAGTCGTTCTCCTGTCGTAAACCGGCAAACGGGCAGGATGCCTGCCCTGCCCGCGCCGTATCTTAAAAATCTTTTTACTTGCCCAGCTTGCCCTGTGCGCGGAGTGCCTGAACGGTATCCGGCAGGCCCCAAAGGTTGATAAAGCCCTTGGAGTCCTTCTGGTCGTAGTCGCTCGCGTCAAAGGTCGCAAGCTCCTCGGAGTACAGGGAGCAGGGGGAGGTCATGCCCGCCGGGATGATGTTGCCCTTGTAAAGCTTCATCTTGACCGAGCCGGTGACATATTCCTGTGTCTTGTCAACAAACGCGCTCAGCGCCTCGCGCAGCGGGCTGAACCATTTGCCGTTATAAACCAGGTCGGCAAAGTCAACGGCGAGCTTCTGCTTTTCGTGCAGGGTGTCCTTATCGACGGTAATCATTTCGAGCTGCTCGTGCGCGGCGTACAGGATGGTACCGCCCGGGGTCTCATAAATGCCGCGGTCCTTCATGCCGACCAGACGGTTTTCGACAATGTCAATGATGCCGATGCCGTTGTCACCGCCCAGCTTGTTGAGCTTGCGGATGATGTCGGAAACCTTCATCTTTTCGCCGTCCAGCGCAACCGGTACGCCCTTTTCAAAGTCGATGGTCACATAGGCCGGCTTGTCGGGCGCCTTGAACGGGGAAACGCCCATTTCCAGGAAACCCTCTTTATCCAGATCCGGCTCGTTGGAGGGGTCCTCCAAATCCAGCCCTTCATGGGACAGGTGCCACAGGTTCTTGTCCTTGGAATAGCTGGTTTCGCGGGTGATTTTCAGCGGGATATTGTGCGCTTCGGCGTAATCGATTTCCTCGTCGCGGGACTTGATATCCCACTCACGCCACGGCGCGATAATGCCCATCTGGGGCGCAAAGCGCTTGATGGCAAGCTCGAAACGCACCTGGTCGTTGCCCTTGCCGGTGCAGCCGTGGCAGATCGCGTCCGCGCCCTCGTCCAGCGCAACCTCGACCAGCTTCTTTGCGATAATCGGGCGCGCAAAGGCGGTACCCAGCAGGTAGGTTTCGTAACGCGCGCCCGCCTTCATGGACGGGACAATCACGTCGTCGCACATCTCATCGGTCAGGTCGGCGACAATCAGCTTGGAAGCGCCGGTCTTAAGCGCCTTTTCTTCCAGGCCGTCCAGCTCGGTGCCCTGGCCTACGTCGCCGGAAACCGCGATGATTTCCGGGTTGTTGTAGTTTTCCTTCAGCCACGGGATGATGATGGAAGTATCCAGGCCGCCGGAGTAGGCGAGCACAATCTTTTTGTATTCTTTTGCCATTTTTTTGAATCCTCCATGGTTTTCTTTTTTTTCAATGCCCCTATTATAATACGGAGCACAGATAAATGCAAGCAAAATTTATAATTATTTTTAAAAATGAATAAATATGCACACCATGTATGAATCATCCAAGAAAAAGAGGAAACAGGGCGTTTTAGGGCTTGCGTTTTTGGTGAAAATGTACTATGATGTTTGCAAGGGGTGTCTTTACACCTCAGTAAACGGGCGGGGGCAAGCCGCCCCGTGAAAACAAAGAGGGTACGAATATGACCGAAAAGAACTTAACAATGCTGACGGATTTCTACGAATTTACGATGGCAAACGGCTATTTTGAGCATGGGATGGCCGACCGCCGGGCGTATTTCGACATGTTTTTCCGGCGGGTGCCGGATGGCGGCGGATACGCGATTATGGCAGGCGTAGAGCAGCTTATCAACTACTTTGAAAACCTGACATTCTCGGACGAGGATATCGAATACCTGCGGGGACGGAAGTGCTTCTCGGAAGCATTCCTTGCATATTTAAAGGATTTCAAGTTCGAGTGTGACGTGTGGGCGGTGCCCGAGGGCACGCCGGTATTCCCCGGCGAGCCGATTGTTACGGTTGCAGGCCCCATGGTACAGGCTCAGTTTGTCGAGACGATGATCCTGCTGACCGTCAACCATCAGACACTGATTGCCACCAAATCCAGCCGTATCCGGCGCGCGGCGCGCGGCAAGGTCGTGCTGGAATTCGGTTCGCGCCGGGCGCAGGGCGCGTCGGGCGCAATCTTCGGGGCGCGGGCGGCGTATATCGGCGGCTGCGACGGTACGGCGTGCGCGCTGGCGGACCGCGATTACAATATTCCGGCGGGCGGCACGATGGCACATTCCTGGGTGCAGATGTTCGACTCAGAGTACGAAGCGTTCAAAGCTTACGCGCAGACCTATCCGAATAACTGTACTTTCCTGGTGGATACCTATAACGTGCTCAAGTCAGGCGTGCCGAACGCCATCCGCGTCGCCAAGGAGGTGCTTGCGCCGATGGGCGTGCGCCCCAAGGCCATCCGCCTGGACTCGGGCGATATCGCTTACCTGTCCATCAAGGCGCGTGAGCTGTTGGATGAGGCTGGCTTCCCGGATGTGCAGATTATGGCGTCCAACTCGCTGGACGAATACCTGGTGCGCGACCTGCTCGGGCAGGGGGCGCGGATTGATTCCTTTGGCATTGGCGAACGGCTGATTACTTCAAAATCCGAGCCAGTCTTTGGCGGCGTTTATAAGCTGGTCGCGGTCGAGAATTCGATCGGGCAGATTATCCCGAAAATTAAGGTTTCAGAAAACGTCGAGAAAATCACGACCCCGCACTTTAAAAAGCTGTACCGCCTGTATGACAACCGCACCCACAAAGCAATCGGCGACGTGCTGACAACCTATGACGAGGTCATCGACCCGGGCAAGCCCTATACCCTGTTCCACCCCATCCACACCTGGAAGAAAAAGACGGTGCACGACTACACCGCGAAGCCGCTTCAGGTGCAGATATTCAAGAAGGGCGTGCGGGTTTACGAATCGCCCAGCGTGCACGAGATCCGCGATTACTGCATCCGGCAGATGGGGACGCTTTGGGAGTCGGTCAAACGCTTCGAGAACCCACAGGCGTATTTCGTCGATTTGTCCAAGAAGCTCTGGCAGATGAAGAGCGATTTGCTGGAGGGATGCCGCTATTAACGATTGAATGGGCAAATTCAGAATTTGACGAAAGCAGACCGACAGAGTTGGAGACCGGAGTGAAAGGGTAAAATACGGCCAAGGCCACAGGAAAAGAAGAAATGTGCAAGAGCAAGGATAAGCAGCAAACGGTCAATGGCCTTGGCAGACCTGACCACGAAACTCTTCAAGCCCATGCGGCGCTTGTGAGAACAGAATATGACCTCAATCGGCCAGCGGTGAGAATAGTATTCCAAGATCACCGCATCAGACAGGGACGAATCAGAGCATTAGGAATACTCGAAGGGCACTTTTTTTGCCTATTGCGTCAGCCGGATAGGGGAACAGAACCACTGCGTGATCGATTTTGTTCAAGGGCCACTCGTATCGATACGGGAGTGTAAAATAAAGTGTGTAACAAGCAGAGGAGGAATGTGATAAAATAGAGAAAAAAGGAAAGTGAAGATGGAAATGGAAAAGAAAGCAAAAGCGAACGAGTCTGTCTGGCAGAGGAAATCCTTATGAATCTCACCATCCGGACTTCTGAGCCGCTCCGTCAAAGCGCCCAGTTCACGATGGTGTGATTCACCTCAAAAGGTGGCATGGACACCTCGCCGCCAGGGCGAATGACGGCGACGGTGCTCTTCCCTTTGGACGCATCAATGCCTACAGAGTTCATTTTCAATGCGAATCAAGAGTAGAAAAGGGTAGACAAACAGCGCAAAAGAGCAGAGAA
>CAJUJQ010000161.1 GCA_910586575.1 uncultured Clostridia bacterium | reverse complement strand
CGAACATATCAAATAGAACGTGTTGTTTTGCGATTTACAACTCTTGATTCGCATTTGTATTGTTTCCTTTATTTACCTTAACAGCGGTCACTGTCACGGTTCCGGCTTCATCATCAACCGCAAGCGTAACCCACCCCTTATTGGTTTTGTCGATTGCCTCCAATGTAAAGCCAGTCACTGCTTCGCCGGTTTTTGCATCTTTCGCAGATACGGACACAACCACTTCTTCGCCAATATGCAGCATCGGGGAAATATGCGTTTGGGGCGCCTCCGGTTCAAAGGTAATCTCAAGATCCATAGCCCGGAAATCACCGTCTACATCAATATGGTACTGATTAGACGCAATAGCGGGCGCAAAATTGATTTCTCGCTCAGCATTCTCATCCGGATAACGGCCCGGCAGCTTGTTGGATTTTGCAACAACAGCCAAATCATGCTCATTTGCACCAACGCCATCCAATTCAGCAGTAAACCGAATTGCATTGCCCTCGCGTACCATCTCTGCTTCTGCGCGTAAAGGATCTTCATCATAAGAAACCCATACTGAGCCTATACTCTCGAAATTCTCGATCTCCGTTTGAATCGTGCCGGTAACAACCAGTGTGCCATCCTCACCTTCTGATACTACATCAGTGGTGTCGTTATGATTCAACGCCGTGCCATTCACTTCCACATCGGTAATCACAATGGGCCGTTCTTCGGCGCGCAGCTCCACTCCGTTGACCCTTACATTATCCATATGGAAATCAAGCACATTGTGGATTTTCATTACCCCTCGCTCATTCGGATCACAATTACTGGAAATTAAATTGATATCCTTCAAATACAGTCCGTCTATAGGCCGCAGATCCTCGCTTTCGGCCTCAACCAAATCATTCCGGAACAGGCTGTCCATCTCTCCGAACCGGTTAGGCACGCTGAACATGTTAGACATTGCAATATTGCGCATAACCGGCACATAGGACATGCTGTCTGTTCCCTGTCCCGTTACACTGAGCATGTAATCATTGCTGACATATTCAATCAAAATCAGGTTATCACCAAAGCCGCCCATTGCGCAGTTGCGGAAATAAATATTCTCAAACACCGCGTCCATGCTGTTTGCATATTTGATGCGGAAAGCATCACGGGCGCGAAGATCCTTCTTCCCTGTCTCCGGATTATTAAAATCACCGACTCTGCCGTTATAGAAATTGTTCTCCACGAAAATATCGTTGACGCCGCCAGCGGACTCGCTGCCAATACTGATACCAGACCCCTGATAAAACTCGTTCCCGCGAATGATAACATACTCGGTAGCCTGGCCTCTCAGCTTCCCGTTATTTCCTCGACCGGATTTCAGCGCAATATTGTCGTCCTTATTTGCGAAGCGGCAGTTTTCAATCACGACATACCGGCAGGATTCAGGATCGCATCCATCGCTGTTGGAGCTGATACTGGTGGTTTCAACCCCACGGATCAGTACATTTTCGCACAGCACAAGGTTCATCGTCCAGAAGGGCGCATTACCCAGCGTAATTTCAGAAATACGCACATTTTCACAATCATACATTTGCAGGAGCACCGGGGGCATTGTATTGCCGTCCGCAGTAGCGTCCCGCATCTCCACCGGCGTATTGGAATAATTCCAACGCTGGAGGACCTCTTTATCCCCGGCCCATTTGCTGGCATCGGTAACTCCGATGACGCCGCCGCCAGTAACAGCCACATTTTTCTTCTGATACGCATAAATCGGGGTGGAATAGCCATAGTAATCAATCCCCTCATAGCTTACCAAAGCCCGTGGATAATACTCCAACGTGGAAATCGGGACGAAATCAACGGTAGCACCCGCTTCCACATGAAGGTTTACATTATCGTCAAGCTGAATGGATCCCGTATAATAACTTTTCTCACGCGCGGGGACAAGCACTGTGCCGCCACCGTTCCTCGTGCATTCCCGGATGGCCTCACGGAATACCTGGGTGTAGTCATCGACCTCTTCTCCGTCAATCTCTATCGTCCTTAAATCATCAGCGTATTTTTCACTGGTAATATCATATACCGCGCTGCCGAATATAGGTAGGTTTGCTCCCACCCGAGCCAAAATCTCATTATAGGTTGCAGTATCCCAGTAATGGCTGTCAGCCTCCCTGTTAGGCACATCGATTGTGTATACCCGCTCCTGGCCGTTCACACTGATGACCAAACGGTCGCCGGTTGTCAACAGATCGCGGTTGTTGCCGGATTCTTTTTCCTCATTCAGCCAGTCGATGACATTCAGGGTAAATTCTATGGCAGGGTTCTTCATCGCTACCTGCGCCTTGATATCATCTACACTTGCGCCGGAGACTGCCGTAATACGCTTACCACGGTTATCTATCGAAACCAGATCTGGATGTTCCAAAGCCAATATCAGCTCGTAGGGATCAGGCTGGCTAACATTCCCGCTACCGCTGCCGCCGGTATTCGGACGTCTGTTTCCGCTGGTGCTTCCCTGGTTTTTATCCTTTTCACTCTCGCTGTTTTGATCCTTTTTTGTGTCCTTTTCAGCAGTATCCGAGATGTTTTCTGCATCATCCTGCACAGAACTGCCTGCTGACTGTCCCTCTGCGGTTTTCCTTTGCAGCCTGGAACAAATTGCGGCAGTCTCTGCGCGCGCAGCAGCTTTCTGCGGACCGAAGCTGCCATCGGTATAGCCAGACAGAAGGCCAGCGGCCGCACACATCTGCACCGCATCCTTCGCGTAATCACTGACGCTGTTAAAATCCGTAAATGCGGTGGAACTCTGCTGGGCGGGCAGCGGTGCACCCATGTACTCACAAAAACGAACCATCAGCACAGCAAGCTGCTCACGGGTAATCTGCATATCTGGCGAAAAAGTATTATGGCCGGTTCCGCTCACAATTCCATTTTTCGCGGCCCAGGCTACAGCGCCTGTATACCACATGCCGGACGGCACATCCGCAAATCCGGAATCAACCGCGTTGTCGGTTGCCGCGCCCGCCATACGGCTGAGCACCACAACAAACATCGCGCGCGTCATCCCCTGCTCCGGGGAAAAGGCATTCCCCCCCTGTCCCTGTAAAAAAGCCCTGTCCTACCATATCCTCGATATAAGGATATGCCCAGTGATCCGATGCCACATCCGAGAAACGAGGGATTGCAGCGGCAAAAGCTACCGTCCCGATGGGGTGTGTTACGATGGCTGCGGCCAGCATGAACGTCGCAATACGTTTACCTTTCGGTTTCATTTTCAAGTTAATCCTTCCTTCTTTGTTTTGCTGACACGACTGACGGAATCCGCTTCATAATCAAGGATTCAGAAAAGCCTGCGTTCCCAATGATTATGCCGGTTTGCGCTTTCCCAGGTTCGCAAATATTTCAAACGTCCGTCCGATAGCCTAAAGTATATCAACCGCTTTTCCGCCTGTCAATACGAACCACAAATTTCTGCACTTTTTAGTTTTTTCACCGGTTTTTTTGTACGATATAACGGATAATTTTTCATAAAATTGTCATCTTCTCATTCGCGCAGAACAATAATTTATAACTCCGTTTATAGCTCATGCTGCTCCAATATTCTAAAAACCGTTTCTGTTTGATATCTGCGTACATTAAAAAAACGCCCATTTAAGAAAACCGCCTGCAACCAGTATCCGCAAGCCTTATTCACTGCTAAACATTCGTTTCCAGGCTGTCCCCCTTCTGGCCATGGCTCTATAATAATTACTTTTCGCCACATATCGATATTGTCTCTGTATCGTAAATTTTCCCATCCGCATTTGACCCGATTATGCATGTCCAAGGCGCGGTCAGCCGTCATGCAAAAACCCGCCGCCATATGCGCCGCGCCGCGTGTGCGGAGCGTACGTGCGGCGCACCGTGGGCGCTTTGCATAGAAAACAGCCGAAAAAAACATGAAATTTCTGACAGGTGAAAGGCTTTACAACTCCGTGCGCATTCGCTATAATGATACCTAACTATAAAATAATGGATTGGTAACCGATTGCTGCAAAAAGAAAGGAAGTAAGAAACTATGGCATTTTATTTCTCCGAGCCCTCCCATACCTTCAGCGAATATCTGCTTGTTCCGGGCTATTCCTCCGCCGAGTGTATGCCGGCAAACGTCAGCCTGCGCACGCCTATCGTGAAGTTCCGCCGCGGAGAGGAATCGGCGATTTACGCCAATATCCCGCTGGTTTCCGCAATCATGCAGGCGGTGTCGGATGACCGCATGGCAATCTCGCTCGCGCGGGAAGGCGGCATTTCCTTTATTTACGGTTCACAGAGTGTGGAGAGCGAAGCCGCGATGGTCGCCCGTGTCAAGGCCTATAAAGCGGGCTTTATTGTTTCCGATTCCAATATCCAGCCGGACGCCACGCTGGATGATATCCTCGCGCTGAAAGAACGCACCGGACATTCGACCGTAGCCGTCACCGACGACGGCTCGGCAAACGGCAGGCTGCTGGGCATTGTCACCAGCCGTGACTACCGCGTTTCGCGCATGACCGGGACCGAGGTGGTACGCGATTTCATGACGCCCTTTGAAAAGCTGATTACCGCACCGGCTGATACCACGCTGAAAGAAGCAAACAACATCATCTGGGACCACAAGCTGAATTCCCTCCCGCTGGTCGATGAAAACCAGCATCTTGTCTATATGGTATTCCGCAAGGACTACGATACCCACAAGGAAAATACCCTGGAGCTGCTCGACAAGGACAAACGTTATATCGTCGGCGCGGGCATCAACACCCGCGACTATGCCGAGCGTGTCCCGGCGCTGATTGAGGCGGGGGCGGACGCACTCTGCATCGACTCCTCCGAGGGCTTCTCCGAATGGCAGAGCCGCACCATCGATTGGATTCGCGCGCACTATGGCGACGAGGTCAAGGTCGGCGCGGGCAATGTCGTGGACCGTGACGGCTTCCGTTTCCTGGCAGAAGCGGGCGCGGATTTTGTCAAAGTCGGCATCGGCGGCGGCTCTATCTGCATCACCCGCGAACAGAAGGGCATCGGCCGCGGACAGGCAACCGCACTGATTGAAGTCGCGGCGGCACGCGATGAATATTTTGAGGAAACCGGCATTTATGTGCCGATTTGCTCGGACGGCGGCATCGTCCAGGACTACCACGTTACGCTGGCGCTTGCGATGGGCGCGGATTTCATCATGCTGGGGCGTTATTTCTCCCGTTTTGACGAATCCCCCACGAATAAGGTCAATATCAACGGCCAATTCATGAAGGAATACTGGGGCGAAGGCTCCTCCCGCGCGCGCAACTGGCAGCGCTACGACATGGGCGGCGCAAAAAAGCTGTCCTTTGAGGAGGGTGTGGACTCCTATGTCCCCTATGCCGGTTCCCTGAAAGATAATGTCACGCTGACGCTCAACAAGGTGCGCTCCACCATGTGCAACTGCGGCGCGCTGACCATCCCCGAGCTGCAAAAGAACGCCAAGATTACGCTGGTTTCAGCGACCTCGATTGTCGAGGGCGGCGCGCACGACGTTGTTCTCAAGGACACCCAGATGCAGCCCCGCAAATAAAATAAAAACAATAGGCCTGCCCGCCGGTTTCGCGGCGGGCAGTGTACTACCCTCACGAAAAGGAGCCGCCATGAAAATCGACCTGAATGCCTTCACCTGGACACGGGAACCGAAAAGCTGCACCATCCGCGACGGCAGAATTGAAGTAATCACCCAGCCGCACACCGACCTTTGGCAGCGTACCTATTACCACTTCCGCAACGATAACGCCCCGGTGCTGCAAATGAAAACCGCTGAGCCGTATTTTTCCTTCGTCGTCAAGACCGACTTTGAAAGCCATCACCGTTTTGACCAATGCGGCATTGTCCTCTATTTGGACAGTGAAAACTGGCTGAAAGCGTCCATCGAATATGAAAACGAACAAATCCAGCACCTTGGGAGCGTCGTCACCAACCACGGATACTCCGACTGGGCAACCACCGAAATTGACGCGTCCGTGAAATCCATGTGGTACCGTCTCAGCCGCCGGGAAAACGATTTCCGGCTCGAATGCTCGGAGGATGGGACGCGTTTCCATCAAATGCGCGTCTGCCATCTATGGGAAGCCATGGGCGAAATCCAATTCGGCGTTTACGCGTGCAGCCCGGAGGATTCCTCCTTCCGCGCGGCATTTCACGAGCTGGCACTGCTGGAGTGCCAATGGCCCGCGCATGACGGCCAGCCCCCAGACCCACAGTATAATGGTCCCTGGGATTCGGACCACGCCTAAGAAAAAGAACGTGAACATGGTAAAATGAAATAAAACCAACGGAGGGAGCAAAAGAACCATGGCACGGACGCGGTACAGCCCGCAATTCAAGATGAAATTAGTCCTGGAGGTACTGGGAGGCGAGAAGGAATTAGGAACGATCGCTTATGAAAACAACATCAATCCCAATATGCTGCGAAGCTGAAAACGGGGGTTTCTGGATCACGCGAGCGAAGTTTTCGAGAATCCGAGGAAGGCAGAAAAGCGGGCGCGGAGAAAGAAGGAAACCAACCAGATGCTGAAAACCATCGGACAGCTGACGCTGGAGCGTGACTTTCTACAGGACTGCTTTCGCCAGTGCGGACTGCCGGTACCCAGGCTTAGTACAGAAAAATAAACCTCTATCCTTACGCCGCCAGTGTGAACTGCTGGGAATCAGCCGGTCAACGCCCTACTATGAGCGGAAAGGATCGGATGCGGAGAGCGTCCGTCTGAAGGAGGAAATCTTGTCCAGAATCGACTCTGGCCAGGGAAGCCAATTCACCCGTATGGAATACAAGACACTTCTTCGTTCCCTAAGC
>CAJUJQ010000160.1 GCA_910586575.1 uncultured Clostridia bacterium | reverse complement strand
TCGCGGCGGCGCTCTATCAGAGGCTTGCAGGGACGAAATAATAGCAGCCCCCACCGGTTTTTATAGCTTGGCGGGGGCTGTTAATCCATAGCGTATTTTCAGTCGTTAGGCACGTATTAGTTACGAGTTAGCTGCATCAAGGCAAAAACAATTACACTTCCCTTGCATCTAAAGCACGAATTCACTTATTATTGTTTCAATATAGGAATTTTTTATTAGACTAATGCGGTAGTATCGGTATAAATAAATTTTAACCGGTGTCGATTATCTGTTAGGGCTTACGGATGTGCGCGGCGCATACCCCGGGACGACACACGAAAGATATCCAACGGCCGATAATATAGAATCCGCATTATATCCGCCGCCATGCACGCACAGGATATCCCAAATGGGCGGTTAAGAATCGTTCATTTGCCGCATGCAGGATTGCCGTTCTGTAGGGGAGGGGCAGATACGCTACAAAAGCTCCTGCCGCCCGTCGCGGCGCGCCGCCGACCGTGCCAGAATCAGCGTCCCCACCAGCACAGCCGCCGTAACCGCCGGTTCCGTTCCGGGCATGCCCGACAGCCCGCTGAGCCGGTTGCCGAAATATAAGCACAGCGGGAACACCTGTCCCGACAGCGCGGCCAGCGCCAGGAATCCGGGGATGGCTTTCAGCAGCATGGCGATATAATTTCCGCTGAACCGCGACAGGAAGTACATCAGCGCGCCGCAGGCGACGCCGAACGCCATCAGCAGCGCCGCCAGAATCAGCAGATACTGCCCGTAAGTCAGATCAAACCACGGAATCTGCGAGCCGGCAGCCGCATAAGCCATGCAGTCCCAAAAGCGGTTCACGTGCCAGTTGACGCAGAACCGGATACCGTACCCGAGTACTATCCCAAGCGAAAGGATCGCCGAAAAGGCAATCGCCGCCGCAAGCTGATAACAGGAAAGCTTTCTCCCGGTGCGGGTTGTCCACTGGGTTTGCGGCATACGGCAAAGCCGGTCACGCACAAGGCGGGGGGACACGATCACCGCAAGCATCAGCAAAAGCACGGCTGCAAGGTATGCCGCGCTCTCCTGTGCCGCATAGATCAGCTGGCTGTACAGCAGGGAATGAATGATTTCGGGGTTCGAGGCAATCTGCATACCGCGTGCGTATTCCGCAGAGCCGGACGGTTCGGCGGACAGAAGCCCCTCTTTCTCAAAGCCGTATTGTTCGACGACGTTTTTTACGGCGTTGATTCGCATCTGCAAAAAATCTGTGCGGGAGTCGAGCAGCAGCGCGGCGACATTGTTCGCCGAAAGGTCCCGCGTGTTTTGGGGAAGCTCTTGCAAAAGCTTCTGATATTCCGCGTAATTTGTGACGCCCGCGTCGGAGAAGGACGCCCACTGCGCCCATTTTGTTTCGTCCCAGTGGGCGATGGTTTCGTCGGCTTCGGCGTACAGCGCGTCCAGCTGCTGCCGGATCTGGGGCAGTTCCTCCGGGTCAAGCGTTGTGCCGTACTGCTCCCGCCAGCCAACGTAGATTTCCAGGACGCTGCCGGTTTCGCTCTGCCCGGGAAGGGTGCTTAGATAATAGTCGAACGGACCGCGTTCAAAAAGAAACAGCAGCAGCAAAGCCGCCAGCAGCGGGACAGGGCGCAAAAGCTTGCGCAGCTCATGCAGGAAAATCCGCATTATAACAGCTCCTTTCTTTGGATGTGTCGAACAAACAGGAATCCAATGCCCAGCCCCGCCAGCAGGAGCGGCCCGCACAGTACGGCTTCGACGCCGCAAATGTGCAGATGGCGGTACAGCTCGTTCCCGTCGGTGAAGGGGCGCATCAGGATGGATGCCGCCGCGAAAACCATCCCGGCTGCCAGCGGCAGAGCCTTCATAATCGCGGAGGTGTAATTCCCGCTCGAATGGGACAGCGTGAATACCGCCCCGGCGGTTCCCAGCATCAGCGCCAGCACAAAGCCAAGGCAGTACAAAACATACTGCCCGTAGGTCAGGCCGAACCAAACGGCGCTGCCGTTCAAAAAGGACTGCACCGGGCTGTCCCAGAAAAACTGCGTCCCGAGCCGCGCGTAAATGCCGCCGAAAATCAGCAGCTCCGCCGCGAACAGGATGGACGCGGACAGCAGCGCCGCCGCAAGCTGGTACCAGGCGGTATGCCGCCCGGCGCGGCTGCTCCAAAGCATCGCGGGCATCCGGCAGAGGTCCTCACGCGTGCCGCACGCGCCCAGCAGGATGGTCACAGAAACGATCCCGAAAATGCCTGTCCAACATAGGTATTCCGACAGGTTATCAATACATTGGCCGGGAAAAATCCCGCGCCCGGATTCCCGCTGCACGCGCGGGTGCAGTATCTGGGTTTCGTAGGAAAGCAGCGCGCCGGACAGGCTTTGCAGCCGGTAGCCCACAAAGTCAAATTCCCCGGTAAACAATAAGTCATAGGTATCGCGGTATTCTTCAGGCACGCCGTCTCGGAGCTGCTCCCAGCGGGAAAACCCGTGCGCCCGGAAGCGGCTGTCAGCGGCAATCCGCGCGTCGGCTTTGGCGGCCAGCGCGGCATAGTTTTGCTTCGCGTCCGCATACTCGTCCGGCTCCATGGTGGAGCCGTATTTTTTTGTCCATTCCTGCGCAAGCGCGTATTTTTCGGCGGCGGGGTGCCCGTTCGGGAAAAACCGGATTTCAAAATCCAGGAAGAGAAAGTAGTGGACAGCGCCTAAAAATATGATTGCCAGCACCACGGGCAGCCGCCAGATTATGCGCAGCTCGTAATACAAAATCCGCATCAGCACAAATCCTTTCTTCGGAAGCGGCGCGCGGCGAGCAGCACCAGCACGGCAAACACAGCCAGGTTCGCAAATGTGCACACGGTCTCCTGCCAGGGCAAAAAGGTGCTGATACCTTGCACCGTAAACCACTCCTGCTGCCCCAGCCAGACGGGCACGGGCAGGCACAGCCCCAGAAAGTAGCCGCCCCAGATTTTCGCGTCCGCGCAGAGCATGGGCAGCGCCAGCGACCCGACCGACACGGTGAACCACAACAGGAAGGCAAGGTACGTATTCCGCAGCAGCAGCCCGCACACCGCCGCGCCCAGCACAAACACGGCAACCAGCGCCAGCCCCAGCGCGAGCGACGCGCCCAGATAACCGGCAAGCCGGAAGGGCTTCCAAACCATGAACGGGAACCGCGCCACGCCGACCAGTATATAGTTGAAGCTGCTCGAAACATGCATGCTGAGGAAGTCGCGCAGGCGGTACAGCAGCGCGAATGGGACAAGCGTCAAAAGGTAAAGCAGCAGGCAGCACAGCAGCGAAGCGCACAGCGCCGCCGCCAGCTTGTACCGGTTGAGCGCCCGCCCTGCTCGGGTCGAAAACACCAGCAAATCGGTGTGGTTCTGCTCCTCGCAGCCGAAGGCGTAAAGGGTGAGCAGCACGGCGAGCAGCAGCGCCTCGGTGAGCGCCGCGTGGAGGATGACGCCAATCAGAAACACCTGATAATCGTGCGTCGCTTCAGCGGCGTAAACGTCATAAGCGTCGCCTGAAGCCGCGATTTCGTCGGCAACTGGCTGGTATGCCTCGTATTTGCGCGCAAAAATATCCGCCCATTTGCCGGTGACGCCGAGCAGCCCCGCCTGCGCCTGCCCGACGGCGGCGGCGTCCATGCCGTCAAACACGTTCCGGGGCTGTGCGGCCTGCGCGCGGAGCACCTCGCGGAATTCCTCGGCGGGCAGCGTGTCCAATCCGGCGGCGAAGGCGGGGTCGTCCGTCCGCTGGAACGTCACCGGCAGGACGGACGCGACATACGTATACCACGGGCGGCCATGGATGCCGGTCATGAGGAACAGCCCGTTCAGCGCCAAACTGAGCGCCAAAAACCCCCACAGCATCGGCAGCCTGAACAGCTTGCCCAGCTCAAAACGAAACAGCCGCATTGCCGCCCTCCTCGTCCTGATAGACGTACAGGAACACATCCTCTAAGGTGGGGGGAACGATACGCGCGCCCAGCGGGGGCGTTTCGCAGATCAGGCGGTGCAGGGTATTTTCGCCGTCCTGTCGTTCGCCGAGCAGCAGGTGCGGGACGCGTACTTCTGCCTCGGCGGGCAGCTCGCATACCTTGCCGCGCAGCCCGCCGCAAATGCTTTGGGGCGGCTCGCAGCAGTACAGGCGGTGGTCGCGCAGCATGACAACCTGATGGGCAATCGTTTCAATATCGGAGACGATGTGCGTGGACAGGATGACAATACGGTCCTGCGCCAGCGCGTGGATGATATTGCGGAAGCGTACCCGCTCCTTGGGGTCAAGGCCTGCGGTCGGCTCGTCCAAAATCAGCAGCTTGGGGTCGTTCAGCATGGCCTGCGCGATGCCAACCCGCTGGAGCATCCCGCCCGAAAACTTCTTCATTTTCTTGTCGGCGGCGTCCGGGAGCGATACCAGCGAAAGCAGCTCGTCAATCCTGCGCTCGGTGCGGCTGCGCGGCACGCCCTTGAGCGCCGCCAGATAGCGTAAGAACTGCCGGGGCGTGTCGTTCCGGTAGTAGCCGAACTGCTGGGGCAGGTAGCCGAGGATATCCCGGTAACGCGCGCCCAGCGCGCCGATTTCGGTGCCGTCCCACAGGATTTGGCCGGAGGTCGGGAACAGCAGGGTGGTCAGCATTTTAATCAGCGTGGTTTTGCCCGCGCCGTTTGGGGCGAGCAGCCCATACACGCCCTCGGAAAAGGTCAGCGAAACTCCTTCCAGCGCGGTAAAGCCGCCGTATTTCTTGGTGACATTGTCAACCGTAAGCATAAGGGTCATCCTTTCTGTAGGTGAGGAGATAGGTGCGCAGCAGCGTCCCGGCAGTAGCGGCGGCAAGCACCGCCAGCAGCGCCGTACCCGCCAGCGGCAGGCCGTCCAGTAAAGCGGCAAGCAGCGCTTCCGGCAGGAAAACAGGCGGCAGCAGGCACAGTGCCGCCCAAAGCGCGGGCAGCACCGGCTGGAACCGTGCCGGGACGCGCAGCAGCCAAAGCAGCGTCAGCGCGATATACACGCACAGCGCCCCGAGCGACAGCGACAGCAGCTGCGCGAACAGCAGCGCGTCCCGGCAGAAGGCGGCGGCGCAGGCGGCAAGCAGCACGTTGCCCAGCGCAGCCATGCCGCTGAACAGCAGCAGGCGCAGGGCGGTCAGCTGCCGCAGGTCGTAGAGGACGGTCATTTTCAGCTCGCGCGTGCCGAGCTGTTCCTCCTTCCAGAAGGTGAGCAGCAGCAGCGCGGCATAGAGCAGCGGCGCGCCCCCGGTGAGCGGGTAGAGCAGCAGGCGCGGCTCGGCGCGGGAGAGCAGCACGCTCATCAGCGGCACGGCGGCGCAGCCCGAAAGCAGCACGGCGAGCAGCACGCAGTCCCACACGCCGAACAGCATGCCGCGCAGCCCCAGGATACGGTACAGCCCGCCAAGGGCGTGCCGGAGGGCCGGCTGGGGGTCTAGCCCGGCGGCGAGGATGGCGTCGATGGACGCGTCGCGCTCGGCGTCGGTGGGGTAGTCAATACGCATCGTGGAACTCCTTTCGCAGCGTCTGCATCAGACGGTAATAACGGGATTTGACAGCGGCTTCGGGCAGGCCGAGCAGCTGCGCGATTTCGGGGAAGGTGTACTCCCCGTACAGCCGCAGGCGGAAAACCTGCTGGGTGCCGGGGTCAAGGCCGCTGACATAGCGTTCAATCGCTTCGAGCACGCTTTTCTGTTCGATCTGCGCCGCAAAATCCTGCTCGTTGGGCAGCTGCAAACCGTCGAGCGGGACAGCGGGAGGGACCGAACGGCGGCGGAAGTCGATGATTTTATTGGTCGCGGCCCGGTAAAGCCAGGTGCGGAAGGCGGCGCGCCCCGGGTCATAGGTGCACAGTGAGCGCAGCACGGAAATAAAGATTTCCTGCGTCAGGTCAAACGCGGTTTCGCGGTCGTGGACCTGCCGGAAGGCATAGGCGAAAATTTCGTCGTAGTATTTGCGGACGAGCGCGTCCGCGTCCCTGCGGCTGCCGCGGCGCTGGATGCGCCGGATCCATCGCTGTTCCTGCTCCATGGGGGACTCCCTCCTTTCCGGGCTTCTGTAGATATATTCGTATCAGGTGCGGCAATCGTTTCAGCCGATGCGGGAAAAATTTTTGACCGGCGGCAGGGTGCGTACCGCGCTGCGGGTCTCCCCGGCTGGGGAGGCTTCTTCTTTGATACAACAAGCATACACCATGCAGGGACGGAAGTCTTTATTTTTGTGCAGAATTTTTTGCCCAATGGGCGCTTTTTGTGGTAAAATAGTGGTACAGGCCTGTTCCGGGACAGGGACGGGACCCCGTCACCCAAAGAAAGGAAGGCGCCCCATGCAGAACACCATGCACGAAAAGTTCCTCCATATGACCGAAACACCGATTCGGCGGCTCATCCCTGAGCTTGCGTTACCGACCATTATTTCCATGCTGGTCACGTCCTTTTACAATATGGCCGATACCTTTTTTGTCGGGCGCATCAACACGCAGGCTACGGCGGCGGTCGGGGTCGTATTTTCGTTTATGGCGGTCTTGCAGGCGTGCGGGTTTTTCTTCGGGCACGGATCGGGCAACGATATCTCGCGCAAGCTGGGCGCGGAGGAAGTGGACGAGGCCTCCCGGATGGCGGCAACCGGCTTTTTCTTTTCTCTGGTGACGGGCGCGGTGATTGCGGCGGCCGGCATGTTCTTTCTGGAGCCGCTGGCGCTGTCGCTTGGCTCGACGGTGACGGTTTTGCCGTATACCTGCGATTACCTGCGGATTATCCTGCTGGGCGCGCCGTTTATCATGTCGTCCTTTGTGATG
>CAJUJQ010000159.1 GCA_910586575.1 uncultured Clostridia bacterium | reverse complement strand
ATGCGGAAATCCAGCCCAAGAACGAGTTCGATTTTTGGCCGGATGGAGCAGTAGGGGAGTGGCTTGCCCCTCCCGCTGTGTGCGGAAATTACCGTTTTATGCGGGAGGGGGCAAGCCATTCCCCTACATATGAATCCGTTTTGCGGGCGGATGCCTGAACCGTGCAGATGAGTCGGATTTTGGCGCCAGCGGGAGCATTTACACCTTTCATGCATCAGCCAATTTTTTGCACGCAGGCATTATAAAAGAACCTGTACGCTCCCGAAGATGGAGGGTACAGGTTCTTTTGTTTAACGGAGCCGTTTTCCGCGCAGGAAAATCCCTTTCACTTCGAGCGCGTCGTCCAACAGAATCACATTCGCCGTTTTTCCGATTTCCAAGCTGCCGTACCGGTCATAAACCCCGATCGCCTTCGCCGGGTTGACCGCTGCCGCCTTGACCGCACTGCCCAGCGGGATGCCCATTTCCCGCACCGCCGTGCGCATACAGTCTAGCAAATTGGTTGCTGAGCCTGCAATCGTGCCGTCCGCGAGGGTTGCCAGATTGCCGCGCACCGTCACCGGCTGGCCGCCCAGCGAATATTCCCCGTCCGGCATTCCTGCCGCCATCATGCTGTCGCTGATGAGGATCACGCGGTCGTCCCCGAACGCGCGGAAGGTCAGCCGCACCGCCGACGGATGCACGTGCACGCCGTCGGCGATCAGCTCCGCTGCTTCCGCAAAATCGCACGCTGCGCCAATCACTCCCGGCGCGCGGTGCGAATAGGGGGGCATGGCATTATAGAGGTGCGTCGCCTGCCTCGCGCCTGCTTCATATGCCGCTTTCGCGGTGTCATAATCGGCGTCGGTGTGCGCCAGCGAGATTCGCACCTCGCCCGCCAGCGAACGGATGCAGTCGAGCGCGCCGTCCAGCTCGGGCGCGATGTTGCAAAGCTTGAACAGCCCGCGCGCGCGCGTTTGCAGGCGGCGGAACATCTCTGCGTCGGGCTTGTGCAGATAGGCGGCATTTTGCGCGCCCTTCTTTTTCTCCGAGAAGAATGGGCCTTCCATGTTGATGCCGACCAGTTCCGCGCCGTCCTCGACGGTTTCCCATGCGGCGGCGGCGTCGGCAATCCTGCCGAGCACCTCCTCCGGGTAGGTCATCGTCGCGGGGCAGACTGCGCCCACCCCCACTGACGCTTCATACCGGGTAATCGCCGCAAACGCTTCAGGCGTGCCGTCGCAGAAATCGTAACCGACGCAGCCGTGGAAGTGCAAATCCACCAGCCCCGGGATTGCGGTCAAACCGTCCGCGCCCAGCACCTCGCCGCCCGCCGAGGCGGCAAACCGCCCATCCTCGATGAACAAATCGCCAGCCCGGAAGCTTCCGTTCGGCTGGAACAGCCTTGCGTTTTGAATGACCATCGCCGACTACGCCTCCGGGCAAAGGCTCATTGCCGCTTCATCGACAATTGCAATCACGTCCGTGTGCAGCTGCAAAATCGAAGCGGGCACCTGCGGCGTGACCGGCCCGAAAAAGCCCTTTGCAACCGCTTCCGCCTTGTCCGCGCCCGAGATGATAATCAGAATCTTGCGGGCGCGCATGATGGTCTGGATGCCCATGGAAAACGCCTGGCGCGGCACGTCGTCCGCAGAGGCGAAAAAGCGTTTATTTGCCTCAATCGTGCGTTCTGCCAAATCGACGCAGTGCGTCCCCTTGGCGAAGGATTCGCCCGGTTCGTTGAAACCGATGTGGCCGTTGTGGCCGCAGCCGAGCAGCTGCAGGTCTACGCCGCCAAGGCTCTCAATCACCTTGTCGTAGCGCGCGCATTCTGCGTCCGGGTCGGGGGCTTCGCCGTTCGGCAGGTTGATGTTTTCCGGCTTGATATTGACGTGGTCAAAGAAATGCTCCCGCATAAAATAGTCGTAGCTCTGCGGATCGGACTTGGGCAGCCCGCGGTATTCATCAAGGTTGACCGTTCGGACGGCTGAAAAATCGATATCGCCCTTGTTGTACCATCTGACCAGCTGCTCGTAGGTGCCAATCGGCGACGAGCCGGTCGCAAGACCGAGTACGCTGTCCGGCCTGATGATGACCTGTGCCGAGATGATGTTCGCCGCCTTGCGGCTGAGATCCTGATAATCCTTTGCTCGAATAATCCTCATTTCAGAAACTCCTTTTTTAACCGAATGCTTTTCTTTCTGTAAAAACTGGGGGCAGACAATGCTGCCCGCCCCCAGGATGCTGCGCCCAAAGGCGTTTACATCAGTTTCTTGAATTCGTCCGCGACATGCTGTACCTGCGTGCCGACAATGACCTGTACCGAGGTCTTGCTGGGACGAATCACCCCCGCAACGCCAGCGGATTTGATTGTATTCTCGTCCACCAACGTGTAATCCTTGATTTCCAGGCGCAGGCGGGTGATGCAGTTGTCAACCGAGGTGATATTGCCCTTGCCGCCAAGGCCCTCCATCACGGTTTTGGCAATCGAGGTAAAATCATTATTCGCCAGTACGACCTTGGTTTCGTCCATGTCGTCATCCTCACGGCCCGGCGTCTTGAGGTTGAGCGCCGTAATCATTACGCGGAACACGATATAGAACACAATCGCCGCCGCAATGCCGAGCGGGATAATCAGTAAGGTTTTCGCCGCCGCTGGAAGCGAAGCGGAGAATACCAGGTCGGTCAGGCCTGCCGAGAACGAGAAGCCGCCGCGGAAGCCCAACTGCACGGTGATGAACGCAAAGACGCCATACAGCAGCGCGTAAACCAGATACAGCACCGGCGCGAGGAACATAAAGCCGAATTCAAACGGCTCGGTAACGCCGCAGATGAATGCACAGACCGCTGCCGACAGCACCAGGCCGATGGCAACCTTGCGCTTCTCCGGCTTGGCAGTGTGCACAATAGCGAGCGCCGCGCCGGGGATACCGAACATCATGCAGGGGAAGAAGCCGGACATATACATGCCGAGGCTCCAGGTGACATCCGCCGAGGTTTCGCCTGCCCAGAAATGGGACAGGTCGCCGAGGCCGATGGTCGGGAACCAGAAAATGTTGTTGAGCGCATGATGCAGGCCGGTTGGGATCAGCAGGCGGTTGAGGAACGCGTAGATACCCGCGCCAACCGCGTCCATGCCGACGATGGCGTTGCCCAGCGATACCAGGATGCCGAAAATAATCGGCCAGACGACCAGCAGGATTGCCGACGCCACGATGGAAGCAATCGCCGTTACAATCGCGACGCAGCGCTTGCCCGAGAAGAACGCCAGCCAGTCCGGCAGCTTGGTATCCTTGAACCGGTTGTAGCACGCCGAGCCAATCAAACCGGCAAGGATGCCGATAAATGCGTTGCCCGCGATTTTATCGAACGCAATGACCTTTGCCGCGTTGTCGGCGATGCTGGGGATTAAGGTGGTCACGGTGCCGGTTGCGAGCAGGTTCTGCATCATCAGCCAGGAAACCAGGCCCGCGAGGCCTGCCGTGCCCTCGTGGTCGTCCGACATGCCGACCGCAAGGCCGACCGCGAACAGCCACGCCATGTTGTCAATCAGCGCGCCGCCTGCCTTCACGAGGAAGAAGCCGATTAAGTTCATCGCGCCGCTGATGTCGCCGCCCTGCATCGTTGCCGGGCACAGCGCATAGCCGAGGCCCATCAAGATGCCGCAAATCGGGAGGCAGGCAACCGGAAGCATCAGGGACTTGCCGAGTTTCTGTAAATACTTCATCATAATATTTACCCTCTCCTTCTGTTACTCGTATCTTCATCAAGATACCGGTGAAAATGTACGCCTTCGCCGAAAAAAGCTTCGGTTCCGGCAGGGGGCTTCCGCCGCCCGTTTCCCTGCGCCGCGTTCCCTCCCTGCGGCAAAGAAATGCGGACAGCTTCCGCCGTATATAAGACCCGTCCGGAAACCTTCCAAAACGCCGTCTGGAAGGGTCTGGTTCCGCCATACTTCGCTAAATTTCCTTGAAATCCCAAAAGGGTTCCTGCGGAAATTTATCTGACTGGCGAAATCATCCCTCGCCAGCTGGCATTTCTCAGGTTCCCGAACAGGCCTATTGAACGCCCGCATTCCCGAACGGGCGCTTCAATACGGTTTTAAGAGCCGCCCCGCGCTGTTTCCCGTCAGCGCCGGACAGCCGCTGCCCGCGTCAGATCAAGCCGATCTCCCTGAGGGTCGCTTCCAGCTTCTGCGCGTCCGCTTCTTCGCTTGCGCCGTCAATGGTAAACTTGACTTTCATGCCGCCCTTGATGCCAAGCCCCATGACCGACATCATGCGGCGCGCGTCCGCTTCCTTCGCTTCGGTCGCGATTTTGACCGAGCTGCCCATGGCGCTGACAGCCTTGCAGAGCTGCCCTGCCGGTCTGGCATGGATTCCCAGGGGGTCCGTGATGGTGAATTCAATCTGTTTCATGGTTTTCGTGACTTCCTTTCATACATTCATTCGCTAGGAATTCCGGTGTTGGCCCGTCGGCCTCCGACGGCTGACGCATTGAAACTGCTATTTTTTTAAGGTCAGCAGCGTATCCAGCGCCGCAACCGTCGTTCCCGTATGGGGATGCACCGAGGAGAATTCCTCGGTATTGCAGATAATGACCAGGGTAATCGGGTCGTAGCCCTCGGCCTTGATTGCGTCGAGGTCGAAGGTGATCAGGAGTTCGCCCGCGCGCACCTTATCACCATTTTTATGGTGGACAGTATAGTGTTTGCCGGCGAGCTTCACGGTATCCAGACCGACGTGGATTAAAACCTCCGCGCCGTCATTCGAGCGCATGCTGACCGCGTGGCCGGTTTCGAACATCAGGTCAATAATCCCGTCAACCGGGCTGACAATTTTGCCCTCGCTCGGGATGACTGCCGCGCCTTTGCCGAGGATTTCCTCGCTAAAGGTCGGGTCGCTGACCTCGCTGAGCGGGACCGCCTGGCCCGCGACCGGTGAAACTACAACGCGTTCCGCCCCGGCAATGCCTAATTTCTTCTTCAGATTATCAAACATAAGGGGTCCCCTTTCATTATCGGGGCAGAGTGCCCGAATCGGTGTCAAAAAACTGCTCTATAAACAAAGCCGCGCTATAAACAAAAAAACCAAATTCCAACCTTCTCCACCTATCCGGAGCATTCAGAAATCTGGTTTTGTTTCACACAACAGAAACAATCAAATCCAATCCTTTAAATTAACAGATTTATCATATCAATGTTCCGTGCCGATTTCAATAGGAAATTTTTACAGTTATTTTATGAATTATTTGTAAACAATCCACAATTTTTGTATATTATGAGCAATTATACCTCATATCATGATTTAGTTTTTGTTGGATTTCATTACGCTTTGCAGTGTATTCGCTGCCTCGCGGATGGTTTGCGCGTCAGTGCGCCAGACCGTGTATTCCGAAATCCCAGCCGCGCCCATGCTGACTGCGGGGTTTCGCCAGCGCATGCCGCTTTCCAGCACGGTTTTTCCCGAAAGGTGGAAACAGGACACCCCGAGCTGCTCATAAAAGGTCCGGATTACGGCAGCGTTCACGCCACTGCCGACCAAAATTTCCGGGCAGTCTCCCGCCGCCTGCAGCAGCTGCCGCAGCAGCGTGAATCCCTGCGAACAGCTGTTTTGCTGCCCGGAGGTCAAAATGGTATGAACGCCCAGCCGCCGCGCCGTTTCCAGCGCCGCGAAGGGATCCGCGCACATATCGAACGCGCGGTGCAGCGTCACCCGCACGCCGCCCGCCAGCGCCATCAGCTCCGCCATGCGCGGCTCATCGAGCGCGCCATCCGGTGTGAGCAGCCCGAAAACAAGGCCGTTTGCCCCTTCCGAGCAGAACAGCCGCACTTCCTCGCGCAGTACGGCAAACTCCCCCTCGGAATAGAGGAAGTCGCCGAAGCGCGGCCGCAGCAGCACATGGATTGGAATGGAAACCCGCCGCCGTACCTCGCGGAACAGCGCCAGGCTTGGGGTCAGCCCGCCGGTGATAAGGCTGCTGCACAGCTCCAACCGTGTCGCGCCGTTTTCCGCCGCAATCACCGCCGATTCCACCGAATCGACGCAACATTCCAAAGTATAATCCTGCACATCCATCCCCCCTGTCCTATAATTATAACGGGGTTTTCAAAAACATGCAAGAGGAGAACTGGAAAAATCGGTATATTTTTGTAAATCCTGCATATTCAACGAAAATCTCAAAAAGCAAAAAAAGAAAAAGGCCGCCCCAACGCGGGGCCGCCCAGAAAAAACGCGCGTCAGCGCGTTTTTCAAATCGTCGCTACAGCAGCGGTCAAAACCCGCGACATGCGCGTGGGTTTTGGCGCCTTGCGCCGTAGCGCAGTGTATCCGCTCAAAGCGGATGCCGGACTGACACACAGCCAAGGGCTGTGACGACAGAATCCGATCTTCCTTTTGTCCCTCGTCAAAATCCTGATTTCGACGAAACACAAGCGCATCGAGCGCGAAGTACTTTGGAGGTACCACCCAGAATCGAACTGGGGATCAGGGAGTTGCAGTCCCACGCCTTACCGCTTGGCTATGGTACCATATCGAGTAAATAAATGGAGCGGATGACGAGGCTCGAACTCGCTACCTCCACCTTGGCAAGGTGGCGCTCTACCAGATGAGCTACATCCGCATGCCTTCCCCCCAATAGGGGAAGTCTTGGGAGAACGATACATGAAAAGGCGGGAGATGGGGTGATGGGGGATGACGCCCTCCCAAGATTGGTGCCTCCGGGCGGAATCGAACCACCGACACGGGGATTTTCAGTCCCCTGCTCTACCGACTGAGCTACAGAGGCAGAACCTAAGGCTCCCGCAGGAAACCTTCCTGTCCTGCCTAACCATCAGCGCCGAGAAACATTATACAAAATTTCCGGCGCTGTGTCAACACCTTTTTCAAAAAATTTTACAGAAATCCCTAGTACAGCACTGTTTAAATTATAATGAATAAAAGATGCTTTTTTATTGTAATCGGTGCATAATAGTTCTATCATTAAAGAATGGATGGGT
>CAJUJQ010000158.1 GCA_910586575.1 uncultured Clostridia bacterium | reverse complement strand
ACCGCCCGCCGCGCAGGCGAACCGAACGGCAAACTTTAACGCACACGAGTATATCCACACGGAATATCAAACCGCCGCATGCGGGGGCCGAATTTGTAGGGGAGGGGCTTGCCCCTCCCGTGCCCCGCGGGACTGCCGTTTTGTGCGGGGAAAGTCCAACACCGTTATAACATAAATACGGGAAAATTGATTTTTCGCGCATATCACGAAAGCAGCAGCTCCGCGTCCCGCGCCATCACGAAGCAGGGAACCCCCAGCAGGGAAAGCCTGCGGTATTTTTCCTGTACGGTGCTTTTATCATCGAACAGTACGAAATGTCCCCGGGAATGTTCGTCCATATAGGTAAAATACTTCGCGCACAGCTCTTTGGAAAAATACACCTGGGCGCCATACCGTGCGCGCAGCCGTTCCAGCTCCTCCAGGGCGAGGCTTGCCCCGTCCGCGTTCTCGGAGGGCAGCTGGAAGCCGGTGCAGATTGGCTGAATCATCGCCGCGACGCGCCCCTTGCCATACCGCGCAAGCAAATCGTCAAACATCCGGTCGAAGCTGCCGCCGCTGACGGCGGCTTCACAGACGGCTACGGCATGTGTCAGCCCCTGCGCGCAGCGTTCGGGCACAAAAAGCGGGATACCGGCTTCCGGCAGCTGCTTATCGGCAAGTGTCAGGAACTCCCGCAGCAGGGGATAGCTCTGCTCCAAATCGAGGAACACCCCGGGGCAGCCCAACACTTTGCATTCGGCAATCAAATCGGCGCACAGCTGTTCCGCGTTCCCGCAGGATTTTATCGGCAGCAAATCGGATACGCCCAAAATGCTGGTGGAAGGCTCCAGCATCGCAATCCTTCGCCGGAGCGACGCGGCAGGGGACAGGCAGTGGGAAAAGCACAGCCTTCGGGTAAAGGGGGGCGGCAGGCGCGCGCTGTCGCCGTCCATCGTGACCAAAATAATATTTTCCATAGCATTCGCTCCTTTGTTTTGTCCTCCGCAGACAGCGCCAATGGCTCCCGTAGCTGTTTTGAAAAAAGTTGATTAAAAACTTCATTTCGCCCGCGGGACGGGGGCTGCAATCTGCGTCCATACCGCATTTTATGCTGCCTGCATCTTATTTTAGAATCTGTTTCCCCAAAGAGAGGAAATCCACCATGTATTTAATCCCAGATTATGTTTTTGATTCGATTTATGAAATAACGCCTTTATTTTTCCGGGCGCACGGCCTGCGCGGGATGCTGATTGACCTGGACGGTACGATGGCATCCAGCCGCGCGCCGCTGCCGCCGGAAAAGGTACGCCCCTGGCTGGACGAGTTACAGTCGGCGGGAATCCGCGTGCTGGTGCTTTCCAACAACAAGGAAAGCCGGGTCAAGCGGTTCTGTGCGCCGTTGGGCGTCCCTTTCCTGCACCGTGCCATCAAGCCGCTGGGGCGCGGTTTCCGACGCGGCGCGCGGGCGCTTGGCCTGCCCATGCACGAGATTGCGGTTGTTGGCGACCAGATTTATACCGATACCTTTGGCGGCAACCGCGTGGGGGCGGTCACCTGCTTTGTGCGCTCCATCAACCGGAACGATTTCTGGATTGGCCTGCGCCACCAGCTGGAAAAGCCCTTCATTGCGCTGGGCAGGCGGAAGGGGGGCGGCCGATGAGCATCCATTTTGGCCCGGCGGGCAATTCCGAGTCCTTTGCCGCCGCGGGCTTCAAGGCTTCCGCGGACGCGCCCGCATGGCTGGCGGGGCTTGGCCTGAACGCTTATGAATACCAATGCGGCAGGGGTGTGAATGTCGGGCAGGAAACCGCCCGGAAAATCGGCGGCGCGGCCCGCGCGCACGGGATTGCGCTGTCGCTGCACACACCGTATTATATCAACTTATCCTCCGGCGAGGACGAGCGCCGGGAAAAGAACGTCGGCTATCTGCTGCAAAGCTGCGAAGCGGCGGCGGCCATGGGCGCACAGCGCATGGTGGTGCACTGCGGCGGCGTCGGCAAGCAGTCCCGGGACAAAGCCCTGCAGCATTCCCGCGAGAATGTCCGGATGCTGCTGGACGCGCTCGACAGGGGGGGATATTCGCAGACCATCTGCCTGGAAACGATGGGCAAGCAAAGCGTGGTCGGCTCTGCCGAGGAGGTCTGCGGCCTGGTCGCGCTGGACGACCGCCTGTTGCCCTGCATCGATTTCGGGCACCTGAACGCGCGCACAGGCGGGCGCTGCAACAGCTATGAAGCATTTGCCGCCGTCTTTGATTTGCTGGAAAACGGCATTGGCGCTGAGCGCACCCGCTGCCTGCACATCCATTTTTCAAAGATTGAATACGGCGATAAGGGTGAGCTGCGCCACCTGACCTTTGCCGACACGCGCTACGGTCCGGAATTTGCACCGCTGGCGCGTCTGCTGCGGGAGCGGCAATACGAACCGACCATTATCTGTGAGTCCGCAGGCACCCAGGCCGAGGACGCGCTGACGATGAAACAACTATATGAAGGAGTACCGCTATGAAAAAAATCTTACTGGTGCACGGTCCAAACCTGAACCTGACCGGCATCCGGGAACCTGGCATTTACGGGCGCAATTCGCTTGCCGCCATCAATGAAGAGGTCGTGCTGAAATGCGAACGGCTGGGCATGTTGTGCAGCGTGTTCCAGTCCAATTCCGAGGGCGCGCTGATTGACCGGCTGCACGCCGCGATGGACGACTGTGACGGCATCATCATCAACGCGGGCGCGTACACCCATTACAGCTATGCCCTGCGCGACGCGATTTCGGCGGTGCGCCTGCCCACCGTCGAGGTGCATATGTCCAACATCCACGCGCGCGAGGAATTCCGCCATCTTTCGGTGATTGCGCCGGTCTGTGCTGGTTCAATCGCGGGCTTTGGTAAAAACAGCTATCTGCTGGCTGTTGACGCAATCAAGGCCATTCTGGACGAATGAGCATCATCAGCAGCCTGCGGAATGCCCGCAATGGCGCGGACGCGCTGGTGCTGACCAGCGAAATCAGCCGCCGCTTTGCCACCGGCTTCCATTCGACCGCCGGGCTTTGCTACATTTCGGAAAAGCAGGCGGTATTCCTGACCGATTTCCGCTATTACGAGGCCGCGTGCCAGCAGATCACCGGCTATACCGTGCGGGAAATCAAAATTGAGGATGAATATACGGCGGCGGTTAACCGGCTTGCCGCCCAGGACGGCGTGAAGAGCGTTGCACTTGAGGACGAAACGCTGACCCACGCCGAGTTCCTCCGCTGGGAAAAGGGCATGACTGCCAAAGCCGTCCCGCTGGGCAGCGCCGTTGCCGACCTGCGCATATCCAAGGACGATAAAGAGGTCCATCAGATTGTGGCGGCGCAGCGGATTGCCGAGCGGGCGTTCGACGAAATCCTGAACGAAATCCGCGTGGGCGTGACCGAAAAGGAGCTTGCCGCGCGGCTGACCTATCTCATGCTGCATTACGGCGCGGAAAATATGTCCTTTGACCCGATTGTCGTCTCAGGCATCAATTCCTCCAAGCCGCACGGCGTACCGACTGAAAAACCGGTTGCCGCAGGCGATTTTGTCACGATGGATTTCGGGTGCATTTATAACGGTTACTGCTCGGATATGACCCGCACGGTCGTGGTCGGGCACGCTGCCGAGGAGATGGAGCGCGTTTACAGCACGGTGCTGGACGCGCAGCTCGCGGGGATTGCCGCCGCGCGGGCGGGGGTTATCGGCAGGGAGATTGACGCCGCCGCCCGGAAGGTGATTGCCGACGCGGGCTATGGTGAAGCGTTCGGGCACGGCTTCGGGCATGGCGTAGGGCTGGAAATCCACGAAGCGCCGCGCGCTTCCCGGAAGTATGACAAGCCCGTCCCGGCGGGCAGCATCCTGACGGCGGAACCGGGGATTTACCTGCCGGGGAAATTCGGCTGCCGGATTGAGGATATGCTGTATGTCATTGAAGATGGCTGTATCAACCTGACCGAAGCGCCGAAACAGATGATGGTTCTTCCGGCATGATAAAACGTGCCGCCGCCTGGAGAAAAGCACATTCCCCAGACGGCGGGAGTGCCCGTCCAAATAAAGGGCCTGTATTCCAGACGTGGTTGACCGTCTTGTGAATACAGGCTCTTCGTTTTTGGGGGCTTCCCGCCGGTACCGCTGTTCCGGGTGGAACCGATTTAAGAGACAGGCAGCACGCCGTCCGCTGGGACGGTGATTTTGTGCCCGGAAAGCTTGAGTTCGGTTTCCGTATTTGCCGCTTCGCCCCGGATCAGGTTGTCCGCGGCAAGCATAGCGGTGCGGCCCGTCAGGCGCAGATAAGGAACCCCGTCGCCCTCCGGATTGCCGACATAAATGGCGCGTTTGCTCAAACCGGAATCGGGCAGCACGTCAACGAAAACGACCGCCATTTCCCCCGCGTCGTCCAGTACGGCGGCTGCGGCGGCAGGGTCGGCCAGCTCGAGCAGAATGGCCTGCTCCCCGGCGTCGCGCGCCAGCTGCAAGAAGCGGCTTTGCAATTTGGGATCGCCCAGTGATACCACCGTGGACAGTGTATAGCCCTTTTCTTGGGCGGCCTGCCGGGCGGCTTCTAACAGGCCGGTACGGCCTTCATCAATCGCGTGTGCAAACATCAGCGTCAGCGCTTTGGAGCCTTCCGGTTCTTCTTCGATTTCTTCGGTCTCGGCTTCCGGTTCCGATTCCGGTTCGGCAAGCTCAATCCCGGAAAGGAAATCGCAGCCAGTCAGCAGCAGGAAACAAAAACATGCGCACAGCAGCGCAGGGAAGCGTTTCATCATTCAGGTACTCCTTTGCTTTTGGTCTGCTCCTATGGTAACACATCGCGTGCAAAAAGGCAAGCGATGAAAGGGAATCACCTGTGCGCCCAACGATGAAGGAGCAATGGTGTAGAAACTGTGAAGATTTTGTGACGATTGAAATAGTCATTGACAAAGGGTGACTAGTGTGATAGTATCGTATTGTAGCCGACTACTTGAATCGTCATATGACATGAAGGAGGGAGTTTCATGGGACACAAGCTGTTTGACTCGGAACTGAAGGTGATGGAGCAGCTCTGGCGCGAGGGCGACCTGACGGCGGGGATGCTGGCCAAGCGTCTGGCGGCGGAAACCGGCTGGAACCGCAACACAACCTATACCGTTATCAAGAAGCTGATTGAAAAGCAGGCGATTGAGCGGCGGGAGCCGGGGTTCCTGTGCCACGCGCTGATCAGCAAGGAGCAAGTGCAGCAGCAGGAGGCGAAAAGCCTGCTGGATAAGCTGTTTGACGGCTCGCCGAGCCTGTTGTTTTCGGCGTTCATGGGCGGCCAGAAGGAGCCGCTCCCGCCGGAAGAGGTTGACCGCCTGCGCGCACTGGTTGACAAGCTGAAATGAGGTGCGGCACATGATGGATTTGCTTCTTTTGAGCCGCAATGCCGCCGTATTTATCGTGGTGATTGCAATGCTGCGGCTGGTGTTCAAATGGTTCCTGCCCCGCACGGCCTTTGTGGTTTTGTGGCTTGCGGCGGCGGTGCGGATGCTTTGCCCGTTCCGGCTTCCGTCGGAGGCAAGCGTCTGGGGCCTGCTCGGGCGGAAAACCGCCGCTCCCGCTGGGGGCGTAACTGTAAAGCGGTATTGGTTTACAGCAGCGGAGGGCGTCCCCGTTCAGGACGCGCTGCCAAACGTCTGTGATTTCCTGGGAAAAGTGTGGCTGTTTGGCGCGATGGTGCTGCTGCTTGGCATTGCGGTGCTGTACCTCGGCGGCATCTGGAAAGCGCGCCTCGCGGAGCCGATGCCGGACGGAACCTATCTTTGCAGGGGGCTTGACTCGCCCCGGCTGTGCGGGATTGTGCACCCGCGCATCCTGCTGCCGGAAGGGATTGGGGAGGATTTGCTGCCCTATATCCTGCTGCACGAGCGCGTGCACATGCGGCGTCTTGACAACCTTTGGAAGCTGCTGGCGCTGGCTGCGGCGGCAGTCCACTGGTTCAACCCGGCGGCATGGCTGATGGTGCTCCTGCTGGGGCGTGACCTGGAGGTCTCCTGTGACGAATGGGCGCTCCGCTCACTGGACCGGGAACAGCGGCGTTCCTACGCATTATCGTTAATTGCAATGGCGGAATGCCCGCGCGGGCATTTGCCGGTGGCCTGCGGGTTCTCACACAATCCGCTTGAAGAAAGGATACGAAATATTATGACAAACCGTAAAAAGTCGATGATCGCGCTGTCTGCCGCGACCGCTATGATTCTTTGTACAACCTCCGCGTTTGCGACTGACGCGCCGGCGGAAGCCGACAGCATGCCGGCGGGATCCGCGAACAGCGACGCCGCTGCGCCGGGGAAGAACCAGTATGGCGCTTATCTGGTGACCGTGAAGGATTCCAAAAGCGATATGGAAGATGTGACCGTATCGGTCAATGACGGGAGCAGCCCGGTGGTTACTGGATTCGATCAGCTGGAATTCTTCACCGCTGACGAGTACGCCGGTTATATCGAAGAGCAGAAGGTTGCCCTTCTGGCAGAGATTGACGAGGGTAAGCTCTCGCAGGAGACCTACGACATGACCATCCACGACATGGAAGAAACCCTGGCGGGACTTCGCGATGGTACCGTGAAGGCGGCCAAGCCCTTCGAGGGCGAGGACGGCGCCGAGACGATGATCGTGATGACCACGGCGAAAGCAATGGACGCCGTGGGCTACGAAATCAAATACGCAGCCGAAGAGGATGGCACGTTCACGGTGGTGATTGACAACGAGGAGTAGACAATTGTGCCGCAGGAATAAGCGGCAGCAACCCGCCGTCTGACGGGAAATGTCCGGTAAGTGAACCGCGCCGGAAGGCAGCAGGGCGCCCCAGGAATGGGGCGCCCTGTGTTTTTTTCGCAAAACAGCAGGCTGGCTCTTGCAAAAAGCGGGCAGGTGTCGTACAATAGAATTACGGATCCTCAAAAAGGGCCGTGAAATTTATACTCGTGTGCGTTAAAGTTTGCCGTTCGGTTCGCCTGCGCGGCGGGCGG
>CAJUJQ010000157.1 GCA_910586575.1 uncultured Clostridia bacterium | reverse complement strand
ATATAAACTGCTTTTTGAGCCGCCCTTTGTCGCTTGAAACTTGGAAACTGGTGTACCGTTTCTGAGTTGCTGGATATTTCCGTATGGATACAGTCGTTAACCGTTTTCGTTGCAAAAAATACCATCATATATAGATGCCGACGTTAATAATTCCTTCAGAAAAAACAGAGAGGAAGTGATCTTATGCCATTGGATGCTGTCACGCTGCGGGCGGTGCTGGGCGAGCTGCACGAGGGGCTTGCGGGCGGGCGGATTGAAAAGGTCCACCAGCCCGACCGGGAAGAGGTCGTCCTTGCAATCCGCGGCCGCGTGGGTGCCAAACGCCTGCTGATTTCGGTTGCCGCCGCCGCCCCGCGCATCCATTTTATCGAAAAAAACATTGAGAACCCGGCGTCCCCGCCAATGTTTTGTATGCTGCTGCGAAAGCATATCCAGGGCGCGAAAATTGTTTCGGTGACACAGCACGCGCTCGAGCGCATGGCTGTGATTGAGCTGGACACTGCCGACGAGCTTGGCGTACCCTGTAAAAAATACCTGAATATTGAATTGATGGGCAAATACTCCAACCTGATTTTGCAGGGCGGGGATGGAAGGGTGATTGACGCCATCCGCCGGGTAGATGGCGATATTTCAGGTAAGCGGCAGGTGTTGCCGGGGCTGTTCTACCGCCTGCCGCCCGCGCAGGAGGGCAAAATTGACCCGCTGGAAATTTCGGGGGCGGGGCTTGCCGCCGCGCTGATGGCCGAAAACGGCGAAAAGGGGCTGGATAAGTGGCTGCTCAGCCATTTTATTGGGCTGTCGCCGCTGCTCTGCCGGGAGATTGCCTGCCGCGCCGTGGGCGAGACGGATAAGCCTGTTTGCCGCCTGTCCGCGCCGGAGCGGGAAGCGGTCGGCAGGGTGTTTGCCGGCTTTGCCGAGTTTGTGCGTCAGAACAAGGGGCAGCCTTATCTGCTGGTGCGGCGTGAGGAAGGCACGGTGTTTGATTTCTCCTGCTTTCCGATAACGCAGTATGGGGATTTGATGCGGGTCACGCCCGAGGAGAGTTTTTCGGCGCTGCTCTCGGCTTACTACGAGAAGAAAAGCAGCGCCGAGCGCATGAACCGGCGCGCTTCCGACCTCATCCGCACGGTGACGAACGCGCGTGACCGCGCGCAGCGCAAGCTGTCCGCACAGCGGCAGGAGCTGCTCGACACCGCGAACCGCGAACGCCATAAACGGTTGGGCGACCTCATCACCGCGAACCTTTACCAGCTGGAAAAAGGGATGAACCGGGTGAAGGTGATCGATTATTTTGATGAATCCTGCCCGGAAACCGAGATTGAACTAGATGTCCGGCTTTCCCCGCAGCAGAACGCGCAGCGCTACTATAAACTTTATAATAAGGCAAAAACAGCCGAGGCCGTGCTGACCGTCCAGGTCGAGCAGGGGGAGCGCGACGTAGACTATCTCGAAAGCGTGCTGGCCTCCATCAGCGAGGCCGAATGTGAGCAGGACTTGTCCCAGCTGCGCGAGGAGCTTCGCCAGACCGGCGTACTGTCCAACAAGCAGCAGAAGAACCAGCGCGCAAAGCCGGTGCGTGCCCGTCCGTATGAGTACCGCACGAGTGACGGCTTTGCCGTGTTCGCGGGTAAAAACAACCTGCAAAACGACCTGTTGACCATGAAAACGGCGTTTAAGTCGGATATTTGGTTCCATACACAGAAGATTCACGGTTCCCATGTGATTTTGGTTGCCGACGGGCGCGAACCGACCGACCAGGCTATGACGGAAGCCGCCATGATTGCCGCTTACCATTCCAAGGCGCGGACATCGAGCCTTGTCCCGGTAGATTATACCCCGGTGCGCTATGTCAAAAAGCCCACCGGCGCAAAGCCCGGATTTGTCATTTACCACGTTTATCAGACCGCGTATGTAACGCCGGATGCTGACCGGATAGAGGCATTGCGTGTGCGCTGAGAAAAACCTGAAGGATAGAAATAAAATCGGAGCTGCTGCACGTGGATAAACTTTGTGCAGCAGCTCCGATGCTTTGATGGACGTGGATCAGCGATAGTCATATTCGTTTTCAGAAGCGGTGACAACAACCGGGTTTGCAAGATGGGAAGCCGTCATTGCGGCGAGTACCAGAGCGGTCAGAATCAAAGTCATCATTGTAAAAACCTCCATTTATTTCGGCCGGTGGAATGTTGTTGAAGATTAGCGGTAGTCGTAGCCGTTGTCAGGAGCGGAAACAGTAACCGGGTTTGCAAGATGGGAAGCCGTCATTGCGGCGAGCGCCAGAGCGGTCAGAACCAAAGTCATCATCGTAAGAACCTCCATTTATTTCGGCCGGTGGAATATTGTTGAAGATTAGCGGTAGTCGTAGCCGCTGTCAGGAGCGGAAACGGTAACCGGGTTTGCAAGGTGGGAAGCCGTCATTGCGGCGAGTGCCAGAGCGGTCAGAATCAAAGTCATCATTGTAAAAACCTCCATTTATTTCGGCCGGTGGAATGTTGTTGAAGATTAGCGGTAGTCGTAGCCGCTGTCAGGAGCGGAAACGGTAACCGGGTTTGCAAGGTGGGAAGCCGTCATTGCGGCGAGTGCCAGAGCAGTCAGGATCAAAGTCATCATTGTAAAAACCTCATTTCAGAATGTGGATGAATGTTTTATTTTTTTAGGATTGCGGCGTATGCTGCCAACATCGGAAGTGGCAGAGGCGAATGGTTTCCCTTCGCCTTATTTGTATAGAATTCATCGGGAATCGCCTGCCTTTCGTTAGTTTTCCTGTGTGTTGTGTTCCCTTTCGGTGATTCTATTATCGCATAGGAACGTCAATTTGTCTTTCAACATCCGATTCTTTCATGAAAATCATTTGAAAAATTTTTTAGCCGTCTAAAGTCCCGACGGAACGCCGTCAGACCGGGGTTTTCAGAACGGAAGCCCTCCATAAACGCGAAAGGCGGAAAATCAGCCCTGCCGGTGGGACGGCTTGTTTTTATGATTTTCTGCTTTTGTCCGTGTTTAAGCTTCCGGAGTCCTCTTGCGGCAGGCTGTTTTGGAGCGCGCGGCACGCGATTTTCCAGCTTTTTCCGAAGCGGCGTTCTATGCTGCCGCCTGACGGTTTCCCACCGCCGGACGCGTTTTTGACCGGAATCGACCTGATAAATGCACAAAAGCCAGACGGATTCTATTCTATTTCTTGTTTTTTCATCCAAAACGGGATATTTAGCTGCGAAAAGTGTTGCGTTTTTCTCCTTTTTTAGTATAATGGAAAAGAGGGCAAGTACCGCCCCTGAACCATCTGGAAGGAGAGAACACGATGACAGTAGAGCAACTGGTGGATAAGGTGAAAGATACCCTGTCCAAGAAGGATCTCAGCGCAGCAGGTGACAAGCTTGCAATCCAGGTAGACCTGACCGGCAGAAACAGCGGTGTATTTTATATCGAAGTACTGAACGGCGTCCTCTCGGTTATGCCTTTTGAGTACAATGACCGTGATGCCCGCATCTCGATCGCAATGACCAACTTTGAAAAGCTGCTGGCCGGCAAGCTTGATCCCAAGGCAGCATACGCGACCGGCAAGCTGAAAGCGGAGGGCGACCTCGGTAAGGTACTCGCACTGGCGGAGATTCTGAAGTAAGGAACTGTTCAAAACAACTTGCGACAATCGCTTGCATCTTCTTCCACCATACTGCGCCCAGTTTCCCTGACAGTCGATAGCCTGCCTGCGGAAACGCGCCTTGTCTGGCGAAAGAATCTGCGGCGCGCTTGTCACAATTGATTGATTCACAGTTCCTAAGTAAGCATATCCTAGGCTACATAACAAACGGACTGCCGGACAGCCCAAGAGCACAGTGAAAAAGACCAACCCTGTTTTGCGGATGGTCTTTTGCTGTTTCCGGGGATTCGTGCGATTCTGCCTGTGGGCAGGAAAGGGTAAAACGATTGTTTTACGACAAATCAATAGACCTGTTCGGAAACTAGTGTTCCATCCGGACAGAAATCAAAGTCGTCCTCGGGCTGGATTTCCGCATGGCTGCGTTATCGTCCTTGGCGGGCGTCAGCCCGCCTGCGTCCTCTGTTTGGCCCTTCGAAAATCCCGCTCCAAGTCCAATTCCAATTTCTAACCGGATGGACCACTAGGGGTGTGCCGGATGTCGTGGGAGTCTGTCGCCAGAATGGGATGATTTCCCGCAGAGATCCTGTCGGATTTCAAGGGGAAGCGGCACAGCCTGACGGCAAAGGCTCGCGGCAGACGTTGTGTCAATCGTTTTCGGACAGGTCTAATAAAAGGGTTTTACCATGTGACAGGATTGTGATATAATACTGTTTGGATGGACGGCGGCAGGGCTGCTGTCTGTCCGGCACAAAGAAACAGGAGGGATTTTGGATGCTGGATGAAATTAGGCGGCAGGCGCGCGCAGCGGCGGAGGAAATCACGGCAACGCTCCGTTTGGGAGATTTGCTGGTGGTTGGCTGCTCGTCAAGCGAGGTTGCCGGCGAACAGATTGGCACGCATTCCAGTGAGGAAACCGCCCGCGCGATTTTTGAGGAAATTTCGGGCGTGGCGTCAGAGCATGGGATTTTTTTGGCAGCGCAGTGCTGTGAGCATCTTAACCGGGCGCTGATTGTGGAGCGTACCGCCGCGGAAAAATTCGGCCTGGAGCTGGTCAACGTCGTCCCGCAGCCCAAGGCAGGCGGCTCCTTCGCGGCGGCGGCATACCGCGCGTTTGACGAGCCGGTGGCGGTTGAGTCGCTGCGCTGCCAGGCGGCTGCCGGGCTGGATATCGGTGCGACACTGATTGGGATGCACCTGCGCCCGGTCGCGGTGCCCGTGCGCCTGAAAACCGCGCGGATTGGACAGGCGATTGTGATTGCGGCGCGTACCCGCCCGAAATTTGTCGGCGGAAGCCGCGCGGTTTACAATGAACGGCTGCTGTAAAAAGGGGGCTTCACAGCTTGATAAAGGCGGTATTATTCGATTTGGACGACACGCTGTATACGTCTTTCGACGCGCTGAACGAACGGAGCTATGACGCGGTTGCTGATTGGGCCGGGCAGAATCTGGGCATCCCGGCGGCGGCATTCCGGGAGCAGGCGGTTGCCTGGCGGAAGCATTATCATACCGCCCTCCACGCCGAGCCGGAAAGCCATGACCGGATTTTACCGATGCAAAGCGCGCTGGAGTATTTCGGCGTGAACCCAATTTTGTACGCACAGCAGCTGCATAACCTTTATTGGGACACGCTGATTGCGGGCATGGAGCTTCGGCCCGGCACGCCGGAGCTGCTTGACGAGCTGCGCGGCATGGGCATCCAAACCTGCGTCTGCACCAATATGATGATTGACCGGCAGATGGAGAAAATCCGGAAGCTGGGGCTTGCGGAACGGTTCGACGCTTTTGTTGCCAGCGAGGAGGCAGGGCGGGATAAGCCTTCGCCGCGTATTTTCGAGCTGTGTTTGAAAAAATGCGGCTGTGCCCCCTCGGAAGCCATTATGGTTGGCGATAACCAGGAGCATGATATTGGCGGCGCGTTTGCGTCCGGGATTCGGTACGGTATTTGGATCAATTGGACGGGTGAGCCGCATGCGCGGTACGATTGCCCGCACTATGAGGCGGCAGATATGTACGGCGTCCGGAAATGTATTTTTGAAATTTTGAAAAAGGAAGGTTTTTAATATGCGTTATTCTTATCAGACGAAGGGAACCTGCTCCCGTCAGATTGATTTCGACCTCGACGGGAACGTGGTTCATAATGTACAGTTTCACGGCGGCTGCAACGGCAACCTTCAAGCCATCAGCAAGGTGGTGGACGGTATGACCGTCGAGCAGATTGAGGGGTATTTCAAGGGGATTGACTGCGGCGGGCGCGGCACGTCGTGTTCCGACCAACTGGCGCTGGGGGTACGCGCGGCGCTCGACAAGGCAAATGCGTGACTGCTGCAAAACGCGGTATCCCATCATTCTGGTGCATGGAATGAACTGCCGGGATGAGCGCCCGATTTTCTATTGGGGGCGCATCCCGGACACGCTGCGGGAACGCGGCGCAAGGGTTTGGCTCGGCGGGCAGGACGCGTGGGGCACGGTTGCCGGAAATGCTGCCCAACTGAAAAAGACAGTATGCCGGGTACTTGAACAGGAACAGTGCAATAAGGTCAATTTTATCGCGCATTCCAAGGGCGGGCTTGAGGTTCGGTATTTGATTTCCCGGCTGGGGATGGCGGAGCATACCGCTTCCCTGACAACGCTGTCCACGCCGCACCATGGCTCGCGCACGGCGCAGTGGATTGGGGCACAGCGGGTGCTGGCCCCCTATGGATTCTGCTCAAACCGGTTCTGGCGGCTGCTCGGTGATGAAGCGCCCTGCTTCAAAGAAACGCTGCGCGATTTGTCGGCGGAAGCGGCGGAGGGGTTTAACCGGCTGTGCCCGGACGCGCCCAGTGTGTTTTATCAGAGCTGGGGCGCCTGTTTGGCAGGCAACCTGCATGACCCTGTAATGGCGCTGTATGCGGCGGCCTGCAAGCCGTTGGACGGCGAAACGGACGGTCTGGTTTCCCCGGAATCTGCCCGGTGGGGCGTTTACCGTGGGACGCTTGAGCGCGTCAGCCATCAGGATTTAGCGGACGCGTTGAAACGGGACTTGCCCAACTTTAAGCCCCGCAGCTTCTATGTGAATATTGTCCGTGAGCTGGCGGCGAAAGGGTTCTGAGCGACCGCCGCTCCCGGATATGGCAGCCTCTCCTTTTGGACGTTTTTGCCCCGGATGCGAAGGAGGGGCTGCTTTTTTCATTCATTCCACTGAATTTTACTTTTTTGGTGAAAAAAGCTTGCTGTATTGGCCTGTTTATGGCATAATTTTAGATAGATTCGGACAACGGTTTGAGGAGGTATACTGTGAAAACATCCCCCACGGCTAGTGTTCCATCCAGTCAGAAAGCGGACTTGGTCTTGGAGCGGGATTTTCGCAGGGCAAGGCAGAGGACGCAGGCGGGCTGACGCCCG
>CAJUJQ010000156.1 GCA_910586575.1 uncultured Clostridia bacterium | reverse complement strand
GTGTGCTCTTCCGATCTCTCGTTCATTTTTTCATGGTCAACAAAGGGGATGCCCAGCACCCGCTTGATGGGGTAACGCCCCAAAAAGATATTCTCCGCCACCGAGCGCGCCGGGATGGGCTGCAACTCCTGGTGCACCATGGCAATGCCCTTGTGCAGTGCCATCAGCGGGTCGGTGATGGTCACCTTTTCCCCTTCATAGTAAATTTCGCCCGCATCCATCTTATAGATGCCAAACATGCATTTCATCAGCGTGGATTTCCCCGCGCCGTTTTCGCCCATCAGGGCGTGAACCGTACCCGGCCGAAGCCTCAGCTGTGCGCCGTCCAGCGCCTTGACACCCGGGAAGGTCTTGACGACCCCCCGCATTTCCAGGCGGTATTCCGACATAGGCTCTTTACCTCCCATCCAATGACTCCCATTTGCTAAAAACTGGCTGTTTCCCATGTTCCCTTGTGCTTTTGAAAATGGGTGAGCCGCAATCGTGCAGCCCACCCATGCTTCGCAGGTTCAAGATTCACCCCGCGGAAGGGTGAATACCGTGGCTGTCCGAACTCGGACAGGCTCATTACTCCTTGACGACCTTCGCGTAGTCTACCCAATAATAATTCTGGATATCCTTGCCTTCGAGCAGCTCAATGGTAACCTCGCAGGCCTTGTTTGCCTGGCCAACGTCGTCGTTCTTGACGGTGCCGGTCATGGTGCCGTTGTTGACCATTTCGACACACTCCTCAAGCGCGTCAACGCCGACAAGGTAGATATCCTCGCCAACCGTGCGGCCGGCTGCGGTAATCGAAGCGTAAGCGCCGAGCGCCATGCCGTCGTTGTTGCAGAAGATAACGTCAATCTTGTCGCCGAACTGGGTCAGCGCGTTTGCCGCGATGGTCTGGCCCTGTGCGGTATCCCAGTTGCCAACCTGTGCAACCAGCTCTTCACACTCGATACCGGCGTCCTTGAGCGCCTTAATCGAGAATTCGGTGCGGTACTGCGCGTCAGAGTTCTCCGGGTCGCCGATAATCATGACGTAGGAAACAACGCCGTCGCCGTTGCGGTCGCCCTTATCGGGCAGCGACGCGATGATTTCGCCCTGATAGGTGCCGGACTGGCGTGCATCCGCGCCAACATAGCAAACCTTGGGGTTGTCGAGGATGACCTTGGCAGTCTCGTCAATGATATTGCCGTCCGCGTCCTTCTCGTCTCCGGGAGGTTCGCGGTTGATGAGTACCAGCGGGATGTCGGCTTCCACGCACAGGTTAACGATCTGCTCGGAGGAGGAGGTCTGAACCAGGTTGCAGATGATGGCGTCCATCTTCTGGGTGATGAAGGTCTGGATCTGGTTGGTCTGGGTCGCCATGTCGTTGTTGGAGTCAACCAGCGTGACCTTGTACTTTTCGTAACCGGCCTTTTCATTCTCGGCATCGAAGTATGCCTGGATGTCCTGGCGGTACAGGGTCATGAAGTTGTCGTCAAACTTGTAGATGGCAACGCCGATGTTGTAGGTTTCGCCGTCCGCCGGGGCCGCGTCGCCGCCGCCATCTGCCGGGGCCTGCGCGTCCGAACCGCCGTTGTCTGCCGTGGGCGCGTCGCCGCCTCCGCCGCAAGCCGCGAGGGAGAAGCACATCATGAGTGCGAGCAGCAATGCTAACATTCGTTTCATCTTGAAATCTCTCCTTTTTCTCAATTCACTTTGCAGGGGGCGCTGTCGGGCCAGCGAACCTCTGCCCTATGGTTCGATTGTAACATCGTGCAAAAGCAATAGCAAGTGCAATCTGTCCGTTTACTAAATTTTTAGTAATTTCAAACAATTTCCAGCAACTCCTTTTGTGGAAGAGCACAAAAGACTTGAAACCGTTTTGTCATTTTCTATGATGAATGCCGAAAAAAATGTCGATTTTATCAAATGCCCCTTGCATAAGCCGTGCAAGTGCCGTAAACTATAGGTGTATCGGTAAAATTTACTGAATCCCAAACAGGCATTCGGGGAGGGCTGAAAAATGGCAACGCTGAAAGAGCTGGCCGCATATTCCGGGTATTCGGTGGCGACGGTTTCGCGCATCCTGAATAACGATCCGACGATGGCGGCGAGCGAGGAGACCCGTAAGCGGGTGCTTGAAGCGGCGGGCGCGCTCGGCTACGAGAAAAGCCGCCGCAGCCGGGGCGGCAAGTCGCTGCGCCTTGGCGTGGCCGAAATGCTGACGCCCGCCGAGCAGCTGGACGATCCCTACTATCTCTATCTGAAAAATTTTGTGGCGCAGGAATGCCTGGAACGCAAAATCGACCTCATCCCGCTACAGCAGCAGGCCGACAGCTTTGTGCAGATGCTGCCCGCCGCGCTGGACGGCGTGATTGCCATCGGCATTTTTAACATGCAGCAGATTGAGATGCTGCACGGCCTGTCCGCGAACCTTGTTTTTTTGGATTCCTCCCCTGATGAGGCGCGCAGTGATTCGGTGGTGATTAACTACCGTTTGGGCATTGAGCAGGCGCTGGAGCATCTGTTTGAACTGGGGCACCGGCAAATCGGCTTTATTGGCCCATCAACCAAGCTGGACGACTGGAAACGCCCGGCGCCCGAGCTGCGCCGCCAGTTATTCATCCATTTTATGAGCGAGCGCAACGCTTACGACTCGCGCTACCTGGTGGACGTGCCCACCAACGCCGCCGAAACCGTCGCGGCGCTCGGCAGGCACTTGCGCGCGGGCAAACCGCTGCCCACCGCTTTCCTGACCGCGAACGAAGAAAACGCCATCGGCACTGTCCGCGCCTTGCAGGCCGCCGGGCTGCGCGTCCCGCAGGACGTTTCAATTATTTCCTTTAATGACACCCCTCTCTCTGAATTGTTCGACCCGCCGCTGACCTCCATCTCAACCCACGTGCAGGAAATGGGCCGCATGGCCGTCCAATTGGCGGTCGAACGAATCCCGCGCGCCGGTTCCCTGCGCGAGCTGCCGGTCAAGCTGATTGTGCCCCCCACCCTGGTGCTGCGGGGCAGCGCTGCCGCCCCGTCTTAAAAACGCCCCTACAGCAATTCCCACCCAAACGAACCCCACACCGTTTCTGTATTGCCGTGCATTTGACAGTCCGCGATGAACAGGAACGGTTTTATTTTTCTTTCGGGGTACACAAACGTTTTCGTCCCGCTGGGACGGTTGCACGAAATCACAAAAACGTGCCAGTAAAATTTGTAAAAATTTTTAGTAAAATTACGCTTGCGTTTTTACTAAAACTGCGGTATGATAGTTCCAACAGGAAAGGGCCGGGGCAAATGGCGCGGCGGAGGGGAAACCAGCCGCACCGCCCTGCATCCACAGGCGGCAATCCGCAGATACAGGCGAAGCCATCCCGGACGACAAAAGGAAAGGAGCAAACCCTATGATTCCTTGCAAAACTCTGCTCGCCCAGCTGGCGGAGGGCGCTCATGACGAACGCCTGAAGCACATCTACTGCTGTGACGGGGACGGGCTCCCGCCGGTGCGCGCGCGCGCCTGCTCGGTGCTCGAGGGCTTCCAGCGCACGTTCGGCCGTCCGGAGGACACCCCGGTGGGGCTGTTCAGCGGCCCGGGCCGTACCGAGCTGGGCGGCAACCACACCGACCACCAGCACGGGCGCGTTCTGGCGGCGTCGGTCAACCTGGACGCGCTGGCGTGCGCCGCACCCAACGGGACCGCGGTGATCCGCATCCTGAGCGAGGGCTACCCGATGTTAGAGGTCACGCTGTCCGACCTCATCCCGGACGAGCGCGAGCGCGATTCGTCGGCGGCGCTGGTGCGCGGCGTTGCCGCCAAGATTTCCAGCCTGGGCTATACCGTCGGCGGCTTCGACGCTTACGTCAGCTCCAATGTACTCGGCGGCTCCGGGCTGTCGTCCTCTGCGGCGTATGAGGTGATGGTGGGCGTTATCATCAGCCACCTGTTCTGCCATGACGCGCTGTCGGCGGTGCAGCTGGCGCAGATTGGACAGTATGCCGAGAATGTGTATTTTGGGAAGCCCTGCGGCTTGATGGACCAGATGGCGTCGGCGGTCGGATCGGCGGTCGCGATTGACTTCGCGGATATCGAAAACCCCAAGGTGCACAAGGTCGATTATGATTTCACGAAGTCGGGGCACGCGCTCTGCATCATCGACACGGGCGCGGACCATGCCGACCTGACGGACGAATACGCCGCGATTCCCTTTGAAATGGGAGCGGTTGCCGCATTCTTCGGCAAAACCGTCCTGCGCGACGTGCCCGAAAGAGAGTTCCGCGCGTCTATCCCGCAGCTGCGGGGAAAGGTCGGCGACCGTGCCGTCCTGCGCGCCATCCATTTCTTTGCGGAGGACAAGCGCGCGGCGGGCGAGGCTGACGCGCTGGACGCGGGCGACTTCGCGCGGTTCCTGCGCATTGCGGAGCAGTCCGGGCATTCCTCTTACATGTACCTGCAAAATATCTACTGCGCGCTCCATCCCAAGGAACAGGCGGTTGCCATTGCGCTGGCGGCTGCCGAGGATGCGCTGGCCGGGGAAGGCATGTGCCGTGTCCACGGCGGCGGCTTCGCGGGTACGATTCAGGCTTTTGTGCCGCTGGCACGGCTGGACGCCTTCCGTGAGCGGATGGAAGAAACGCTCGGCAAAGGGCGCTGCATGGTACTCAGCATCCGTCCCGAGGGCGGCGTTGTGCTGGTTGACTGACCCCATCCCGCACAGCGCGGCGGTATCGTAAGCATCGGGAGGGGCAAGCCCCTCCCCTGCAAATCCGGAACCCTGCGTGCGGCAATCTTGGATGAACCGCGCGCTACATCTCAGATAACACTTAAAAATATCATATAAAACCAATCATAACAGGAGGTTTTTCAAATGGCGATTCTGGTTCTTGGCGGCGCGGGCTACATTGGTTCGCACACGGTATATGAGTTGGTTGACGCGGGCCGCGACGTGGTCATCGTTGACAATCTGCAAACCGGCTTCAAGGCGGCGGTGCATCCGAAGGCGCGCTTCTATCAGGTCGATATCCGCGACCGCAAGGCGCTTGACGAGGTATTCGAAAAGGAATCCATTGACGGCGTGATTCACTTTGCCGCCAGTTCGCAGGTGGGCGAAAGCATGTCCGACCCGCTGAAATACTACGATAACAATATGTACGGTACGATGGTGCTGCTTCAGTCCATGGTGGCACACAACGTCGGCAAGATTGTATTCTCGTCCACCGCTGCGACCTACGGCGAGCCGGAGCGCGTGCCGATTCTGGAAAGCGACCGTACCTGTCCGACCAACTGCTACGGCGAGACCAAGCTGTCCATGGAAAAGATGATGGCGTGGGTTTCCAAGGCGCACGGCCTGCGGTTTGTTGCGCTGCGCTACTTCAACGCCTGCGGCGCGCACACCTCCGGCAAAATCGGCGAGGCGCACAGCCCCGAGACCCATCTGATTCCGCTGATTCTCCAGGTACCCAACGGCCAGCGCGCGAAAATCTCGATTTTTGGCGACGACTACGCGACCAAGGACGGCACCTGCATCCGCGATTATATCCACGTAACCGACCTGGCGCAGGCGCACATCCTGGCGCTGGACTACCTGATGAAGGGCGGGGAAAACAACGTATTCAACCTGGGCAACGGCGTCGGCTTCACGGTCAAGGAGGTTATCGACTGCGCCCGCCGCGTGACCGGCCATCCTATCCCGGCGGAAACCTGCCCGCGCCGCGCAGGCGACCCGGCGCAGCTGATTGCGTCCTCTGTCAAGGCAAAGGAAGTGCTCGGCTGGAAGCCCAGATTCGACGACCTTGACACCATCATGTCCACCGCCTGGGGCTGGCACAAGTCCCACCCGCACGGCTTTGAGGAGGTTTGATCCATGGTAGATTCCGCAGTCAAAAAGCTGGTCACTTATGCCGCGAATTGCGGCTTGATTGAGGATTGTGACCGCGTTTGGGCGACCAACACCCTGCTTGAGGCGCTGAAGCTCGATTCCTACACCGAGCCTGCCGGGGAATACGCCGACATCGATTTGCCCGCCGTGTTGGACGAGCTTTGCGACGACGCATACGCGCGCGGCGTGCTCACCGAAAATTCAGTGGTATACCGCGACCTGTTCGACACCGCGCTGATGGGGCGGCTGACGCCCCCGCCGCATGAGGTCCGCGCAAAGTTCAACGCGCTGCGCGCCGAGGACGCGCACGCGGCAACCGACTGGTACTACAAGCTGAGCCAGGACACCAACTATATCCGCCGCGACCGCATCGCCAAGGATATGCAGTGGAAGGCCGCGACCGCATACGGTGACCTGGATATCACCATCAACCTGTCCAAGCCCGAGAAGGATCCCAAGGCGATTGCGGCGGCGAAAAACCTGCCCGCGTCCAACTTCCCGCGCTGCCTGCTCTGCAAGGAGAACGAGGGCTACGCCGGACGGGTGAACCATCCCGCGCGCCAGAACCACCGGGTTGTCCCGGTCGAAATCAACGGCAGCCCGTGGTTCCTGCAATATTCGCCGTATGTATACTATAATGAGCACTGTATCGTGTTCAATTCCGAACATACTCCGATGAAGATTGACCGCGCCTGCTTCCGCAAGCTGCTCGATTTTGTCACCCAGTTCCCGCATTATTTTGTCGGCTCGAACGCGGATTTGCCGATTGTCGGCGGCTCCATCCTGGCGCACGACCATTTCCAGGGCGGGCACTACACCTTTGCGATGGAGCGCGCCCCGGTCGAAAAGCCGGTGACCTTCAAGGGCTACGAGGACGTAGCGGCGGGCATTGTCAAGTGGCCGATGTCGGTCATCCGCCTGCGTTCGGAGGACACCGAGCGGCTGGTTGACCTGGCAGACCGCATCCTGCTCAAATGGCGCGGCTATTCAGACGAGCGCGCGTTCATCTTCGCCGAGACCGAGGGCGAGCCGCACAACACCATTACGCCGATTGCGCGCAGGCGGGACGGCAAATTCGAGCTGGATCTGGTGCTGCGCAACAACATCACCACCGATGAGCACCCGCTGGGCGTTTACCATCCGCACGCCGAGCTGCACCACATCAAGAAGGAAAATATCGGCTTAATTGAAGTGATGG
>CAJUJQ010000155.1 GCA_910586575.1 uncultured Clostridia bacterium | reverse complement strand
TGGCGGACGCGTTCGCTCCACGAACACGCCTTGCCGTAGGCCAGGCGCTTCGCAACCTTTTCGGGCGACTGCTCCGCCGCCGCTTCCCTGCACAGGGCGAGGAACTCGGCTTCGCTGTCCACGATATAGACGACATCGGCAAAGTCAGAAACCTGTAACGGCTCCCGGGTGGAAACCACCGGCTTGCCGGTCGCAAGATATTCATAGAATTTCAGTGGGGAAACATCCTTGGACAGCGCCCCCGCCCGGAACACGTTCAGGCAAACGTCAAACTGCGCGATGTACGCGGGCAGCTCAGGCTGCGGGACAAGGCCGTGAAACACGATGTTCGGGTATTTTTTCAGATGGTCAAGGTTGACGCCGGGCAGGGTGCGGCCAATCAGAAAAATGGTGGCTTCCGGCTGCGCTTTCGCGAGCGATTCAATCAGCGCATAGTCGATGCACTCCTGAAGCATCCCCACAAAGCCGTAAACCGGGTGCGGCAGCCGTTTCATCTCCTCCGGGCATGGCAGGCTCCCCTTTTCGGCCTGCACGCGGGAAAAGACCTCATAAGCCGCGCCGTTCGGAATCATTTTGGCGTTTTTGTTGTAATTTTGCAGGGTTTCATGCAGCCCGATTGCGGTCGAGAAAACCATATCCGCCCCGCCCGCAAGGTCGCGCTCCATGCCGTCCACCACAGCGGGGTCGATATGCCCTTTATAGGCAGAATGGCGGTCCACGCAATCATAAACCAGCTTTTGATGGGGGATGTGCCGCGCAATATCGCAAGAGGACGGGGAGTAGCACCAAAGTACCGTATCCTCCCCGAAGCCGTGCTCCCGCATCTTCTTGCGCACGAATTTTGCCTGCCGTTTCTGGTTCAGGCGGTTCACCCAACGATGCTTGTTGAAGAACGGAAATACCGGCGGCAGCTCGTAAACCGTCAGGTTTCCCTGCGGCTTGTCCGCCTTTTTCCAGCGAGAAAACAGCCGCCCCGCGCATTTCTTGTCCTTGAGCGGCGCAATATAGGACACTGGCGGGTCAAAATATAAGATTTCCGCGTTGCGCAGGCGGGTCATGACATTTTGCTTGCGCGTCGGCAGCGGATGGAAATTGGTGGTGGACAGGCAGACAATTTTATTTTTCATGGCGGGAAGCCCCCTTTCCGTATTTTGCGGCAATGCAGAGCAGAAGCTCCTGCGCCCCCTTTGAGTTCTGGCTCTCCCGCTCGGTCAGCAGCTCCGCCATGCGGTGCACGCGCTCATCCAGCGCGCCGGAAACGCATTCGTCAATCAGCGGGCAAATCTTTTCTCTTGTGGCTTCGGCAAGCGGGATGCAGGTGCGGCTGCCGATAAATTCCAGGAAGCCGTCTACCTTGGGGTCGTAGGACAGCCCGATGACTGGCACGCCCTGCCCCGCCGAGAACATCAGCGAATGCAGCCGGATACCCACCACCGTTTTCATCCGCGCAAGGATGCCGATGGTGACCTCAATCGGCTGCCGCGTGGTAATCAGGTAATGCGGGCAGCGCAGCAACGCGGCAACCCGCTCGGCGGGCACCAAATCACTGGGGAACTCAATCGGCACGAAAACCGGAATCAGCCCATGCTTATCATAGGCGTAGTTTGCCGCCGCCGCGATTTCGCCAATCACAGCATCCAGCCCCTTCCAGCTGCGCAGGCCGAAGCCGATATACTTCCCATCAGCCGGGATGCCGCAGCCCTCCATGGCAAGGTCGGTGACCTCCTTGGGCGCGGGGTTCAGGATAATCGTCGGGTCAGCCGAGCGGCGCACCTCGGGTTTGGTAATGCCCATGCGTTCCAGCTCCCCCTGGGACAGGTCGTCGCGCAGGGTGATTAAATCGACTGACTGGTTCAGCACCCTTGTCGTGCGCTGGCGGTTGTAGGGACGCTCAATTGGGCCGATGCCACAGCCGTACATCATCACCGCGCAGCCCAGACGCTTTGCGGCGCTCAGGGTATACAGGTAATATTGCAGGCTTCTGGTAGAGGTCACGTCCTGCATCAGGTTGCCGCCGCCGTTGATATACAGCGCCGCCTGCTTGAACCGCCGGAGCACGCCTGGGAAATTAAAGGTATAAATCGCGCCCGTGCGGTAATCCAGCCGGGTTTCCTTCGGGCGGCGGGACATCACCCAGATTGGGCGGTCACGGTCGAGGGCGCGCATCTCCTGCACGATGGCTTTCAGGATGGCGTCGTCCCCCGCGTTGCCCTTGCCGTAAGCGCCGCAAATGACAATGCCGTCCTTTGCCGAAACCGGGCGGCGGAAGCGCTCGATAATCCGGGCATAATTTTCCTCCTGGCGGCGGCACATATGCTCCATCGAAAATTCGCTGGACGCCTTTTCGAGCAGGCGCGACGCAAATTCATGCCGCATTTCATCATCGTTTGCCAGCCGCACCAGATATTTTGCCAGCTGTTCCACATCGCGCGGCTGATAGATATAACCATTTTCACCGGTGTCAATCAGCTCACTCATACCGCCAACGTCGGAGCAAATCGCGGCGCAGCCCTCTCGGATGCCCTCCAATACCGAATATGGGAAGGTTTCGGAGAGCGACGACAGGACGGTCAAATCCATTGCCGCGTAAAACCGGTCGATCGGGTTCACCCAGCCGCAGAATACCACCCTGCTTTCAATCCCCAGCGAACGCGCAAGCTTTTTGAGCATGTCGCCGTCCTCACCCTCCCCGGCGATGAACAGCCGCAGCTGGGGCGCTTCCCGGAGGGCAATTTGCAGCGCGCGCAGCAGCGTGCCGATATCCTTGACCGCGGTCAGGCGCGCCGCAATGCCGCACAGGATGTCGGATTCCGCAACCTCCACGCCCCATTTTTCCCGGCAGTACGCCGCGCGGTCAAAATCCATCACCTTATCGGAAAAATCCATGCCGTTATACATCACAAAGAGCTTTTCCGGATCGAAGCCGCGCCGGATAAGCGTCTGTGCCATCCGGTCGGCAACCGGCTGGTAATAGTCCAGGAAACGGAGCGCAATCGCGTTCATATTGCCCAAGGTATGCTGCTTGAGCGGCGCGCCTAAATAATCAAGCTTATAATCTGAGTGCACCGTTGTAATAACCGGCAGCTTCCGCTTGGCGCGGATGAGCGCCCCCATTAAATTCGCACGGGAGCCGTGGCAGTGGATGACATCGGGGCGGAAGCTGTCCACCAACTCAAGCAGCTGCCTGCGCACCCGCACCAGATTGATTTTCGGGAAAACCTCTACATGGATGCCTTCCTCTTTTGCCTCCTCGGCAAAAGGCCCCTCCCGGAAGCTGACGAGCACAACCTCATGACGCTCCCCCAGCGCTTTTACAAGGGACATAATATGCGTTTTCGCGCCGCCGACATCCCCGCCGCCCATCAGCTGCATAATCCTCATAACGTTCCTCCAAACACAAGAATCCATTTTATTATAAACCCGTTTTCTTATTTTGGAAAGCCCTTTTTCACAGGAACCGCAAACTCCCCCGCCGGAAACGGTTGCGGCTGTCCCAAAAGCCTGCTAAAATAAGCATGTGCCGAGAGATGCCGGAAAGCAGGGTTTATCATTCGACAAATTTTTCAAAACACACCGGACATTCCCCCGCGCCCATTCGTGTAGTTTACAGAAAGGAGTTGAAGCAAAGATGCTCGACACAAGGCGTGATGGCTTTCTCGCCCTCTATCAGCGCAACATCGGGCGGGTATACCAAATCTGCCGCCTGCACCTGAAAAACGCTGCCGACGCCGAGGATGCCGCGCAGACCGTTTTCCTGAACTACTGGAAAACCAAGCCCGAATTTCGAGACGAAGAGCATGAAAAGGCATGGTTCATCGTTGCCGCGCGTAACCAGAGCCGTGATATGCTCCGCGCTTGGTGGCGCTGCCACCGGGCCGACAACTCGGAGCTGGAAAAGGCCGCCCACTGGGATTTCCCGGAGGACGGCGAGCTGATGAAATCGCTGCTGGCGCTACCCGCCCGCTGCAAGGATGTAATGTACCTCTATTATTATGAGGGGTATTCCAGCAAGGAAATTGCGGACATGCTGCAATGCACCGACAGCGCCGTCCGCAGCCAGCTCTGCGAAGGCAGGAAGAAACTCAAGCTGACGTTAGGAGGAGAATATGAAGCAGTTACAGGAAGCGTTTGATTCCCTTCTCCCCACCGAAGCGCAGAAGGAAAAAATGCTTTGTGAAATCCTGATTGCGCGCGACGGCAGGCCCAAGCGGCGCATGCGCGGCAACCCTGTGCGTATTGCTGCGCTGACGGCGGCGGCGCTGGCGCTGTGCGTGATTACCGCTTCGGCGGCGGAAGCGCTCGGCGTCAGCCAGATGATTCGCGACTATTTCAACCAAAGGCAGGAAACCGATATTATGGACTCGCTCAACCTCGCGGCCAGCGGACTGAAAGCCTGCACGGTGGAGGGTTGGGAGCTGACCGTTACCGACCTGTTCGGCGATGAAAACCGCTGCCTGATGGGCGTTACACTGAAAGCGCCTGCGGGGACTGTACTGAACCGGTCGGACTATCGGCTGACGGCCGCCACCTCCGGTACCCCCTGCACTCTTCCGGAAAACATGCGGGCGCGTTTAGAAGAGACGCAGTCGCTCTGCGGCTATCTGCAAAAGGATTATTGGGCTGCGGAGCAGATTCCGGACGACAATCCGAACGACAACCAAATCTCATTTGTTTTTGATGAAAACCTGATTTATTACCAGGATGGGATTTCGGTCGGCTTCACCTTCCGCAGTCTTTCCTGGGAAGACGGGGCCGACCGGTGTGAACAGCATTTGGACGTAACCATCCCAGAAATCGAAACCCACTTTACGACAAACGGATATCACCTTTCCCCCAACCTCAGCGTGGAGGCATTGGGCGGCGCCGCAACCTTGAGCAGGTTCGAGCTGACGCCCCTGTCTGTTTCCTACGAACTGTCCGGGGAAATTATAAAGAAACAATTTGTTGATTACTATGACGCTTTCCAGGCCCTGCCGCATGAGCAGTTCGAGGAATACAAAAAACAAATCCCGCCAACCCGCCCGGACAGGCATATCCGCTTCTGGGGAGAGGAAAACTTTGCCTGCTGGCGGAATACCTGGTTTCTGGATATCCCGGTGGTTGCGTATTTTAAAAACGGTACCTCGCAGGAAATCGGGTTCACAGGTGAATCCTTTGGCGAAAACACAACCACCGGTGCTGACCTCGCAAACAATACGGTTTTCGCTTCCTATACGTTCGATGGTATTTTCGATTTGAACCAGCTCGACTATATCACGGTCTGCGGCCAGCGCATTACGCTTCCCACAATGTAAAATGCATAAGTTATATGCAGCCATCAGGGGGGGATGTAACGCCCCCGTGGCTGCACCTCTGATACGGTGAAAAGGAGAGATCACAATGAATTTCGGAAAAAGAATGGTTTGCGCCGCGCTTGCGGCAGCTGCGCTTTATGGAAACCTGGCCGCTTGCGCGGCGGATGCAGCCGGTTTCTGGATGCACCCGATGTTTGTCGAAGGCCGTCAGGTCTACAGCTGGGGGACAGACGGGCAGTCCAAGCAATACCTCAGCTACCGGGGGACGATTTATGTACCGCTTCGGACCGTTGCGGAATGGATTGGCAAAGAGGTCGGCTGGGATGACAAAACGCTGACCATTTCTCTTAGCGGCAGCACCGCGCCCGTTTTCCATGAAGAACGGGGGAAAGACAATCTGGAAGCAATGAGCGACCACGAGCTGGAAGCGTGGCGGAACCAGAAGGTTACGGTTGAGGAGCGGCCTGACATTACTGTCTGCCTGGACGGCGCGGCGCAGGATTTGAAGGACGCCTCCGGGAAGCCGGTCAGCCCGGTTTCGTATCAGGGGACGACCTACCTGCCGCTCCGCGCGGTTGCCGGGCTTACTGGCATGGACGTGAAATACCAGCCTGCCAGCGAGGGCGGGGAAGCCGTATTCCTGAAGCACACACTGTCAGCTGCCGAACTGTCAGCATATCAGGCATATCTCGACACACTGCCGAAGCAGTCTGCCCTTGCGGCGATGAAATCCTCAGACCTTCACAGCATCAAGGACTGCAAGGCGCGTGTCCAGGCTTACAGGGAAATGATGGAGACGCTGAAAAATACCCCCTGCCCCGAAGGCGGGCTTCTGGCTCCCAACCATGAAAAGATGCTTGCCCGTGTCGAGGAAGCGCTGGAGGTTTGCAGCGCCGCAGAACAGGCAATGGACAACGGGGCTGCGCTGGCTGAGGCCGTCAGCCTCCTGCACACCTCCACGTCAGAACGGCTCAGCGTCCAGGACGCCTGTACCGCCCCATTCGTTTTTGTGGCGTATATGCGCACCGTCCTTGAGGAAAAGCGGTAGCCCACGGCTATTCATTTTACCTATCTTTCTCAAAGCAAAAATCGAAGCCTGTACTCACATTTTATGGGTACAGGCTCTAAAATTCCGCATATGGATTTTCACACCGATGCTCCGGATTAACGAAGTAATCACCCAAACCTCGTAACAAACGCATTCCCCGGCACTGCATACAAAAAAGCATCCGAAAACGGATGCTTTTTTGTACCTAATTTTACGGTTCCAAACGCCCCATATCACGCGGGAACATGGAAGCCTCGCGGATATTCTGCTGCTGAAGCAGCTGCATGGTCAGGCGCTCCAGGCCGATGCCCAGTCCGCCGTGCGGCGGCATACCGTACTTATGCAGCATGGTGAACGACTCGAACAGCGAAACGTCCATCTTCCGCGCTTCCAGCTTGGCAATCTGCTCATGGTAGTCGTGGATACGCTGGCCACCGGTTGTAATCTCAAGCCCGCGGAACAGCAGGTCAAACGAAAGCGCGTACTTCGGGTTTTCGGGGTCGTCCATCGCGTAGAACGGGCGCTTTGCGGACGGGAAATGGGTGACAAAGCAGAAATCGCAGCCGTGCTCCTCCTTCGCCCATTTGCAGATCATGACTTCCTCATCCGGATTCAGGTCATAGCGGTTCTTGGACTTGTGTCCGAACTTGTCCTGCATCAGCTGTTTCGCCTCATCAAAGGTCACCGTCGGGATGTCGCCGACCTCAGGAACCTCGGCTTTCAGCAGCGCCAACTCGGGCGCGACGTGCTCTTTCAGGTAGCCCATCAGGAACCGGAGCATGCCGGTTTCCATTTCC
>CAJUJQ010000154.1 GCA_910586575.1 uncultured Clostridia bacterium | reverse complement strand
TGCTTATCACTTTCATTATACTGCTTTTTCAAGGATGATTCACTTTTTTTGTTCAGAACTTGGAAACTGGTGGTTAGTATTCTATTGGATGGTTTTCTAATTTTTGCCTGCCGCCATTGGCATGGCGAAAAGCGGGGGGAGCATCCGATTGAAGTGAAAATTCAATTGCAAAGGAGTATTGAAGATGAAAAGATTGTTAAGTGGCATCCTGAGCGCAGCATTGCTGCTCTCCCTGCTTGCCGGCTGCGGTGGCGGCGGCAATACGCCAGCCTCGGACAGCGGCAGCGGCGGCGCGGCCGACAATACCGCTTCCGGCGGCGGCTACAAAAGCGACCTGATTATCGGCACGGCGGCCGATATCAACAACCTGAACCTTCAGGAGCAGCAGGATGCGGTGAACAACATCATCCTGAAAACCACCCATGAGAACCTGGTGCGCTTCACCAACGAAGGCACCTGCGTGCCCTGCCTCGCGTCTGAGTGGGAGTACCTCGACGACAACCATATCCAGTTCAAGCTGGTTGAGAACGCGCACTTCTCCACCGGGGAGCCGGTGACCGCCGAGGACGTTAAGTTCACCTACGACATGGCAAAGGATTCCTATGTCGCAAGCGTATTGTCCAACGTCGTTTCCACCGAGGTCGTTGACGACTACACCGTCGTCCTTGAGCTTGGCAAATACGATAACGAGCTGCTGCCCTCCCTGGCCTCCGTACCGGTTGCCATCCAGTCCAAGGCGGCGTATGATTCCGGGATGGAAAACCCGTGGTATGCCGGCTCGGGCCGCTACAAGTTCGACGACTGGGTCGAAGGCCAGTTCTGCCGCGTCGTCAAGGTAGACGATTACTGGGGCGAAGACCCCGGTACGGCTGACTCGATTGAGTTCCGCCCCTACCTGGAGGCTTCCTCCCGCGTCATCGCCCTCCAGAACGGCGAAATCGACGTGTGCATCGACCCTCCGATCAACGAGCTGCAATATTTGGAGGACGACGAGAACATCACGGTTGAGGAAAAGACCGGCTCCCGCCTGTTCTACTTCGCGTTCAACGTAGAGAAAGCGCCCTGGGACAACCAGACCCTGCGCCAGGCGGTTGCCTGCGCGATTGACCGCGACGCTGTCCTTCAGGCGGCTGTATACGGCAAGGGCACGCCGCAGACCACCATCCTGAACCGCGGCCTGTGGGGCTTCTATGACGACATGGAAGGCTTTGACTACGACGTGGAACGCGCCAAGAAGCTGATGGCCGAAGCCGGTTATCCGGACGGCGGCATTACCACCACCCTGCTGATTGCCAACTCCGCGCCCTACACCAACATTGCCCAGGTTATCCAGGCGAACCTGAAGGAAATCGGCATCAATGTCGAGCTTCAGACCGTTGAGGACGCGACCCTGAAAACCATGTGCAAGAACGGCGAGCAGGAGATCTACCTCTGGCGCTGGAACGAGGATTCCAAGGTAGACTTTGTATACCGCGACCTGTTCTACACGGGTTCCGGCTCGAACTATCATCACTACTCTGACCCGCATACTGACGAGCTGGTTGACATCGTAAACACCGAGAAGGACGAAGAAAAGCGCATGGCGGCGGGCATTGAGCTTCAGGAATACCTGGTTGACGCCTGCCCGCAGGTCCCGCTGTACATCGCGAACCTTGTTATCGCGTACAACAAGAACCTGACCGGCACGCTGCTCTTCCCCGGCGGCAACCATGACTGGAGCCACGCGTATATCGCCCAGTAAGCATTCACGGCTCCTGTGGGAAGCGGTTCCCACGGACGGGGGCGGGCATTCCCATGCCCGCCCCCTTTCATAAAAATCCAAAAGTTACGCCGGGCTGCCCCCGGCACGGACGGAAACGGAATTGGAGGGAAAATTTATGATACGATACATCGTTAAGCGGCTGCTCCTGATGATCCCGGCGATTCTGGCGACCTCGCTGATCATTTTCGTCGCGATGAATATGACCGGCGGCGATCCAGTGGATACGCTCGCGCCGGAGAACGCGACCGAGGAGCAGATTGCGCAAATCCGCGAGGAGCTGGGGCTGAACGACCCGCTTCTGGTGCGCTACCTGAAATATATGGGCGGCATGCTGCACGGCGATCTCGGCATCTCCTACGTGACCAAACAGGACGTATTCAAGACCTTTGCCGAGCGTCTGCCCGCGACCCTCAAGCTGGCGTGCTCGTCGGTCTTTGTCGCTACGCTGGTCGCCCTGCCGCTGGGCATTTATACCGCCATCCACCAGAACACCTGGAAGGATACGGGCGGCATGATATTCGCGCTGTTCGGCGTGTCCATGCCCAACTTCTGGCTCGGCCTGATGCTGATCCTGGGCTTCTCGCTGCACCTGAAATGGTTCCCCTCCGGCGGCTACGGGGGCATCCGCAACCTGGTGCTCCCGGCGGTCACGGTCGGGCTAGGCTTCGCGGCGCTGATTACCCGCACCACGCGCTCCGCCATGCTGGACGTGATCCGTCAGGACTATATGACCACCGCGCGCGCCAAGGGCGTACCCGAGCGCCGGGTCATTTCCGGCCACGGCCTGAAAAACGCGCTGATCCCCATCATCACCGTTATCGGCATGCAGCTTTCCAACGCGCTGACCGGCTCGGTGCTGGCGGAGACCGTGTTCTCCTGGCCGGGCGTCGGACGCCTGATTGTGGACTCGATTGCCAAGCGGGACACCCCCATGGTAACCGGCTCCATCATCATGTGCTGTATCCTGGTGTGCTTTGTCAACGTGGTGATTGACCTGATTTATGCGTTTTTTGATCCCCGCATCAAAGCGCAGTACGCAAGGAAGGGGTGAGCGGGATGGCAAAGAAAACGACAGATACCATCAAGAGCCGTTCGCTGGCAGAGGAGACCTGGCGGCGGCTGCTGAAAAACCGCGGTGATCGGCATGTGCTTCCTGGTGCTGCTGGTTGTGGTGGCGGTTGCCTCCGGCTTCATTTATGACTATGATACTGACATTATCCAGCTCAACATGGCGGAAGCCCTGAAGCCCCCGTCCGCCGAGCACTGGTTCGGCACCGACTCGCTCGGGCGCGATATCTTTGCCCGCGTGCTGTACGGCGCGCGCTACTCGCTGATTATCGGCGTCGGCTCGGTGACAATCGGCCTGTTAATCGGCGTGACACTGGGCGCGATCGCGGGCTTTTACGGCGGCGTTGTGGACCAGGTTATCATGCGCTGTGTCGATGTCTTTTACTCCATCCCGAACATTATGATTGCGGTGGTTGTCGTGACACTGCTCGGTACGAGTACCGTCAACCTGTTGATTGCGCTGTGCTTTACGTGTGCAACCTCCTTCTGCCGCATTGCGCGCGCGGCGGTTATGACCATCCGCGACCAGGAGTATGTCGAATCCGCTTACGCCATGGGCCTGCCCACCTGGAAAATTATCCTCAAGCATATCATCCCGAACTGCCTGTCACCCATCATCGTGCAGGTTACCCTGCTGATCGGCACGACGATTATCGCGGCGTCCTCGCTGTCCTTCCTCGGCATCGGCGTACAGTCGCCCGCGCCGGAGTGGGGCGCGATGCTCTCCGAGGGGCGCCAGCACATCCGCGACGCGGCATATATCTGCGTCATCCCGGGCTTTGCCATCATGCTAACCGTGTTGGCGCTGAACGTGCTCGGCGACGGCCTGCGCGACGCGCTTGACCCGAAGATGAAAAAGTAAGAGGTGAACACGATGGCTGAGAATATTCTGGAAATCAAGGACCTTGTGGTCCACTTTGAAACCGAGGACGGCTGCGTCTGCGCGGTCAACGGCCTGACCTTTGACATCGGCAAAAAGCGGACTCTGGGCCTGGTGGGGGAGACCGGCGCGGGCAAGACGACGACCGCGCTGTCCATCCTGAACCTGGTACCCAACCCGCCCGGCAAAATCAAATCGGGCAGCATCCTGCTGGACGGCACCAACATCCTGGAGCTGGGCACCGAGGCGCTGGAAGCCGTGCGCGGCAACGATGTCGCGATGATCTTTCAGGACCCGATGACGGCGCTCAACCCGGTCATGACGGTCGGGGAACAGATTGCGGAATCCATCGTGCTGCACGAGCATCTCGGCAAGGCCGACGCGCTTGCGCGCGCAAAGGAGATGCTGCGGCTGGTTGGTATCGCGGAAAGCCGCGCCTATGACTACCCGCACCAGTTTTCGGGCGGCATGCGGCAGCGCGTGGTGATTGCGATTGCGCTGGCGTGCAACCCGAAGCTGCTGATTGCGGACGAGCCGACCACGGCGCTGGACGTGACCATCCAGGCGCAGGTGCTGGAGCTGATGAAAGCGCTCATCCGGGAACGCGATATGTCGATGATGCTCATCACGCACGACCTGGGCGTGGTTGCCGAGGTCTGCGACGAGGTCGCGGTGATGTACGCCGGGCGGATTGTGGAAATCGGCACGGCGGACGAGGTGTTCAACGACATCCGGCACCCGTACACCGAGGGGCTGTTCAACTCCCTGCCCAACCTCAAGCAGCGCGGGGAGGACCTGGTGCCCATCAAGGGCATGATGCCCGACCCGACCAACCTGCCCGCAGGCTGTGCCTTTGCGCCGCGCTGCCCCTACGCGACAGCGGGATGCGAGCGGCAGCAGCCCCACCTGCGGGAGATGGGCAGCACGCATTTTGTGGCATGCTGCGCATATGACAACCCGGAATTCCAATTAGGAGGTGTGAAGTAATGGCAAAGATATTGCTGGAAGTGCAGGGGCTGACAAAGTACTTCACAACGCCTGCGGGGCAGCTCCACGCGGTGGATGGGGTCAGCTTCCAAATCGAGCAGGGCAAGACCCTCGGGATCGTCGGCGAATCAGGCTGCGGCAAATCGACGACCGGGCGCACTATCCTGAAGCTGATCCAGCCCACCAGCGGACGGATTATCTTCGACGGGGAAGATATCACAAACTATTCGGCCGCCAAAATGCGCAAGCTGCGCACCGAAATGCAGATTATTTTCCAGGACCCGTTTTCCTCGCTGGACCCGCGCCAGAGCGTGCTTCAGCTCATCAGCGAACCGATGATCGAGCACAAAATGTTCCGGACGCGCGCCGAGGTGGAGCAGCGGGCGCTCGAGCTGATGGAGACGGTCGGCCTTGCGCGGCGGTACATGAACGTGTACCCGCACGAGCTGGACGGCGGCCGCCGCCAGCGTATCGGCGTTGCGCGGGCGCTGTCGTTGAACCCCAAGCTGATTATTTGTGACGAGCCGGTTTCGGCGCTCGATGTTTCCATCCAGGCGCAGATCCTGAATCTGCTGCGCGAGCTTCAGCGTGACATGGGGCTGACGTTTATTTTCATCACCCATGACCTGTCTGTCGTTAAATATTTTTCGGATGACATCGCGGTCATGTACCTGGGACAGATGGTCGAAAAGGCGTCGTCGGATGAGCTATTCGCAAACCCGCTGCATCCCTACACCAAGGCGCTGCTGTCCGCAATCCCCATCCCGGTGGTCGGCAAGGGCAAGCCTGCGCGCACGCTGATTAAGGGCGAGATTACATCGCCGGTCAATCTCCCGGACGAGTGCCGGTTCGGCAAGCGCTGTGACGAATGCCGCGAGGACTGCCGGTCGGGAAACCCGGCACTTAAGGAAGTCAGGCCGGGGCACTTCGTTGCCTGTCACCACATCGGGTAAATACCGGCAGCCCCGCACTCCCGCCAACGCCACGGCGGGAATGGGGGAATTGCTTTCGTGTGGTGTCCGCCCAAAACAGGATGGCGGGTATATGAGGTATGATGACGCACGAAAGAAGATCCGCTGGTATCGACAGCGTTACAGGCGGTGGAAGCCCGCCCTGTTTTGAAAGGAGCCTACATGAAAAATTTTGCGCACCGCGGTTTCAGCGGCAGCTATCCGGAAAATACCATGCTTGCCTTCCGCAAGGCGGTCGAAGCCGGTGCGGACGGCATTGAGCTGGATGTCCAGCTTTCCCGCGACGGCGTGCCCGTGGTCATTCACGACGAGCAGGTGGACCGCACCACAAATGGCATCGGCTGTGTGCGGGACATGACCCTGGAACAGCTCCGCGCGCTGGACGCGTCCTGCCGGTTTACCGGCCAATATGGCGTGAACCCGATTCCGACGCTGCGGGAATATCTCGAATTTGCGCAGGCACAGCCGATTGTTACCAACATTGAAATGAAAACGGGCGTGTTTGCGTATCCCGGTATTGAGGCAAAGGTCTGCGATTTGCTCCGGGAGTTCCAGATGGAGGAACGCGTGATTATTTCCAGCTTTAATCATTTCACCATCCTGCGCATGCGCGAGATCATGCCGCAGCTGAAATATGGCTTTCTCACTGAGACATGGATCATCGGGGCGGGGAAATACTGCCATGACCTGGGCATACCCTGCTACCATCCGCTTTACCGCAGCCTGACCCATGAGACGGTGCGGGAGCTGAAGCAGTACGGCCTGCAAATCAATACATTCACGGTCAACACCCCCGAGGATATCCGCGATATGGCGGAAAAGGGGATTGATATGATTATCGGGAATTACCCCGATATGGCGCGGGAGGCCATCGCCGCGCTGGAACGTACCTGAACCACAGCAATATGGAGCTGCCTCAAGATGATTCCTGCAATCACACAAGAGGCAGCTCCTTTTTATGTGTCTGTTTGGCGTGCTTCCGCGTTGTTTGCAAGGTTATGCTGGACAAGTCTGGGATATACCGGGGCCGTAGACAAAGTCGGTTTTCTAAAACGCGTTCTCCTCAAAAGTTTTGAAAAGTGAATGTTTCCCAATAAAGCCATCATAATCGGGGTACAAAAATCCGCTTATTTTTTAAGGCTGGACTTTGTCAACAGTCCCGTTGCTGGAACAAACGGCGGAAGCCTTTGGGCAGTGTGGAAAGGCAGGCTATCAGGAGCTGCCGCTGCTGGAAGCCGATCTGACCGAAGCGCCGTAATGCCGGAACGTAGTTTCCATTTCCTGTATCTGCTGCGCGCCGTCCCCCAAAAGCCGCTTGTCCGAAACCAGAAGGATGTCCAATTCCCCGCGGATTGCCGCGCACATCGCCTGTGTCAGCCCGTTCCAGGGGAATGCCGTGCTGCTTTCGGGTACAACAGAGGTTCCAATCACCGTGCCTGACGGCGGGATGTCCCGCCGGATGGATTGTACCGCGTTGTCGTCCTGTCCATAAATCCATATCTGCATTCAATTCCACTCCCTGTCCGTCCGGCTTGTGCCGGGTTCGTTTAGACCCTATCATAACACGCGGACAACGACAAATTTGTTGCAAACGGTCTGCTGCAATGCTTTATTAGGCCTGTTGATGACTGGCACGGGTAAAGCTTGTATAATGGTGTAAAATAAAACATGGTTATCCCTTTAAGATAGCTTTACCCAGA
>CAJUJQ010000153.1 GCA_910586575.1 uncultured Clostridia bacterium | reverse complement strand
TGATTGGAGGTGACTGGAGTTCAGACGTGTGCTCTTCCGATCTCCTGTCCGGCAATGCGGCGCACCGCGTTTTTGATTTCGTCCCTTCCGCCGTAATTGATGCACAGCGAAGCGGTCGCCGCATCCTCCCCAAGCGTGTCGGCAATCTCCGCTGTTTCCCGGATCAGTGTTTTGATATCCTCCGGCAGCGGGGTCAAATCCCCCAGGATACGCACCGCAACACCGCGCGCCGCCATGGTTTCCGCCGCCTCGCGCAGATACTTCCGAAACAAATCCATCAGCGCGTCCACTTCCTCCTGCGGGCGCTTCCAGTTTTCGGTCGAAAAGGCATAAACCGTAAAATACCGCACGCCGATATCCTTGCAATAGGTGGCTATCGTGCGGAAGGTCTCCGCGCCGACAGCGTGCCCCGCCGAACGCGGCAAGCCGCGCTTTTTCGCCCAACGGCCGTTGCCGTCCATTGTCACCGCAATATGACGGGGCACCTGCCGCGCCGGAGGCGCGGCAGGCTTCCCAAAACCAAACAATGCCATAGCTTCCTCTTCTCCCAAGAAAACGGGCGGCGAAACGCCGCCCGAGCTTTCCCGCGCAAACCGCGCGATTTCATAAAGATACCCTAAAAATCCGGGGTCATACCATCAAACAAACTTTTTTGGGCTTTTTCATCCGTAATCCGCCGTTATACCTCAGAAAGCTCCTTGGATTTCTTCGCGGTCATACCGTCGATTTCCTTGACATACTTGTCGGTCATTTCCTGCATCTTCTTTTCGGCGTCCTTCTGCTCATCCTCGGTCATTTCCGATTTCTTGGTCGCGGTCTTGCACTTGTCAATGGCGTCACGGCGGATGTTGCGCAGCGCGACCTTGGATTCCTCGCCAATCTTGGCCACCTGCTTGATCAGCTCCTTACGGCGGTCCTCAGTCAGCGGCGGGAAGGTCAAACGGATTTGCTTGCCGTCGTTCTGCGGGTTAATGCCCAGGTCGGAGGTCTGGATTGCCTTTTCAATCGGCTTGAGCGTCTTTGCGTCCCAGGGCTGGATGGAAAGCGAACGCGGGTCAGGCGACGCAATCGCCGCCACCTGGTTCAGCGGGGTCGCGGTGCCGTAATAATCAATCGTGATTTTGTCCAGGACGTGCGGGTTAGCGCGCCCCGCGCGGATAGCCGCCAAATCCTTGGAGAGTACGTCCAGCGTTTTCTTCATCTTGGTTTCATACGGTTTCAGGTCTGCCCTCATGATTACTGTTCCTCCTTTACAAGCGTACCAATCTGCTCACCGGTGACAGCCCGGTAAATATTTTCAGGGTCTTTGAGCGCAAAGACCAGGATCGGGATATGGTTGTCCATCGACAGCGAGGTCGCCGTCGTGTCCATCACGCCCAGCCCCTGATTGAGTACATCCATATATGTCAGGCGGTCATACTTCTTCGCCTCCGGATTTTTCGCCGGGTCGGAATCATAAACGCCGTCAATATTCTTTGCCAGCAGGATCACCTCGGCATTGATTTCCGCTGCGCGAAGCACCGCCGCCGTATCGGTTGAGAAATATGGGTTGCCCGTGCCACAGGCGAAAATCACCACACGGCCTTTGGATAAATGGGTCGTCGCACGGCTGCGGATGTATGGCTCGGCAATCTGGTTCATCGCGATTGCGGTCTGGACGCGAACATCTACCCCCCGCTGTTCCAGCGCGTCCGCCAGCGCCAGGGAATTGATGGTCGTCGCCAGCATGCCCATATGGTCGGCGCGGGTGCGTTCCATTTTGCCGCCGCCGTCCTTGACGCCGCGCCAGAAATTGCCGCCGCCTACCACAAGCCCGACCTCGCAGCCGATATCTACACAGCGCTTGATGACATCGCATACCGGGCCGATGACATCAAAATTCAGCCCGAAGTGCCGCTCACCCGCGAGCGCTTCGCCGCTGATCTTAATCAGTACCCTTTTATACTGCCTCTCCATTTCTGTTTACCCTCCTGTTCCGTCCCGCAGTTCCCCGCAGGATACTCTTCCTATATTCTACCGTATCCCCGCGCAGATTGCAAAGGGTTTTCCGCTTTTTTTGTAAATACGCCGTAAAATTTTCCGGGCGCTTTACTCCTCTAAAGCGGTATAAATTCCAGAAAAGGCGATGCGCTGCTGAAAAATATGATATACTGTTTGTCACAAACCCGGCCTCCGGGTTGTTTTATAGGTGAAAGGAGGGATTCGCGTGGGCATTCTCATTGAACCGGAGGAGGCGGAACGCCTGGTGAGGGAATATTCCGACCTGATCCTGCGGCTGGGCTATACCTGGCTTAAAAGCACGCAGGACGCCGAGGATATCTGCCAAAACGTGCTGCTTTCCCTGGTAGAGAAGCGCAACTACCCCACCTCCCCGGAGGAGGAACGCGCGTGGATTATCCGCATGGCCATCAACGCCTGCAAAAACCTGCGGCGGAGCGCCTGGCGGTCGCGTACAGTCGGACTGGATACAGTCGCCGAACAGGCCGCGTTCCAGCCCGATCCGGGCGGCGTACTGGAAACCGTGCAGGCGCTGCCCCTAAAATACCGTGAAGTTACCGCGCTCTATTATTTTATCGGCTATGATACCAATGAAATTGCTTCCCTGCTGCATATCACCCCTGCCGCGGTGCGCAAACGGCTGAGCCGCGCAAGGGATATTCTGCGGGAACAACTGAAGGAGGAAAATTTATGAAACGCTATCAACAGGAACTGCACCGATTATCGTTTGACGAGGGAGCAAAGCGGCGCATAGTACAGCATCTGTGCGAAGCCCAGCCCAGGCGAAAAGGATTTCCCCCTTTACGGAGGGTCATTGCCGCCGGAGTTGCCGCTGCACTGTGCGTCACGACAGGCGCTGCGTGCGCTACCTCGCTTGCCAGCCACTCCCCTGCCTTCCGCGAATTTTTTAACATTACGGACGGGCGGCAGGAATCCCTGATTGGTGCGCTGGCGCTTGACCTGACCTTCGAGGATCAGAACGGCTCCGGCGCAAGTATTACCGTAACCGATGTCACGATGGACAGTGATTTCCTATACGCCATCATGGAATTGAATGTGCCGGAGGGGATATCCCTCACAAACAGTCAAAACAAGCCGGTTTATGACTGTTTCCTCTCGGACGGAACCGATTATCCCGTACAGGGCTGCGGCAGCATCTTTTATCATGATAAGGATTTGCAGCATCCGGTCTGGGTTTCGGGAACCGAAAAGTTCCGCTCCCTGCTCAACGGCAGCCCCATCGGCAACAAAATAACCATGGTTTTCCAGTATGATACGGAGGGAAAGGGTTTCCCAGAGGATGCGCATTATATCCGTCTGGAAAACTACGGCGCACTATACACGTACAGCAGCGCGGACGGGGAGCGGCAGGCAATCCTGGAAAATCTGAATTTCGATATTGTATTTCCACTGTCCAATACCACCCCGACTTACGCATTTGAAGGCCGGCTGTACACCCTGCTCGGCGGCGTTGCGCCGGTCGTTCTCGAAAACCTGTCCATTTCCCCCTATTCCCTGTCTTTTGACGTTTTCATCCCCGACCCGGGCGCCTACTGGAAGGCACGCGACGAATACGGGCCTTGGGAAATCAAAGTCACCATGAATGACGGAACCATTGTCCGGGGACATCTTGCGGAGTCAAAGACAGCCGCATATTGGAGCAAAAAAGCCCAGGCCTATTATGGCGGCGTTACGCGTGCACATATCCTGCTAAACACAGCAATCGACCCCGCCGAAATCGATGAAATCGACTTTGGAGATACCTCCGAGGTGCAGGATGAACCTGCATTCAGCCTGTTTTATTTTGAAAACCCCACCTACTGGACCGACGTCAAGAAATACCGCTGACCATCATCCTCCTACCGCAAAAGGGAAGCCGCTCCGGCTTCCCTTTTGCAATCTTTCGGAATTACGGTTTTACAGGAACAATTCACATTCCTTCGGAACCGAACACGCCTTTTTAATTACCAGCGCGGCAGCCGATACCATGGCCTGATTAATGCTTCTGGCCCCATGCGGGCACTTTTCCACACAGCGCATACAGGAAATACACTTTTTCGCATCCGCAGTCTTGAGCGAATCCCGGCTGATTGCCTGCGCGGGACACTCCGACGCGCACAATCCGCAGCCAACACATTTCTTGCCTGCCTTGGGAACCATCATTGCCCCGCCCGATTTTTTATACGGACGGTTCCCGGGAGGCACCACCAACGGGAATGTATCAGCCGCCTGCCGGAACTTCTCCAGGATTTTCCCGGAAATATCGCGCAGCTGCTGTATATCCTTGCTGTCCGGCCTGCCGGCTGCATATTGGTGCATAATGGAATGCTCCGCGACCGCCGCGACCGCTGACAGCACCCGGAAGCCGCCTTTCCCAGCAATATCGCTCAATTCCACCAGCGTATCCTCATATGCGCGGTTCCCATAAACACAGACGAGCACGCAGCAGGCGCCGTTGCCGTGTACCATCCCAATCCGCTCCGCAGCAAGTCCCGGTACGCGCCCGCCGAACGACGGCACCGAAATGAGCACCAAATCCTCTTTCTGAAACTCGATGCCTGAAAAATCCAGCGCCGCGTTTGTCAGGTCAACCGTCTCCACAGCGCCGCCCCATGCGCCGGTAATGGCTTCAGAAACCTTCTTCGTCCCGCCGGTAGGGCTAAAAACCAACTGTACGCACTTCATGTCAACTCCTCCATTTAATAGCCAATGATCTGCTCATCAATGCTCTGGAACGCCTCGTCACCCATCCCCCAAGCGCCATTTGCATCCTTTTTCAGCTGTACAGTCAGCTCGACCGGGTCACGGTAGCCGATGGTATCCACGTGTGCCTCAACAATGGAAAGCACCTGGTTTTGATACTCAGCGGAGATTTCCTCCTCGCTTTTTCCCGTATAGTCCCCGTTTGCAAGCGCCTCATGGAATCCGGAAACATAGGCGTTCAACTCGTCCATGGCCTGGTCAAACAAATCAATCGGATACACCCGCACAGCCACGGTATAGCCATCCTTCCCCTTCTGGGCTTGCCCCACGTCATATTTTGCGTGCTTATAGGCGCGGCTGTACAGGTCAACCACCCGTTGGGCGGTCTGCTCGTCTACATCTTCTGCGTCAAAGCTCATATAGGTGTAGAAAATCTGCGCTTCTATCGTCAGGCCGTTCATATAGACCTCATGCGCCTGCTGCGCGGTGGTATCCACAATTTCCGTATACGCGGCGCTTTCGTCCAGGTAGAAATTATCCATCACCGCTTTGACGTAGCTCCCGGCGTCAAACCCGCCGCAGCCAGTACAAGCGAACACCAGCAACAGGCAGAGCAGCAGAGCCGCCATTCTTCGTTTCATCGCAAATCTACCCCTTTCCTATCGCGTGCCCAGCGATACGCCGCTCAAAACAAGCCGGTAAAATCGAACGTAGCAAAATAATCGGCAGGCGTTTCAGCGCGGCGGATGCACTCCACCGTGCCGTCCTCACACAGCAGCAGTTCGGCGGAACGCAGCTTGCCGTTATAATTGTAACCCATTGAGAAGCCGTGCGCGCCAGTGTCATGAATGGCAATATAATCACCGATTTCGATTCCCGGCAGCATCCGGTCCACCGCGAATTTATCGTTGTTTTCGCACAGCCCGCCGGTAACGTCATACAGATGGTCGCAGGGCGCGTCCTCCTTGCCAAGCACGGTGATATGATGGTACGCCCCATACATTGCCGGGCGCATCAGGTTGGCCGCGCAGGCGTCACAGCCGATATATTCTTTATGGGTATGCTTTTGATGGGTGCATTTGGTAACCAACATCCCATACGGCCCGGTAATAAAACGCCCCATCTCGGTGAAAATAGCCACATTGCCCATCCCAGCCGGGACAAGCACTTCCTCATATGCCTTGCGCACGCCCTCGCCGATTGCCATGATATCGCTCGGTTCCTGTTCCGGGCGGTACGGGATGCCGACGCCGCCGGACAGGTTGACAAACGCGATTTCCGCGCCGGTCTCCTCGTGCAGCTCAACTGCCGCTTGGAACAGAATACGCGCTAGCTCGGGATAATATCCGTTCTCGACCGTATTGGACGCCAGGAACGCGTGCAGCCCAAAGCGCTTAACGCCCTTGCTTTGCAGCTTGCGGAAGGCTTCGCCCAGCTGTTCACGGGTCATGCCATATTTGGCTTCCTGCGGGGAGTCCATAATCGAGTTGCCGAGCATAAAATCCCCGCCCGGGTTGTACCGGCAGCACATCAGCTCCGGAAAGGGAGCAATCCCCTCAAAAAAGTCAATATGTGTGATATCATCAAAGTTGATGATTGCCCCCAGCTCGGCAGCAAGCTTGAAGTCCTCCGCCGGGGTAACGTTGGAGGAAAACATAATCTGGCCGCCCGACAGTCCGACCGCCTTGCTCATCAGCAGCTCGGTATAGCTCGAGCAGTCCGCGCCGAAGCCCTCCTCCTTCAAAATCTGAAGCAGGCGCGGGGTCGGGGTCGCCTTGACCGCGAAATATTCCATAAAATTCGGGTTCCACGCAAACGCGGCCTTGACCCGGCGGGCATTTTCACGGATACCCTTTTCATCATAAATATGGAACGGGGTCGGATAGGTCTTTGCAATTTCCTGTACTTTTTCAAGTGTCACAAATGGTGTTTTCTGCATGTTCGGTTCTTCCTTTTCTAATGGGATTCTGAAATAGATTCGCTGAAAACCTTACTTTTTGCGCTTCAGCCGCAAAAAACGGCGGTGGAGCGCGGCGGAGCGGCGTGCGGCGGCCTCCTCATCGACGGCGGTAATCTGTGTCCCGGACACCTCCACGACCAAGCCTTCCCGCAGCCCTTCGGGCGCACCGCCGAGCGGGATATTCACGGTTCCGTTATCCAGCTCGACGACCACAAAGCCGCTTTCAAAGCGGTCAATGATTCCCCTCATGCGGCATTCTCCAGCGGCGGCTGTATGATGATTGTGCCGTCATACGTACACTGCCAATCAATACCGAGCTTGGTCAGCATTTGGATCGTCTCGCGGTGCGGATGACCGTAGTCGTTTTCTTTGGCGCACGAGATGATGGCACTATCCGGCGAAGCGGCGCGCAGGAACTCCTCGGACGAGGATGTGCTGCTGCCATGGTGGCCCAGCTTAATCACATCGCATTCCAGGGCAGCGCCCGCGCTCAACAGGTCGCGCTCAACCGGCTTTTCCGCGTCGCCCATAAAGAGCACGCTGAGTCCCCCCATCGTCAGCCGGGTCACGATAGAGAAATCGTTGGTATCCTCATAGCTGTTGCCCGACGCCGGGCTGAGGAATTCGAGCACCGCATTCCCAAAGGACAGGGTGTCCCCCGGCTCCGGGATGATGATTTCCAGATTTTGCGCTTCCACCTCGTCCAGCA
>CAJUJQ010000152.1 GCA_910586575.1 uncultured Clostridia bacterium | reverse complement strand
GACCGCCCGCCGCGCAGGCGAACCGAACGGCAAACTTTAACGCACACGAGTATAAGAAGAAAAAACCGGGCGGGGGAGGGTTTGAACGGGCGCGGCGGCGGGGATACTATTCGGTGGGTGCGCTGTCAGGACTTGGTAAACTGCACAGCTCTTTACCCCGTTAAAAGGTTTCAATTTGGTAGCAAATACGCAAAAAAGGCTTGACGAAATAGGAAAACCAGTGTAAAATATAGGTGTATGCGGCATAGGAGGAAAAGCCATGTTATCTGAATTGCAAACCGCAAAAAAGGTGGTTGGCGTCAAGCAATCGAAGAAAGCCATCCGTGACGGCGGCGCGCTGCGCGTCATCCTTGCGAAGGACGCGGAAGCACGTGTCATCCGCCCTATCCATGCCCTGTGCGAAGAAATGGGCGTCCCGGTGGAGGAGGCCGAAACGATGGCCGAGCTTGGCAAGGCCGCTCAGATCGATATCGGCGCAGCCGTTGTCACCCTGTTAAAGTAACCCTTTGCTGTCATGGGCTTCTGTGCCCTTGATATAAATCATCTTTCAGAAAGGAGAACAAAGAATGCCTACTTTTAACCAGCTCGTCCGCAAGGGCCGCGAGGAGGTCGCTGATAAGTCTACCGCCCCCGCGCTTCAGGTCGGCTACAACTCTCAGAAGAAGAAGCAGACCGACCAGTCCGCTCCCCAGAAGAGAGGCGTATGCACCACCGTTAAGACGATGACCCCCAAGAAGCCGAACTCCGCACTGCGTAAGATTGCCCGTGTGAAGCTCACGAACCAGATGGAAGTGTCCGCTTATATCCCCGGCATCGGCCACAACCTTCAGGAGCACTCGGTTGTTATGGTCCGCGGCGGCCGTGTCAAGGATCTCCCCGGTGTGCGTTACCACATCATCCGCGGCACCCTTGATACCCAGGGCGTGGCGAACCGCCGTCAGGCGCGCTCCAAGTACGGCGCGAAGCGTCCCAAGGCTGGCAAGTGATTGGCTTGACGAACGGATTGCCTGTAAAGCAACCTGCCTGACAAACAGAAATCCTGTGAGGGCTGAAAGCTTTACAGCCCAAGAACGGCGCGGCAAAATGAGCGTCGGGAAATCGTGGGAAATGTAAAGGGAAATGCCTTACAGCGAAAATGTTCGACAAGAAAACGCCTTTACAACAGAAAACTCTGTAAAGGTGACCACTTTACAGCAAAACCTGGAGCTGTAAAAGACTTTGAATTGAAATCTGGCAGTTTCAGCAAAGCAGCCGGTTCCCGGACGGGTTACAAGATACCGGCAAAACGCTTTGTCTGAGTGCTTTTTGAAATAGATGTTTCGGAAAGTTCTCGGACAGGCGCACACGGCAGCGCTGCGGCAAGCCTGCCGAGTACCAATGAAATCATGAATTTAATGAAGGAGGGAAGTAAAGTGCCAAGAAGAGGAAACGTTCCGAAGAGAGACGTTCTGCCCGACCCGCTTTACAATTCCAAGCTTGTCACCAAGCTGGTCAACTCGATCATGCTTGACGGCAAGAAGGGTGTGGCGCAGAAGGTCGTATATGGTGCTTTCGATATTGTCCGTGAGAAGTCCGGGCGCGATCCGCTCGAAGTGTTCAACGAGGCAATGGAAAATATCATGCCGAGCCTTGAGGTAAAGGCCCGCCGTGTCGGCGGCGCTACCTACCAGGTGCCGATGGAAGTCCGCCCCGAGCGCCGTCAGACGCTCGGCCTGCGCTGGATTACCCGGTATTCCCGCGCCCGCAACGAGAAGACCATGCGCGAACGCCTCGCGGGTGAGATCCTTGACGCGGTGAACAATCTCGGCGGCTCTGTAAAGAAGCGCGAGGATACGCACAAGATGGCAGAGGCGAACAAGGCATTCGCGCACTACCGTTATTAAGGGACTGCAAAATAATTTGTGACACCGCCTGTGGGTCCCTTCCTGCGAAAGGATATTTGCGGCGCGCCACAATATTATTTCCCGCAGCCCCGAAGTGCTGCCCCAAGCTTTGAAAGGAGAGCAATATGCCCAGAGAGTTTACTCTTGAAAAAACCAGAAACATCGGCATCATGGCGCACATTGATGCCGGTAAAACCACTACCACCGAACGCATCCTGTTCTATACCGGCGTCAATTACAAGATTGGCGACACCCATGACGGCACCGCCACCATGGACTGGATGGAGCAGGAACAGGAACGCGGCATTACCATCACTTCCGCCGCGACGACCTGCCATTGGAAGGGACATCGTATCAACATCATCGACACCCCGGGCCACGTTGACTTTACCGTTGAGGTCGAACGCTCGCTGCGCGTGCTGGACGGCTCGGTAACCGTCTTTTGCGCAAAGGGCGGCGTCGAGCCGCAGTCCGAAACCGTCTGGCACCAGGCTGACAAGTACCACGTCCCGCGCATGGCGTTCGTCAATAAGATGGATATCATGGGCGCAGACTTCTTCCACGTTGTGGATATGATGAAGGACCGCCTGAAATGCAACGCCGTCCCGATCCAGCTGCCGATTGGCGCGGAGGAGACCTTCCGCGGCATCATTGACCTCATCCGCATGAAAGCGGAGGTTTATTATGATGACCTCGGCAAGGATGTCCGCGAGGAGGAAATCCCCGAGGATATGCTGGAGCAGGCGCAGGAATATCATGACGCCATGGTCGAAGCGATTGCCGAGCTTGACGAGGATCTCACCATGAAGTACCTCGAAGGCGAAGAAATCACCGTTGACGAGATGAAGGCCGCGCTGCGCAAGGGCGTTGTCAATGTAAAGATTATCCCTGTCCTTTGCGGCACCGCGTACCGCAACAAGGGCGTGCAGATGCTGCTTGACGCGGTTGTCGATTATATGCCCGCGCCGACCGATATCCCGCCGATTAAGGGCGTCAACCCCGACACCGACGAGGAGGACGAGCGCCCGTCCGATGACAGCGCGCCGTTCTCGGCACTCGCGTTCAAGATTGCGACCGACCCCTATGTGGGCCGTCTGTCTTTCTTCCGCGTGTACTCCGGCACGATTGACGCCGGCAGCGCGGTTTATAACTCCACGAAGGGCCATCGCGAGCGTATGGGCCGCATCCTCCAGATGCACGCCAACTCCCGGAAGGACATCGAAAAGGTGTACTCCGGCGATATCGCCGCCGCGGTCGGCTTCAAGAACACGACCACGGGCGACACGCTGTGCGATGAGAAGCACCCGATTATCCTGGAATCCATGGAATTCCCGGAACCCGTTATCCGTGTTGCGATTGAACCCAAGACCCGCGCAGGCCAGGAGAAGATGGGCATCGCCCTCTCCAAGCTCGCCGAGGAGGACCCGACCTTCCGCACCTACACCGATGAGGAAACCGGTCAGACCATCATTGCCGGTATGGGTGAGCTTCATCTGGAAATCATTGTGGATCGCCTGCTCCGTGAATTCAAGGTAGAGGCCAACGTCGGCAACCCGCAGGTCGCTTACAAGGAGACCGTGCGCCGCTCCGCCGATGTGGACACCAAGTACAAGCGTCAGTCCGGCGGCTCCGGCCAATATGGCCATGTCAAGATCATCCTCGAGCCGAACGAGTCCGGCAAGGGCTACGAATTTATCAACAAGGTTGTCGGCGGTTCGATTCCGAAGGAATTCATCGAGCCTGTCAACCAGGGCATCCAGGGTGCGATGCAGGCAGGTGTGCTGGCAGGCTACCCGGTTGTGGACTGCAAGGTGACGCTGTACGACGGCTCCTACCACGAGGTGGACTCGTCCGAAATGGCGTTTAAGATTGCCGGTTCCATGGCCTTCAAGGAAGCGATGCGCAAGGCGGATCCCGTCCTGATGGAACCCATCATGCAGGTTGACGTCCTTGTCCCCGAGGAATATATGGGCGACGTCATCGGCGACCTGAACTCCCGCCGCGGTCAGATCCAGGGTATGGAAGCGCGCGGCCCCGTCCAGGCGATTTCCGCCGCTGTCCCGCTCAGCGAGATGTTCGGCTACGCGACCACCCTGCGTTCCCGCAGCCAGGGCCGCGGCCAGTATACCATGTCCCCGAGCCACTACACCGAGGTACCGAAATCGGTGCAGGAGAAAATTATCGACAGCCGCACGAAATCTGGCAACTAACTGTTGCATTTTTCCGCAAAATCGTTTAGAATAGTCTTAAGTCTTGTGATGATCCAGATTACAATCATTTAAGGAGGAAATTCCAAAATGGCAAAGGCAAAATTTGAACGCAATAAGCCGCATATCAACATCGGCACCATCGGCCACGTTGACCACGGCAAAACCACCCTGACCGCTGCTATCACTAAGGTGCTTGCGATGCAGGGCGCTGCTGAGTATCAGGCATACGATTCCATCGATAAGGCTCCCGAAGAGAAGGAGCGCGGCATTACGATTAACACTGCGCACGTCGAGTATCAGACCGAGTCCCGTCACTACGCGCACGTTGACTGCCCGGGCCACGCCGACTACGTTAAGAACATGATCACTGGCGCCGCGCAGATGGACGGCGCAATCCTCGTCGTTTCTTCCGCTGACGGCCCGATGCCCCAGACCCGCGAGCACATCCTGCTGGCCCGTCAGGTAGGCGTTCCCTATATCGTTGTATTCATGAACAAGGTTGACCAGGTAGACGACGACGAGCTGCTCGATCTGGTTGAGATGGAAATCCGTGAGCTGCTCAGCTCCTACGAGTTCCCGGGCGACGATGTTCCGGTGGTTCGCGGTTCCGCGCTCCAGGTTCTGACCTGCGATTCCAACGACCCGGCTGCCCCTGAGTATGCCTGCATTCGTGAGCTGATGGACGCTGTTGACAGCTATATCCCGACCCCCGAGCGTAAGAGCGACCTGCCCTTCATTATGCCGGTCGAGGACGTGTTCTCCATCACCGGCCGCGGCACCGTTGCGACCGGCCGTGTAGAGCGTGGTCAGCTGAAGATGGGCGAAGAAGTCGAAATCGTCGGCCTGATGGACGCTCCCCGCAAGACCGTTGTTACCGGTATCGAAATGTTCCGCAAGCTGCTGGACTACGCTGAGGCTGGCGACAACATCGGCGCCCTGCTCCGCGGCGTGCAGAAGAACGAGATCGAGCGCGGCCAGGTTCTGGCGAAGCCCGGCTCCATCCATCCGCACACCAAGTTCCGCGGCCAGGTTTACGTCCTGACCAAGGACGAGGGCGGCCGTCACACCCCCTTCTTTAACAACTACCGTCCCCAGTTCTATTTCCGTACCACCGACGTTACCGGCGTGATCGCGCTGCCCGAAGGCACCGAGATGTGCATGCCCGGTGATAACGTTGAAATGGACGTTGAGCTGATCACCCCCATCGCGATTGAGGAAGGTCTCCGTTTCGCGATCCGTGAAGGCGGCCGTACCGTTGGTTCGGGCGTTGTTATCAAGATCAACGAGTAATTCCTTTCCGTCCGCAAAACGGATGTAACAGCAGCCGGTTCCGTAATGGGACCGGCTGTTTTCTGCGCCGCGATTTTAAGCGGCTGCAAATATTCAGGGCAAAATAAAAGCCTTCCCGTATGGAAGGCTTTTGCAGTTTCTGTGGAGGCCTAAGCAAGATATTTGCCTAAAACCTTCAAAAACAGGTCGATATCGATGGGTTTTGCGATATGGGCGTTCATGCCGTTTTTGAGTGCGGCTTCCTTGTCATCTTCCATTGCGTTTGCGGTCATGGCGATGATGGGGAGCGTTTTGACATCCTCACGGGGCAGGGTACGGATGGTGCGGGTGGCTTCATAGCCGTCCATGACCGGCATTTGAACATCCATCAGGACGGCGTCATAGTACCCCTCCTCGGCGCGGCGCACCATGGCGACTGCATCCGAGCCGTCCGGCGCGCTCTCAACGATAAAGCCGGTTTCTTCGAGGATGGTTTCGGCAATCTCGCGGTTCAGCTCGTTGTCCTCTACCAGCAGGATACGCCTGCCGTTAAAATCAGTCTCGGTCCAGGAGGTTTTCACTTCCTGCTCCAACAGGTTGTTGGCGGCAAGCAGGGCGGATTTCAGGTCGGACATGAACAGCGGCTTGGCACAGAAGGCGGTTACACCGGCTTGCCGGGCATCTTCCTCAATGTCCGTCCAGTCATAGGCGGTCAGGATAATAATCGGGGCATTGTGCCCAAGGATGGAACGGATACGCCGGGTGGTTTCAATGCCGCTCATTTCCGGCATCTGCCAATCGATGATATAGGTATGGTAAGGTTCGCCGATGTTGTGCGCGTTGCGGGCGCGGTAAACTGCTTCCTTGCCGGAAACCGTCCATTCGGCGTACATGCCGAGCTGTTCCAGCATCCGGACAACGCTTTCGCAGCTGTCGCAGTCGTCGTCCACCACAAGGGCGTGCAGCCCTTCCAGCGCTTTAATCAGGCTGGTACTTTTTTCGACATCTTGAAGCTTGAGCCGCAGCGCTACCTGGAATTCACTGCCCTTGCCCTTTTCGCTCCGCACTGAAATTGTGCCGCCCATCATTTCAACAATATTTTTCGTGATGGCCATGCCCAGGCCGGTCCCCTGGATACCGCTTCGGGTGGTGCTGGATTCGCGCTCAAACGGTTCAAAGATGTGCTCTACAAATTCAGGCGCCATGCCGATGCCGTTGTCGCGGACGGTGAACAGGTAATCCCCGCTGCCCCGGTGGAAGCTGGCCTGCTGGGTGATGCGGAAACTGATGATCCCGCCCGCGGGCGTATACTTCACGGCGTTGCTCAGCAGGTTGACAAACACCTGGCTCAGCTTGAGGGAATCGGCAATGACATCTTCGTTGACAACGTCAATCGAGTCAATAAACAGCTCAAGCTGTTTGGCTTTGACCTGGGGCTGGATGATGTTGACGAGGTTGTGTGTCAGCTCGGAGAGGTTGCACGCCTGCTCCTTGATTTGCACCTTGCCGCTTTCAATGCGGCTCATGTCGAGGATATCGTTAATCAGGCTCAGCAAGTGGTTGCTGGAGGAGAGCACCTTGCGCAGGCAGTCCTCCACCTGCTGGCGGTTGTCGATATGGGTGACCGCGATATTGGTAAAGCCGATAATCGCGTTCATGGGGGTACGGATATCGTGGGACATATTGGAAAGGAAGGTGGTTTTCGCGTTGCTGGCGTGCTGCGCCTGCATCAGGGCTTCTTGCAGCGCCTGGGTCTGCTCGTGCTGCTTTTGCACCTGGGCGGTGATATCCTTGGAAACGACCATTACCATCAAATCGCCGGTATGGTCGTCGGTGGTCATGATGAAGGACTGACGTACGCACATCGGCTGCCCGGCGGAAATCCAGACCCAATAATCTACGGTGACCTCGCTTTCCCCGGCCTCGAAGCGCCGCTTCAGGCTGTCCAGATTGATCGCCGCGCGGTAGTCTGCAATCGATTCATCAAGGATAAAGGCCTCCCATTTTTCCAGGCATTCGGAGATCGGAAGAGCACACGTCTGAACTCCAG
>CAJUJQ010000151.1 GCA_910586575.1 uncultured Clostridia bacterium | reverse complement strand
GAATAGCATCCTTCTGTGTGACAATCTAAGCGTCAAGCGCATATGCGGAACGCGGCGCGTGAGCCGTTATCCGTAATCGGCAATACGGGAAGCCATCCGGTGACCAACCGTAAAAAGGAGAACGTGGTGTTATCACTTGCATCTACCTAAACGAAATGGAGAGGAACACATGCGCGTGGTGTACTCCCGCCGCCTCTCCCAAACGGCGCATTAGACAAGCGGATAAGTCACAGGTCTTTCAACTCTGTATGCTGGGTTCAACTCCCGGATGCGTCACCATAACCGGGGCTAGGCAACCGGAGCCGAAAAGCGCATGCAATGGACAGGTTCTGCTTGTGAACCTGTTTCTGGGAGATGCTCAGAGCGAACAGATTTCATTTTAGCAGAAAGGATGGTAAATCATGACCTTAAATGAAAAAATAATCGTTTCTGCCTATACAGGCGTTCTTATGTGCGATTTCTCAGACGTACACAAATACATACAAGAAAAGTTGGGAAGGCCAGTTTGGACGCATGAATTGGCTTATCACGATGTGCGGGAAGAAATCAAAGAAGCCACAAAATCTGATTTTATGACTGATTGAGCACGTGAGGTTTGTATGATGATTTTTGGATTTCTAAAAGGCAAAGAACGGATAGAAGAACTGGAAGCGGAAAACAAATATCTAAAAGAAGAACTGGAAAGAATAAAAGGCACTAGCGATAAACACATATGTGATTTTTATTGTATTGGATGCAAAAACCTAATTACTGATGTGAGTAGAGAAACTTTTTCAATGCTATGCAGACTTGATTATAATTGCAAGGATTTTGATAAAAGTGAGAGGTAGTTGTAAATATCATGTACAAAGGAAGCTATGTCGCAAAGATAAGGATTGATTTTCACATTGACTCGGAAAAAGGCTTCATCGGTTCCGATAATATGATAAAACTGTTTAACAGAGGAATCTTTGACAATGCAATCTGTGATGCAATTCAAAATGAGTGTATTAGCAGAGATATGGGGACGATTACATTAACTCGCGAAAGCGCAAAGATTTACGAGGAATAATTATTTGATTTTTGATTGAGGGGTGGTGAGAGTGTCATTAACCGCAAAACAAAAAATGTTTGTCCAGGAATACCTTGTGGATTTGAATGCCACGCAGGCCGCGATAAGGGCTGGATACAGTCAAAAGAATGCTGACAAGATCGGTTCGGAGCTACTTGGGAAAACTAGAGTTTCCGCCGCCATTCAAGAAGCGATGCGAAAGCGTTCAAAACGCGTCGAAATCAACCAAGACTATGTGATTGAAAAACTTCTTGAAATCACCGAAAAACAAGCTTCCGATATGCCGGAAAGCGATTTGAAGTACGGGAATAAGATTAAGGCGATTGAGTTGCTGGGGAAACATTTCGGGGCGTTTGAATGTAAAGAGCAAAAACAAGAGGATGATGCAGTCAAGGTGATCATCGATGTCTGAAATCAAGCTATCAACTGTGCTTGGCCCTGCGTTTCGTAATTTGGCGCGAGATGCGTTCAATCACAGTCATACCCATTATGATTTGTCTGGCGGACGCGGCTCTTTGAAATCGTCTTGTGTGTCGCTACTGGTTCCGCTGATCCTGCTGCAAAATCCTGGAACACACGCAATCGTATTGCGCAAGGTGGCCAATACAATCCGCGGCAGCGTGTACGCGCAATATCAATGGGCGATTGGTGTGCTTGGGATGTCGGCGCATTGGGACGCAAAATTGCAGCCGATGGAGCTTATCTATAAAAAAACAGGGCAAAAGATTATGTTCCGTGGCGCAGATGATCCAATGAAAATAAAATCTATCAAAGTGCCGTTTGGTTATATCGCGGTAACGCATTTTGAAGAAAAAGATCAGTTCGCAGGCCGCGAGGAAATCCGAAATATTTTGCAATCAACAATGCGCGGCGGCGCGGTGTTTTGGAATTTTGAAAGCTATAACCCGCCAATCAGCCGCGATAATTGGGCGAACAGAGACAGTCTGGAAGAACGGGCAGACCGGATGTGTCACAAAAGCACATACCTGGAAGCGCCGCCGGAATGGCTTGGGGAACAGTTTTTGCTTGAAGCGGAATACCTGAAAGAAACAGACGAACAAGCTTACAGGCATGAATACTTGGGAGAAGCGACTGGAACAGGTGGCAATGTGTTTGAAAAGCTCGAACTTCGGGAGATTACGGCAAAGGAAATTGCTTCTTTCGACCATATCTATCAGGGGGTGGACTGGGGATATTTCCCTGATCCGTTCGCGTTTATCCGACTTCATTATGATCGCGCACGGGAGACGATATATTTCATTGATGAAATGTACCGCAATAAACTCCCGAATGAAGCAGCTGCACGCGAGATCAAAGAAAAGGGATACACTGACGCGTATATCACTTGCGATAGTGCAGAGCCGAAAAGTGTCGCTGATTTTCGTGCTTGCGGCCTTCCGGCGAAAGAAGCCGTCAAAGGCCCCGGCAGTGTAGACTATGGCATGAAGTGGCTGCAAAAGCGTAAAATTGTGATTGATATCCGCCGTACGCCTCACGCTTATGAAGAATTTGTTCATTACGAGTACGAACGAGACAAAAATGGAGAATTCATTAGCGGATACCCGGATGCAGAAAACCACTTGATCGACGCGACCCGCTATGCACTAGAGCGCGTATTCCGCAGAATGGGAGTAACAGCATAAAATGAGGTGTTTTAAGACGTGAACATTCTCGAAAAACTCAAAGAAAAAGGATTTGATACCATCCCGGCCGGATTCTATGCACAGATTGACTTGTGGAAATCCTGGTATGATGGGAAAGTAAAAGATTTCCACAATTATAAGGTATTTAATGGCCAGGAAACTGTAAACTGTGAAAGATACACGCTTGGCATGGGGAAAAAAGTCGCCGAAGATTGGGCAAATCTCCTGATGAACGAGAAAGTCAAAATCACTTTGGAGGGCAACAAGGAGCAGAAATTTTTTGATTCCGTTTGCAGCGATAACAATTTTGAAGTCAAAGCAAACGAAATGCAGGAAATGAAGTCTGCGCTGGGAACCGCCGCCTATGTTGTCCGGGCGTCCGATGTGACCATCAATCGCGAAAGTGGCATGATTGCCGATACAGGGCGCGGGCAGCTGAAAATCGATTATGTGGACGCGCCGAACATCTTCCCGATTTCATGGGAAAACGGGATTGTAAAGGAATGCGCCTTTACAAGCAACGTGACGCGAAACGGCGAAAATTACCTGTATTTGCAGATCCACAGAATCGGTGACGACGGGAATTATATCGTCGAAAACGAAATCTACCACGACGAAAACGGCAATTTAACGCTGGCGAATATGTCCGATGTCCGGGGCTTTGAGAGTGTCCCGCCGGTTGTCAGAACCGGATCGCCGGAACGTCAATTTGTAATTGATCGGCTGAATATCGCGAATAACTATGATAATACCTTGCCTATGGGAATCCCGGCGTTTGCGAATGCGATTGACCAGCTGAAGGGTACAGATATCGCCTATGATAGTTATGTCAATGAGTTCGCGCTTGGGAAAAAGCGTATTATGATCAAGCCGGGAGCGACAAAAACGCTCAATGAGGAACCGATATTTGACGTGAAGGAATTGGTTTTTTACGTCCTGCCAGAAGACACGACAAACGGGAATATCATCCAACCAATTGACATGAAGCTGCGAACAGCTGACCACAATGCAGGATTGCAGGATATGCTCAAAACGCTGTCCAGCAAATGCGGGTTCGGAGAGAATCATTATAGATTTGATGCCAGCGGCATCACGACAGCCACACAGATTATTAGCGAAAATTCCTCTATGTTCAGGGCAATCAAAAAGCACGAAATCATTCTGGAAGGCGTGCTGAAAGATCTTTGTAGAATCATCCTGCGCATGGGAAATGCAATCCTGAAAAAAGGACTGAATGAAGATGTTGAAATCTCGATTGACTTTGATGATTCCATCATTGAGAGCCGGGAACAGGAAGAAGCGCGAGTTTATCAGATGCTGGATTCCAGTCTGATGAAAGCGGACGAGGCCCGGTCTATTCTGCGGAATGAAGATATTGAGACGGCGCGGGCAGCGTTGCCGAATATGGAAGCGCAGTTGGTTAGCCCGTGAGATATCCAGTAACGCCAGAATACCTACAAGACGCACCGAGCCAACTGATACAGCTGTATGAGGAATTTGAAGCCGATGTGTTGAACGACCTTTGCCGTCGAATGCGTCTATCTGGAACAATCACAGAATCCGCATTGAATCAGATTCGAGCATTGCAACAGCAAGGGCAGTCATTCCCGTACATCGAAAAACGCCTGCGGCAGCTGACCGGCGAAAGCCGAAAAGAAATTGAGCGGATGTTTGATGAAGCAGTCGAACGGAACGCTGCGTACTATCGGGGCGTTATCGACAAGGCGGAAATTGTTGCACCTAACCCGGAATGGGAATCCATGCTGCAAGAACAGCTCGACGCGATCCGAATGCAAACGCTGGAGGAAATGAAAAACCTGACCCAAAGCATGGGCTTTGCAATCCGAACCGGCGAGGGCGTAAAGTTTTACGGCATTGCCGACGCCTACCAGCGAGCGCTTGACAAGGCCGCTCTGAAAGTCGCTTCCGGCTCGTTTGATTACAACACGGCTATTCGCGGCGCGGTAACAGAGCTGACAGACAGTGGCCTGCAAATGGTAAATTACGCGTCCGGTTGGCACAACCGGGTTGATGTGGCGACGCGGCGGGCTACTATGACGGGCATCACACAGCTATCCGGGCGATACAGTGAACAGATGATGGAAACAATCGGGACGCGCTACGTTGAAACAACGGCGCACAGCGGCGCACGCAATATCCAAGGCCCTAACGGTTGGGAAGCGCATACCGCATGGCAAGGGAAAATATTTTATTGGTCGAAGAATGGTGAAAAAGACCCCCTTCACAAATACCCTGATTTTGTAAAAAAGACGGGGTATGGAGATGTGCGCGGCCTATGCGGCGCAGGGTGCAGACACAGTTTCTATGCGGTTGACCCGGATGTAAACGAGCCAACTTACACCGCCGATGAATTAAAAAACATCGATCCGCCGCCGTTCACGTATCAGGGCCGCGAGTATGACGCCTATGCAGCTACACAAAAGCAACGCCAAATTGAAACCAAAATGCGGGAGCTGAAACGTCGCCTGATTGGTTTTGATGCTTCCGGTGATGAAAAGGCATACACGGCGAATGCTGTGCGCCTTCGTCGCCTGAGCGAGGAATACAAAAAATTTAGCAAGGCGGCAAAACTGCGAGAGCAACCGGAGCGGGCGCAGGTGTATGGATTTGGAAGAAATCAGGCGGCGAAAGCAAGGAGGAAATAAAATGAACAAGGTAGAAGAGCTTGTCATGAATGCGATCGAAAATCTGAAGCAGTCGGAAAATTACAAAAACGGGGAAAGGGATGTATCGATTCTTGTTCCGATTTCCAAAGGGGTTAAAGTCTCGATCCCCAATATTCCACTTGATAATTTGAAAATCGAGCATATAAAGCGAGGGAAGATTGCAGACCCGCAAACGGGAGAAACTGTGTTTGAATGCGGCGAGAATATTTCTGTTTACAGAATTACAGGGCGTTTGCGATAGAAAATGGCGAAAGCAAGAAGGGCAAAATAAATGCACGAAAATTTTAATCATATGGATTGGATTCTAAAAATAGGAACGAAGGAATTTAGGGATTTATGCGATTATGGAATAAAAAAGTGCGATGAAACGCTTAAAGAAATCATGGAGAACGAGATTGTGGGACACAAGGAGGCCAACGCCATGCAAGTAACGTACAACGGATTCACTGGGGAGCTGGTGAAACTGGAGCGTACATTTGCTCCATATCCCTATGTTGCCAAATATGCTACATATGACCTTACGATTACTGTCTTGAAAGAGGGAGTATGTGCAGATGTTCACTTTACCGGCGTAAGGCTTGCCGATGTGAAATTCAGCGGGGGCGAGGTGGTCTTTCAATGAGATATGTCAGAGGGCGCACTAATCTGAGCGCAACCATTTTTGTTCCTTGGGATTGCGAAAACAGCTGCCCATTCTGCACATCAAAACAGGATTACAAGAGGATTTCTTGCGACTTAGAAAAAGTCCAGAAAACAATATCTAAAATTGGAAAAAGCCCTTTATTTGGCGAGTGGGTATTGACAGGCGGGGAACCGTTTGCGAATCCCGAAAGTCTAAAAGCCGTTTTGGTGGAATTGGAGAAATATGAAAAACCTGTATTCATCAACACAACCGCTCCGCTTTCTACGTTCAATGATGCTGTCAAGATAATAAATACCTTTGGCATTATTCAAGGGGTTAATATTTCTCGGCACATCGGTTATGATTTTCGTAATGTTGCGTCCGTAAAAGATATGGAACAAATCAAAAAGCCTATCAGGATCAACACTGTTATTTCAAACGGATTCACATGGCGCAATTTCCTCGATTTTGTTTATAAGTACGGTAAAAAGAAACGTGATATAAACTTACGTGCAGATTATCGAAACATCACTTATTCAAGTTTGAAGAACCGAGATTATGTGTTGGAAAAGCTTTCTAAGGAATTTGATTACATATCTACAGAAAGCTGCTTGGTTTGCAATACCGAATATTTTTCGGTGGATAATGAATTTTTGGTTTCGTATCACAGGGGGATGCAATATTCATCTGTTTTATATCCGAAGAAAGTATATATAAACGATATTTTGGTAAAGCAAGACGGCGGTCTTTATCGGGATTGGGACTGCATCCCAGATACGAACTTTGAAAGCTTCATGTGTGGTGAGGTGGTACTTGATGGATGAAAAGACCATCCCCTACTTTACGCGGGACGGAAAGGGCAACGATTTTGTCAAAGAGGTCAAAATCAAGCAGTTCCAGGCACATGACATGGAATTTGACTGCCCTATTTGCAAGCGTCACGTGTCCTCTGGTGTCCGCACAAAAGATATCGTGTCCAGTAATTTCACAGACTGGGCGTATGTGGGGGAGTACGTCTGCCCTGACTGCTCGGAACTGTTCAGCCTATATTTCTACAATTATATTGTCGATACAAACGGAATCCGGCTGTTAAATGTGCGGGAACTGCGCGAACAACTGACAAAACCGCAAAAGCCACCGTTCCTGTTTGTAATCACTACAAGCCAGAAAAAGCACCTGTTTTACCGGTCAAATTGGAACTACCATGCCGGGAAATTCGCCGTAAATCTTGAAACCGAAACCATTTACACGACGCCGGAACGCATGAAAACGCTGTTTGATTTTGTGGAATGCCTGCAAACGCTGGGATGTTCAAAGGAAGCAATGAAAAACGGCGAAATTTCCTATAAAGCGGCTGAAAAGGTCGGATTTAAGGCGGTTCTTGCGCTGAAAGAGGAATTGCAGAAATCCAGAGAGATCCAAATCCCGCTGTACTGCGGTCAAAAACGGG
>CAJUJQ010000150.1 GCA_910586575.1 uncultured Clostridia bacterium | reverse complement strand
ACCACCGAGATCTACACTCTTTCCCTACACGACGCTCTTCCGATCTCGTCAACAATACGGATATTCCCAAGGTAACGTGCCAAGTTCCCCACAACGGCCATCCGCACAAGTTCCGTTTTATTTGTACCGTGTTCCCAGGCTACATCCTCTATTGCATCCCAGGCTTCCTCAGAAAACCGTATTGTCATGGGTTTCAATACCGGCCTTTCGCTACGCTCATAACTCATGTGGCATACCTCCTTTTCCTTCCGTTACCCGCCGCCTGACGGCACCGGGTAACGGAAGCAGAACATCTTTGCTATGCGCCGCCTCCCGGCAGCGCATAGCAGGGATGATGTGGCCTAAAACTGAAAATGTGCCGGAACATTTCAATACAGTACATAGATATATGTGCTGACACATTACGTTTTTTTGCCATTTCCGTTATTTTCGTATCAATTAGTTATGCTCTTTATTTTATCATATTTTGTAGCTGGATGCAAGCAGAGAGTTGAGCACCTGATGGTGCTCAACTCTTGCTTGCGAGGGGCACCGTCCGCTACGCTCCCGGTTCCCCCTCGACCCCCTCCCGCCGCCGCTGACACGGCGGCGCAGAACGCAGGCCGTAACGGTCCCCGTTCCATCCACAGTGGAAGTTTCAGACGTTTGTTTCTTTGCTGTGTAAAAAATAAAGGGCAAACAGCCCCCGCTTCCGCGGGGGCTGTTTGCGAAGTAAATGTGTGTCGCATCAATGCCATGCGGCAAGGAGAACTTCATACTGAAAGGAGATAGTGGCAATGCCTGGTAACGCAAAAGCGGCATCGTCCATCGTCCCGATTGAGGTAACGGGGACGAACAAGCGTGAGAAAATCAAGTGCATCACCGACAGATTGGAGGAGGGCGTCAGGGCGGTTTTTTCCAGCGACGAATACCGGGAATACCTGGATTTTCTCTCCCGCTTCCATGACTATTCCTTTAGCAACTGCATCCTGATTAAGATGCAGCTCCCCAGCGCGTCCCTTGTTGCTGGGTACGGTGACTGGCTGAAAAAGCACCACAGGTACGTCAGGCCAGGAGAGAAGGGCATCAAGATTTTGGCTCCAACGCCGTATAAGCGGAAAGAGGAAAAGGAGGTGGTGGACGAACGCGGCAACAAGACGAAGGAGGAAGTTGAGGTGCTTGTACCGGCGTTCAAGATTGTCCATGTATTCGATGTGAGCCAGACCGAAGGGGAACCGCTGCCGACCCTGGGCGTTGACGAATTGGTGGGGACAGTCGAACCCTTCAACGCATTTATGGCCGCGCTGGAAAGCGTCTCTCCCGTCCCGATCAGTTATGACGCTATCCGTGGAAGCACCCATGGTTACTACGATCATGTAGAGCGGCGCATCGTCATCAAGGACGGCATGAGCCAGCTCCAAACGCTCAAAACGGGCATACATGAGGTAGCCCATGCTGTACTCCATGCGTGGCCGGAGGATACAAACCTGCCGCCCAAGGACGGGCCGGATAAGCGCACCAAGGAGGTACAGGCCGAGAGCGTGGCCTATGTCGTCTGCCAGCACTACGGGCTGGACACGTCGGACTACTCTTTCGCCTATGTGGCCGGGTGGAGCAGGGGGAAGGAGCTGCCGGAGCTGAAAGAGAGCCTGGGCGTGATACGGCAGGCCGCCCACGATCTGATAGCGGCCATCGACGCCAAGTTGGGCATACAAGAACAGGAGGTAACAGCATGATTGACAGGGACCCCGCCCTGGTGAAGTTCAGGGCTTATAGGGACTACATCAGCATCCGCACGATCTCCCGGAAACACAAATCTCCGCAGTCGTTCACACTGTCCAGGCCATCGTTTACGGACCTGGAAGCGGACGGCTACCTTCTGCTCGATGACGGCTATTCCTTTGCCCTGTTCCGGCTGATCGAGGACGGCGCGATGGTCCAGATCGACTTCACCTGGCTTGTCAAGTACAGCGACAATACCCTGAAAGGCTACGCCGAAACCGTTGTCCTGGGCTATGACCGGCTGGCGCAATGGATATGGGACAGCTCAGAGGAAAACGGCCCTGAAACGTGGTCCATGTTCTCCCCCGGCTACACCAGCCAGCGGCCCCGGCTGGACTTTTCTTCCCCTGGGGCGCAGGAGACGATTAGGCACGTCCTGGCCGTCCCCGTACTCCGCCACAAGCTGACGCGGGCCTTCCGCGACTTCTTCCAGTGGCCCAGGACCGGCGACCATGTAATCAGCTTTTACGCCGACTGGGACAGGTACAGCTTCACGTTCCGGGAGACGATCAACGGCCAGGACGGTATCTGCGGGGGCCTGGTGCTGCACCACCATGACGGGCTGGAAAAAGCCTACTATGAGGTCCATACCTGACGGCCATTGTGCAATCTGCTATCGCCTTGCCAGCGATCCGGCGCAGGACCACGGCCCGGAAACGGCATATTGCACAAAAAAATCATATAGGAGGAAATGCCAATGGAATACCTGATCGTGACCTACCACATGAGCAAGCCCGGAGAATTGGCCGAAAGCTGCATCCGTCTCCCCGTCACCCCGGAGCGGGCGGCAGTCATGCTGGCGGACGGCCACAGCGCGGTAATCGACGCCATCCTGAATCTGCTGGCGGAACTGCAAGGCTATGAAGGAGCCACCTACTGCTGCTGCTGTGAGCGTACCAGCTTGCAGTAGCCGCCAATATCTGCTACAATGAAAGGAGCATCCAGACATGGAACAGAGAACCTACAGAATCCAGTATACCTACTGCGGGGACATAATGGAACCCGAAGCGGCAGTCACCATCGGACCGGCAACGCTGATCGAAGCCGTGTCCTACGTCCGTTTTGTCGCGTCCGTCTTTGTTAAGCCGGTCCAGATCGTGAGCGTCCAGGTATCGGACAACAGGGAAAGCTGGGAGGACGTGCCGGACTGGGCCGAGCAGGAAGAAGAATATATGTGCGAGCTGATCGAAAGGGAGTAGAAATATGAGCGAGATTGACAAGCAGCAGATCGACCGCCTGTATGAGCTGATGGAGCGCGAGAAGGGCGACCAGGACATGACGGCGGCACTCCGCTGGGCCATCTTCCAGCTTGAGCAGATGGGCCGGGAGAAGCAGACCGGGGACCTGGTTTTCCGGCTGGCGTTCACGCCGGAACCGGAGATCAACAGCATCATGGACACCGGCGCGTTCAATGAGATCATCAAGGGCTACTTGGTGACGGCCATGCAGGCCACAGGTGCCGAGCATGACAGCATCCAGGCCGCGACCGACGCACTGGACGCTATCTTTGACGACACGGACGCCGCAACGGCCCGGAAAGCCTACCGGGAGCTGTAACGGCGATGGAAAAGAATAATCCCCGCGCCTGCCCTGATGACGCGGGGATTATTCATCGTCAAATATCGTCTCGTTCATTTCCGGGAAGTCCAGCAGTTCGGAAACCGTCATGCCCAGGCCACAGGCCAGCCGATGCAGCGTTTTCAGCTTGGGGTTGCACGTTTTCCCATGGACGATGTTCTCGACCGTGGATTGGGTGATGCCGGACAGCGTGGCAAGCCGGTTGACCGTTATGCCGCGCTGGTCTATCAGATATTCGAGCCGTTTTCTGATTACATCGGAATACGTCATATGCCCTATTATCCCCTGTTCTGAATGTCCTAACAGGAGTATAGGGCATATAACGGCCCAACATTAACGGTGCGCCGTTACCGATTTTTACAACAGGAGGGGAACCATATGGACGAGCTGGGACATAGCTGCGCCTTTACCGGCCACAGGCCCTACAAGCTGCCGTGGAAGGACAATGAGAGCGACCCGCGCTGCATCATGCTCATGCGACGCCTTTACGACCAGATAGCCGCACTGGCAGGCCGTGGCGTAACAGACTACTACTCAGGAATGGCCGAGGGAACGGACCTCTGGGCGGCACTGGCCGTCCTGAAGCTGAAAAAGGAGAACCCCACCGTCCGGCTGCACTGCATCATCCCATACCACGGCCAGCCTGACAAGTGGGGCATCAAATCACAGACGCGGTACTTCAAAATCCTGCAAAAAGCCGACGAAACCAAGGAACTGAGCTACAGTTACTACGACGGCTGCCTGCTGGACCGCAACAGGTACATGGTGGACCGGACCGGGACGCTGCTGGCCGTCTACAACGGCGAGTACAGGGGTGGAACCGCTGCCACGATACGCTACGCCCGCAAGCTGGACCGGGAAATCATCATCATAGACCCGGCAACCGGGAAAATCAGCCAGGACGCATAAATGCGCAAAGAACTGTAATGATAACTCTTTACAGGCGTTCCGCCACCTGCTATAATAGGATGTGCCAAGGAGGTGTAATCTATGGCACAGACAGTAAACGTAAACTTCCGCATGGACGAGCAGCTAAAGAAGAACGTGGAGGAAATCTGCCAGCGAATGGGCATGAATCTAACCACGCTGCTGACTATCTGCTGCCGAAAGGTAGAGCAGGAAAGGCGAATCCCCTTCGACGTAACCGCAGACGCCGACCCATTTTATAGCGAGAACAACGTCCGCTACCTGAAAGGGAAGCTGGACGCGCTGAACGCCGGGACGCTCCCGCTGGAAGAACATGACCTGATCGAGGTAGACTGACCATGGGGCGGGGAATACAGTGGGACGGCGACGCCTGGGAGGACTACTGCGAGTGGCAAAAAGACAAAACCACGCTAAAACGCATCAACGCCCTTATCAAAGACGCCCGCAGGGACCCGTTCAGCGGTATCGGCAAGCCGGAACCCCTAAAGCACGACCTGTCCGGCCTATGGAGCCGCCGCATCAACGACACGGACCGGCTGACGTATAAAGTCGTAGGGGACATGATCGTAATCCTGGCCTGCAAAGGGCACTACGATTGACGGAAATGGAAAGAAAAAGCCGCTGCGCTCTCTAATCCAGAGGGTGCAGCGGCTTTCTTTTTTATTATCTTAAAGATTACCCATGAGGGCAGCAATCCCGTCATCCGCTTCCATGCCCTGCTGACGGGCCGCGCCTGTCCGGGCCTGCTTCTCGGCGTCCAGTTTCGCCAAACATTCGTCAATGTAGCCCGCCAGCATGGAAACGACCCGTTTCAAATCCGCATCCGAACAGCCGCCCAGCTTCACGGCAACCTGGTCGTTCATAAAAGCCTTTGCCATGACACCGGCCAGGCGCTCCTTTTCCTTCTCCATTTCTGCCGCAATCTTCGCTGCCTGCTCCTTCATTTCGCCGTATGACGGCTGCTTTTTTCTCGACATACCAAACACCTACCTTTCAATCATTCAATGGGCCTTTTTCTTCTCGTTGCAAGGAATACAAAGCATCTGGCAGTTCTCCGGGACCGTCTTACCGCCCTTGCTCCAGGGGACGATATGGTCCGCGTGCATATCTTTGAAATCCTTCGGCTGGCCGCATATCGCGCACTTGCCGCCCTGCTGGTGGTATTTAGCCAATGCCACGTCGGCATCAAACTGCCGGGGGCTTAAATGCTTTTCCTCGCCGGTGAGCAGATAGGCGTAAATGCCGGACTTCCGCAATACTTCCGTGTCGGCCAGCAGCTCCCGGACGCGCCGCTGCATCTCTGCCGGGTCCAGCATATCGTCCTTGTGCTCGTTGTAGAGCATCCCCCAGGCGACGCCCTTCATGGACTTGTCGAACTGCTTCCCGAAAATATCCTGTACCCAGCGGAAAACCGCTTCAAAATAGGACCACAGATCGTTAGCGTCCTTGTCGGCGCGGTGGGCCTTCATGTACTCGGCAACGGCGTCCCGGCCCGTATAGCCCTCCTGCGCGGCCTTCCAGGAAAACGCCGTTTCAAGGTATTTCTGCCTGATGTAGTCCCCGGCCATGTACTTCCCGTAGTTCTTGTGGGCCGCGCAGTTTCGCCGGGAGAACACCGACTTCGCGTCCGTCAGCCAAGGTCCATGGTACAAGGCGTTCCTGATCTCCTGCTGCTCCAACGTCTCCCCGGCTATGTTGATGATCTGAAACCAGTCCAGCTTTTCCTTGTCCGTCCCCTGGCAGACGTAGACGTGCAGCTCATAGCCCAAGAACTTGTCCCGCAGCTCGTCATAGAGGTTGGGATAGTTCAGGGCATCATAGCCGCCCGTAGCTGCCGGGACCTTCACGCTGTACTGATTCATAGCGTACCGGCAAATGGAGATTATGCGCTGCTGGCCGTCCAGGACTTCAAATGTGCCGTCCTGCCGGTCCACGAAATACATGATGTTCAGCGGGAACCCGTTCAGCACCGTGTTCACAACAGCGTCCCTCTGACCCTCGCCGTAGACGTATTCGCGCTGGTATTCCGGGCGAACGTCCAGCTTACCGCCCCAGGCCACGACGCGGGACGTGGCGTCGTCCTCATGGTAGCCCTGAATGAGATCCCCAACGGACAGCTTCATTTCATTGATAATCACATAATCACCCCTTCAACCGACGAATTAAAATTCTCCGATAAGTACGAACCACTTTTCCATCCTCTAAGCGATAACCTAAACTCGGATGGCCCACGCAAATACTTCCCGTGTTCCCTTGCGCATAGTAGTCATGGACAAATTGTTCATCAAGCCCTGTATTCGTCGGTATAGTCTTATCATAATCAAGACCCAAGATTTCAAACTGTTCAGGACAATACTTGCTGACAAAAGTTATAGGAACACCAATAATTCCATCATAATCACACGGAATATCTGCCACTTTAGCCACTTCAATAGCTTCACAATTTACATAGACCGGGAACCTATCTTCATTACCCCTATAATAATTCCCGCGCAAATCAATAGGCTGGTGACGCTTCGGAATATCCAAATTCGTAAACCAGCAGGCATTTCCAAGACTACGCCACTTCTGACCCGTCTCGTCCTCCCAATACCGGGTAGCCCGTGGTTCATAATACGCAGGGACCTTAAAAGCCATATCCCCGGAATAATACCCCAGCCATACCTGGTTGGATTGCAGAAGCGTAAACACTTCCTTGTAAGTCACGGCGTTCTGATTACCAATTATCAAAAACTTCTTGCCGTACTCCATAAGCTGCGCTATAAATTCCCGGAACAGCGAAAAAGGCGGGTTCGTGACTACAATATCCGCTTCTTTCAGCAGCTCTACGCAAGCAGCGGACCGAAAATCCCCATTACACGGCAGCGGCGTCTTTACCGGCTCAGCATACATACTGAACTGCCCGTTCGCGTCAGGCTCCATCTCCAATTTATAAGCAAAATTCTTTTCGTCCGTCTCATAATGCGTAGCTATCAGCTTCTTCAAGCCCCAAGCCGTGAAATTACGGACGAAGAACTTCCAAAACTCGGAGGACACAGGGTCATCACAGTTACAGTACACCACCTTGCCCCGAAAATGCTCGGCATAATGATGAAGCTCATTTTCTATATCGGAACGCTGGGTATAAAACTCGTCCTCTTTAGCCTTTTTTGCCGCCCCAAGACTCTTATTCTTAGCCATATCAGACCACCCCTCCCCCGCACGTCTGCGCTATCCAATCGTGCAGCATATCCGACA
>CAJUJQ010000149.1 GCA_910586575.1 uncultured Clostridia bacterium | reverse complement strand
TCATAACGCTGGACAGCGGGCCGCCGAGCACCAACGGGGTCAGCAGATTGACAAGCCCGGTCTCCCCCATCTGCAGCGGTTCCAGCGTTTTGACATCCCGGATAATAACCCTCGAATAAATTGGAATATGAAAATGATGCGCCCGGCAGTCGGCGTATAAAATTGGATGCTCGACCGCGCCGAAAAATTCGTGACAACGGTTTTCCGGGATTCCCAAAACCTCCTCCGCCAGCGCATAAAGCGCCTCTTTTTCGACCTTTTCCGCATAAAACTGCTTCCAGCCGCCGCCCATGCAAACCCGGGAGGCTGGATGCAGTTTTAAGCGGATGCCGTCCTTATGCAGCTCCCGCAGGAAAAAATAGGTGTACGCCGGAAATCCCATTGTTCTCACCGGGAACGGCTGGCGGCTGTACCGCAGCAGTGCCGCTTTCAGCCCGTCCAGGTCGAGTTTATAACCATCCTTTTGATATCGGAGCACATAGCTCCGGTGAACTCCCGGCGCAAAGAAGGTAAACCCAAACGCGGTCTTGGAAATCGCGGTCTGGTTGGAGCGGTGCGGTTGGTAGCCGAGTACCAGGTAATTCGTTGGGATTGGGGAAAGCAACCGGTGTGCCCGCGTGACACGGAGCACCATGCGCAGCGCGTGCAGGCAGTCCTGCCACTCCCAGCCGATATGGCTCATCGCGCCGGAGGTACCCGAGGAGGTGGAACGGAGTACCATACGCCGTTCCGGAACCGAAAACAGCGTATGCCGCTTAAAATACAGCGTCGGCAGGACGGGAACCCGCCATAGGCCGCCAGTTTCCCGCAGCTGTTCCGGCGAAAAACCCTCCCGTTTCAGGATATCGCGGTATTCCGGGCAGTTCTGCTGATGAAAAAGGACGTTTTCCCGCATCGCCTCAACAAACAGCGCATCCGTTCCGGCAATATCGTAAGGGTCACGCCAGCCAAACAGTGTTGTGCGGAAGCTCATAGAGCCGTCTCCCCTTTCCGGTCTGATACGGTCTATTATACAGGAAAAACGGGCGGGCAGCAAGCGCTGCTTCTCAAAATCGACAGGTTTCCGCATGCTATCCAAATAATTTCCAGCCGTAAACCATCTTTTTTGAAAAAGGGGATTGACATGGAGTGCACTCCATGTGATATCATAAAAAAATAAACCGCGCATTTTTTCTGCGCAAAACAACCGGAACCCAATAAGGAGGACTTATGGCAAAGGTATTTTTTACGAAGGACATCTCCCCCGACGGCCTTGTCCGTATCTTTGACGCGCTTGGCGTGACTATGAAAGGCAAGGTTGCAGTCAAAATCTCGACCGGCGAACCCGGCGGCCACAACTTTTTGCAGCCCGCCCTGATTGAAAAACTGGTCAAGAAGCTCGACGGCACCATTGTCGAATGCAATACCGCTTACGAAGGGCGCCGCAATACCACCGAGGCGCACTGGCAGACCTTCCGTGACCACGGCTTCACCGCAATCGCCCCCTGCGACCTGCTCGATGAGGACGGTGATATGCCGCTTCCCGTCCGTGACGGCTTCCACCTGAAAGAAAACTATGTCGGCACCCATCTGGACAACTACGGCTCCGTGCTGATTCTTTCCCACTTCAAGGGGCATATCATGGGCGGCTTTGGCGGCGCGCTGAAAAATATGTCCATCGGCATCGCTTCCGGGCGCGGCAAGGGTCACATTCACACTTGCGGCGAACCCTGCAACGGAATGGACGACATTATGAACGCCGACCATGACGGCTTCCTGGAATCCATGGCGGACGCCGACCGCTCGGTCGTTGACCATGTCGGCGCGGAAAACCTTGTCTATATCAACGTTGCTAACCGGCTTTCGGTTGACTGCGACTGCGACGCCCATCCGCACGATCCTGAAATGGCGGATATCGGCATCTTCGCTTCCCTGGACCCGGTTGCGATCGACCAGGCAAGCGTGGACGCGGTCTATAACTCCCCTGACCCTGGCAAAGCTGCGCTCATCAAGCGCATGGAAAGCCGCAACGGCATCCATACCGTAGAAGCCGCAGTCAAGCACGGCCTTGGCTCCCGGGAATATGAACTGGTTTCGATTGACTGATTACCACAAAACGGCCCGCAGGCACACCTGCGGGCTTTTTGCTGTCCTGAAGTCATTGGGTATAGTCGTTAATCTTCCCAAGGAGGGTTTGCCCGGTATCATCAATGTAAGCTCCTGTTAAAAGAGGGACAAAAATAAAATGTATATTTTCTGCGAATAGGATCGAACGAACCATATGTTGCTTGAATCAGGGTATTTATTCGCTAATTGTCATTTTTCAGCACATATTCACTCTGAAAAATCACGCCGGTAATTCCAAATCATCTCCAGCCGGTTCCCTGGATAAACCCGGACTTCTTTCAGAACAGCTGTTGCAATCTCCTGTGTAATCCGTCTAATACGCTCATATTCCCGGAACCCGAAAGCAACTTTATCTTCGGATTCGATGTCTGAATTGTTCTGTTCCAAGGCTGCTTCCATTTCCGCAATCTGTCGAATGATCCCTTCCTTCTGTTTCGACGCAGCCGCTTTCGCAGAAAGATATTTCTCTCTATCAATCTCACCCAGTACAAAGGATTCATAAATCCCTCTCGTCTGATTGGCTTGCCGTACAAGCGCTTCTCTCAAGGACAAAAGCCTTTTTTCCTGAATGTCCCTGTCTTTACGTGCCTGCCGCTGCTGCTCCGCCCAGACGTCGGACAGCTCTTCCGCAGCCGCCGCACGAACGCAAAGCCCTTCCAAGACGAATTCTAAAAGCTCCCGCTCGGAAATCTTTTCATCCGGGCAGAGATAGCGCTCCGTCACAAGCGAAGTTCTGCAACCGTAACACGCATTTTTTCCGTCCGAACGATTCATTGCATAGCCGCAGATGCCACAGCGGACTTTCCCGCACAAAGGATTGTTCCCTGCCGCATAGCAGCCGCGTTCTGAAAACTTCCGCATAGCGTCCTGCGCGCGGTCAAATTCCTCCTGCGCCACAATCCCTTCATGGGTGCCCTCTACGGTCATCCAATCATCCCTTCTGCATTTTACAAGATGCTGATTGCCGACAATATCACGCACATGCTTCCCGTAAATGCTCTTTCCAAGATAGCGCTCGTCACGCAAAATGAGGGAAACCTTTCGGTGCGTCCAAAAATTGTCCTCCCGGACGCACGGCCATACGCTGCGGCTGCACCCTGCCATCCTTTTGTAAACCATCGGCGTAGGGATTCCCTCGCGGTTTAACGCCTTTGCAATCTGTACCGTTTTCATCCCATCGGCCGCCATTTGAAAAATTTGGCGCACAATTCCCGCCGCCGCTGGGTCGGCCACAAGCTGCTTGCGGTTTTCCGGATTTTTCACATACCCAAAAGGTGCAAAGGGTGCAAGAAAATCCCCTTTCTGCGCGCGAAAGTTTTTAGCGCTGCGCACCTTCCGGGACAGGTCGCGGCTGTACAGGTCATAAATCAATGCCTTAAACGAGGTGTCAAGGCTGTCCGTATCGTTCGGCCTGATGCTGTCTACGCCGTCATTCACCGCGATGAATCGCACCCCTAAAAAGGGGAATACCTTTGAAATATAGTTCCCGACGACCAGATAATCGCGCCCAAAACGGGACATATCCTTGACAACAATGCATTGAATTTCCCCCTGCCTTGCCCCGGTGAGCATTTTTTGAAAGGCCGGGCGTTCAAAGTCCTTGCCGCTCCACCCGTCGTCACAGAACTCAACCACCGCCGCACCGGAAAAATCGGGAGTTCCGGCAATAAAAGAATCCAGTAAATCACGTTGATTGGCAATGCTGTTGGATTCCCGTTTCCCGGCTTCCTTCAAATCATTATCTTCCGAAGAAATCCGCAGATATTTTGCAACCGTAAAGATGCTCATATGGAAACCACTGACCCTTTTGCTTTCAAACGGCTAATCAACGCGCTGCGCTCGTCCTGATACCGCAAAGTAATTGTTACCCGATCCCCCGCGCCAATCTCAACACGCTCAACCAGAGTGTGTATCATCTCTTCTGTTAATCCCGTTTCCGCCTGAAATTTCCCGCATGCTGTAATCCACGGTTTTTTTGCTGTCGGGTTCGGTTCAGATTGCTTTTTTGCTTCCAGCTCCGCAAGTCTGCCCTTTATCTGCTCTATATTATTTCGGTATTTTTTCTTCATTACGGTATACTCCTGTTCGGTTATCCGTCGGTCTGCGTAATTCTGATACAGGCTATCGTAAATCATTTTTGCTCTGTCGAGAGACTGTTTTGCCAGATTGATTTCCTGATTTGCTACTTCCTTGGCAGCTTGAGCCGTTTTTTCACGCTCCTTCATTGATCTTTCAATGTTTCCGGCTAACGCAATCTCACGTTGAAGGGTATCCCACAAAATTTCTTTTAGCTGCGTCTCTTGAACATATTTATTCGGACAAGCTGCCGCATAAACCGCATGGGTTGGACACATATAGCTATACCGCTGATATTCCCCGCCGCCCCTTATCGACCTATGCCGTTCCATCGAATGCTTGCAGTCCGCGCAGTAGATTAACCCCTGAAAAATATTCGGGGACTTCTCTAAATCATCATATTTTCCCAGCCTGTCATGTTGCGCCTGTTTTGTTTTCTCTGCCATTTCCTGCACAGTAAAGAAAATTTCTTCATCAATCAGCGGATCGTGTGTGTTTCGGACAATTATCCATTCCTCCTTGGGAACCTCTTTTTTCGTTTTCCCTTCACAGAGGCTGGAACGATTACGCCCCTGTACCAAGTGGCCTAAATACACCTCGTTCAGCAACAGCCTTTTGACTGCCGTTTGCGTCCAGACCGCGTTTTTACAGCGCTGATCCCTGCGTTCCCCCTTCAAATAAAGATACCTGTATGGAGATGGGATTCCCGCGCCGTTCAGCCTTCGCGTAATTTGCATATAGGATTCTCCTTCTGCCCGCCACCGAAAAATATCACATACTACTGGGGCCGTTTCCGTATTTGGTTCCAACCGATGATGATCGTCCGCGCACTTCTGATAACCATACGGTGCCCAGGAACCGATAAACTCACCGTTCTGCCGCTTCATCGAAAACGCACTGCTGACTTTCCTGGAAATATCTTTGCTGTAAGCCGCGTTAATCATATTTTTCAGCGGGATTATATACCCATCGCTGAATCGTTCGGCAGTCAAGGAATCAAAATAGTCGTTTATCGCAATAAATCGTACATCCAATAAAGGGAAAATTCGTTCCAGGTAATTCCCGGTTTCCAAATAATTACGGCCAAAACGGGATAAATCCTTAACGACAATGCAGTCAATTTTTCCGGCTTGTACATCATTCATCATTTGTTCAAATGCTGGACGGTCAAAGTCTGTCCCGGTCTGCCCGTTGTCGCAATAAAGGCGATAAAGCTGTAAATCCGGCTGATTTGTGATATAGTTTTCAATCAAATTCCGCTGGATTTCGATTGCATCAGCGCCGGGCCTGCCGCTGTCCTCCAATGAAAGCCGGGCATATCCCCCGGTTCGGTAAACTCGCCGAGTCGATACCACCGGGGCGGGCGCCGGATTAAGCGGGTTGACCTTGCGCTTTGTCCGTGCCATCTCAATCCACCCCCTGCCTTGCGCGTGCCCGTAAAGGCAGATCTTTTTGATACTCATCCAGCCACTGGCAAACAATCTCCACACGCTGATTACGGTAAACCAAAATCCGCTCAATCAGCAACACGGCAGCTGAACGGTCAAGCGCTTCAATATTCTTTTGCTTGCGAAACTGCTCCATCCAACTGCGCTCCTTCGCAAAATTCCGCTTCTCCTGCTCCATTTCTTTCTGAAGTGCTTCCGCCTGTTTCCTGGCCTCGGCGCAGCGTTCCGAATAACTCTTTTTCAGGTCTTGATATTCGTCCGGTTCGAGTATGCCGTCCGTGAGGTTTTCGTATAGGGAACGTAAAAGGGTCTGATAGCGATCCATTTCCTCCTGCTTCTGTGCCAGACGCCTTTTTAATTTTTGTGTGCCGGTTCTTTGCAATTCGGCTGTATTCGCAAGCTGCAACAAATCGGAAAGATCAATCACAGCCTGGATTTGCTTTCTGAGCGCTTCCAAAACCAATTCCGTTAATGTGATATCCCGCATACAGTGCGCATAGCATGTTTTTTTGTTTTTATGTGTGGCACAAGTATAATAAATGTATTTTTTCTTTGCGGTATTTACACTCCTTCGGATCATTGCGCCGCCGCATTCACCACAGTAAACCATACCCGAGAACAGGTCAACAGCTTTCCCGCCGGCACTGGTGCGTGTATCCATTGCAAGCACCCTTTGAATCATTTCATAATCAAAACGGTCAATAATCGGCTCGTGGCAGCCCTTGACGACTGCCCATTCTTCACGCGGTTTGTTGACCAGCCGCTTGACCTTATAATTGGGCGTTGTCACGCGCCCCTGCTCCAAAACGCCGATATAAACCGGGTTTTTTAGAATCCGCAATACCATTCCGGCACCCCACTCAGAGCTTTCCTTGAAACGGAAAGGCGTAGAATAGCGCATCCCATTTCTTTTTTTATAGTCCATCGGCGTCGGGATGCCGGTCAAAGTTAGCCGGTTAGCGATATCCATAGCGCTAATCCCTTCCAGCTTCCATCGGAAAATATCCCGCACAACATCGGCTGCGTAATCGTCTATGATTAGCTTATGATGGTCATCCGGGTCTTTTTTATACCCAAAAACGGCAAAAGAACCGATGAAATCCCCGCGTCTGCGTTTGATTTCAAGCTGGCTCCGAATCTTGATAGAAGTATCCCGGCAATAGGCTTCATTGATCAAATTCTTGAATGGGACAATCAGTTCGTCGGATTCAGCATGGCGGTTCAGGCTGTCATAATGGTCATTGATTGCAATAAAACGGACACCGAGAAAGGGAAAAATCCGCTCGATGTACTCCCCCGCGTCCAAATATTCTCTGCCAAAACGGGACAAGTCTTTGACCACAATGCAGTTGATTCTGCCAGCTTTAACCTCCTCCATCATTTTGCGAAACGCCGGCCGGTCAAAGTTGGAACCGGTGAAGCCGTCGTCCACCTTCATACCGCATTCCCGCAGCTCCGGATGGTGCGACAAAAAGTCACGGATCAAATCCTTTTGCCCTGTAACGCTGTTGCTTTCTTCCTTGTCGCCGTCCTCACGCGACAAACGTACATAACCGCAGGTATTCCACACCTGCGCGGACGTTTCCGTCATGATAATCTCTCCTTTGTAAGGCTTTCGGACGGAGCGCGTATCCTTTCAGCATTTCGACCGCAGATATGAAAGCATCCGCTGCTCCAATGTAACATCCGTGTCAGTAAAGCTGATTTTCACTACATATTTCCCGTGCCGGTAGCAGTAAGGATTTCCAATCTGACGAATGAAGTCAAACATCCGTTCCTCCTTCGGCAAGTCGGTGTTGACAGCCACATTGCGGATATCTTTCAGTGTGTTGATATCAACTGAGATCGGAAGAGCACACGTCTGAACTCCAGTCAC
>CAJUJQ010000148.1 GCA_910586575.1 uncultured Clostridia bacterium | reverse complement strand
CATGCGGAAATCCAGCCCAAGAACGAGTTCGAGTTTTGGCCGGATGGAGCACTAGGCTGCTGGAGATGTTAGAGATAAACGGATGTATCGTAACAATAGACGCCATGGGGATCCAGACTGAAATTGCGAAGAAAATCACGGAAAAAGGAGCGGATTATATCCTGGCGCTGAAGGAAAACCAGAAAACATTTTACGAAGATGTGCGGTTGTTTTTCGAGGAATATCGGACAAATCCGACAGGATTTGCCCCTGTTTACTGTGCTACGAGTCATAGTCAGGGACATGGCCGCTATGAGAGCAGAACCTGTTATATCTGTGAGGATATTGGATGGCTGGAGGGCCGTGAGAAATGGAGTGCTTTGTCCGGAATCGGCGTCGTATTCTGCAAGGTGGAACAGGCTGGAAAAGTTTCAAAACAGGCACATTATTTTATCTATAGTCGTAAAGGTATGTCTGCAAGTCAGGTCGTGGACGCAAAACGCAGCCATTGGGGAATTGAGAACCAACTGCACTGGGTACTGGATATGCAATTTCGTGAGGACGAGAGCAGGGCCAGAGCTGCCAATTCTGCTGAGAATTTCAATGTCCTGCGCGACTGGGCCTATAACCTCTTAAAGTCGGAGACATCTATGCGAGGCAGCTTCTCCGATAAGCAGTTCAAATGCCTCCTGGATGAAGCTTTCCTCGATAAAATCGTCTGCTCCGCTTTCTGCTCATGATTTGTTCACTCATCCAATTACCGTGCCCGGCCCGCTCCAATTCGTTGACGGCGGAACGAATAGCGTACTTGCTCTCCAGGTTGATGCAGCACAGGCCGGACAGGGTGTAATCCCAATCTTCCGGGAGTGACAAAATCTGCGGCGCTGGCCGGGACGCAGAAACGGGCGGCGTCTTGCCGACATCGCCCGTTTTCTGTGCTGTTGTTCACTTGTTTGCGCCGCCCCGTTTTCCGCTGCCCTTAAAAACATTGATTTTACTGGGGTTTTCCATGTTTTCTTATGGCAACGCCCTTAACCCCCGGGGCTTTTTCTGCCGCAAGATCAATCAAGAAGCGCTTACGCGCGCATCGTCCAAAATCTGCACCAGCTGTGCAAAGTCGGTAATCACATAATCGGGGCGGTACTCGCTCTGCTGTACCTTGGTATCGCTCGGCCCGGTCATGAACGATTTAATCTGGACCGCCACGGCGAACCCGGCGCGCTTGGAGCCGATGATATCCCGCGACATGGTGTCGCCGACATAAACCGAATGCTCGGGCAGCGAGCGCATTTCATATAAGCTAATCCGAAAAATACCCTCATGCGGTTTGCGGTAGCCAGTGACGCTGGACAGCGTGACATCATCGAAATACTCCCGGATGCCGTAGTCCTCCAAAACATGGAAAACGGAATAAAGCGCGGCGGTATTGGAAATAATACCCAGCTTGTAGCCGCGTGCCTTGAGGGCATCGAGCATTTCGACAACGCCGGGGCGCAGCTTGCGGTTAAAGTATGTAACCTCCCACATGCTGGCAAGCTCCTCCGCCATGCCAATGATGGTATCGCGGTCGAAGCAAAACTCCCGCAGGTAGAAGTCCGGCCAGATTTCCTCGGGCTTCAGCTCGAGGTTGACCGACTGGCTCCACGCCTTGTAATTCTGCACGCCGCAGTTGACCTTTTCCCAGAACGCCTCCGGGGAATCCTCCACTTCCAAGCCCTTTGCGCGCAGCATTTCCATCAGCTTTAGGGTCACCTTGCGGGCGGTGACTTCATCATAGTTGATATCCTCCAACGTTCCGCCCATGTCAAATAATACGGTATCCAGCATTTGTAATCGCTTCCTTCCTCTCTCGTCTCATGCGGGAGGGGCACACCCCTGCTATGAGCGCAAACGTTTACGTTCTTACCTCATTATTTTACCAGTTATGCGCGATAAAGTCAACCGCTTTTCCCATATTTTTTCGGCTCCCGCGGGATTTTTTGCGAAAAGAACGCGGGCGCCGAAAAATGCCCGCGTTTCAAATAAAAAACGCCTGATTCTGGAATTTCTGTCCGCTCAAACAGCCTTTATTTGATGCATGTGAAGTTCCTGGAGCGAATCAGCTTTGCAAACGCAAACGAATCCTCCGGCAGCGTTTCGCTGAGGATGCCGGAAATCCCTTCATCCCCCGGGCGGTGGCTGTCTGAGCCTGCCGTTGCAACCAGGCCGTAGCGGTCGGCGTAGGCGCGGGCAAGGTGGTTGCGGCTGTCGTGGCGCGGGTTCATGTTGTACACCTCTACACCGTCCAGCAGGGAGGGATCCACTGGTACGCACTGCCGTCGGAAGGGGTGCGCGTGCACCAGTACGCCGCCGAGCTGGCGGTTATACGCGGAGAACTGCACAATCCCCATGTCAATAATTTCCTTCGGGTTTTCCAGCATTTTTTCGTCAAATCCGTAATAAAGATAGTCGTTATGGTTCTCAAAAAAGCGCAGCTCCGCGCCCATGTAAATCTTGATGCCCGCCTTTTCGCCCTCCTCGCACATGCGGCGGTAGCCCTCCAAAAACGCGTCGAGCACCCCGGCCGGGTGGTCGATATCGATGCCCTTGTAGTTCCAGGTATCGTAGTTGTAATGGTCGGTCACGGCAATCGCGTCATAGCCTAGCTCCTTGTATTTCGCGATGATTTCGGGCGCGGTCATCCAGCCGCATTTGCTGGTATGTTTCGTATGCAGATGGGTTTCGATTTTATACATAAAGGCATAGCTCCTTTCCAAGGTCAATGGACTCGAAAACGTTTGCGCAGGCGATTAAAAAAAGAAAGCCGCCTGGATTAAGGCGCTGTTCAAAAATAACCTGCGACAATCGCTTGCATCTTCCTATACCGCGCCCGGTTTGCTTGACAGGCGAAAGAATCTGCGGCGCGATTATCACAATTTATTTCTTCACAGTTTCTAAATTCAGTATAATGCACCCGCTTCCGGGTGTCAAGCAATTTTTACAAATGATTCACAACACCGGAAATGCAAAGCAAAACAACGGAAAAACGCCAAAATGCTGGGCAGCTTCCGGGTTTATCGGCAGGGTTTGATGCGGGGCGGCGCATGCTGCCATGCAGGGGGATGCTGGACACCGCCCGCCGCGATATGTTAAAATAAAAACATCTCTTTATCCACATTTACAGAAAGGAAGATACTGTTTTGTCCTTACCGCTGCTCTTAGGCGCGTTCGTGGTGCTGCTCTGCGTCTTGTTTAACCGGGTTTCCAATCGGCTGGGCATTCCCATGCTTGCCGCGTTCATCCTGCTTGGGATGCTGTTCGGCTCGGACGGTATCCTGAAAATCCCCTTTGAAAATTTCTTCTTTGCTGAACAGATTTGCACCTTTGCGCTGATTTTTATTATGTTTTATGGTGGTTTTGGCACCAAATGGACGAGCGCCAAGCCGGTCGCCGATAAGGCGGTGCTGCTGTCCTCGGCGGGGGTTGCGCTGACGGCGGGGCTGACTGCGCTGTTCTGCCATTTTGTGCTGAGCTTCGAGCCACTCATCAGCGTGCTGATGGGTTCGGTCATATCCTCGACCGATGCGGCATCGGTTTTCTCCATCCTGCGCTCCAAAAAGCTGGACCTCAAGGACGGCACGGCATCCCTGCTCGAGGTCGAAAGCGGCAGCAACGACCCCATGAGCTATATGCTGACCGCCGGGGCGCTGACCGTTCTGCGCGGGCAGGCAGACCCCGGCGCGATTGCGTACATGGTTTTTTCTCAGGTGGTCTATGGCATTGTGCTCGGCGTAGTGATTGCGTTCGCGGCGCGGCATGTGTTCCGGAACTTCCAGTTTTCGACCAGCGGCTTTGACGCGGCGTTCCTGGTCGCTGTCGCAGTCATTGCCTATGCGTTGCCGACGCTCATCGGCGGCAACGGCTACATGAGCGCCTATCTCGCGGGCATTATTTTGGGCAACAGCCATCTGCCCAACAAGCGCACGCTGGTGCACTTCTTCGACGGCGTGACCGGGCTGATGCAAATGGCAATCTTTTTTTTGCTGGGCCTGGTCGCCTCGCCCATGCAAATGCCGAAAATTATCCTCCCGGCGGCGGCAATCGCGCTGTTTTTGACGTTTGTGGCACGTCCGGCAGCGGTTTTCGCGCTGCTTTCGCCGTTCGGCTGCTCCCGGGCGCAGATGCTGCTGGTTTCGTGGTCTGGGCTGCGCGGGGCGGCGTCCATCGTGTTTGCTATCATGTGCATTAACAGCGCGGTGATTCATGATGTGTTCCATATTGTGTTCTGCGTGGTGCTGCTCTCTATTTTGATACAGGGCACGCTGATTCCGGCGGTCGCCCAAAGGCTGGACATGATTGACGAAAACGCGGATGTTTTGACCACCTTCACCGACTATACGGATGAGGTGGACCTACAGTTTGTCAAGCTGCGCATCGGCAGTAGGCACCCCTGGAAAAACCGCTGCCTGAGGGATATTTCCATGCCGCCCGAGCTGCTGATTGTGTTGCTGCTGCGGGAAGGGGAACGCATTGTCCCCAGCGGTGCAACCGAAATCCAGGAAGGGGACGTGCTCGTTGTCTGTGCGCCTGCGTTCCAGGATGATACCGTTATCCGCCTCGCCGAGCTGACCGTGAAGCCGGACAGCGCCTGGGTCGGGCAGCGGATTTCGGCGATTCATGAGGAGTTGGGCAGCCTGGTGATTATGATTCAGCGCGGCGGTCAGACCATTGTCCCGAACGGTCAGACCAGGCTGCAAAGTGAGGATATTCTTGTACTGAATCAAATGTAATGCAGAGGGCGGCGCTCCGGTGCCGCCCATAAACATAGAAAATCTGAATCGTTATGAATTCCCATTTTCAAGAAATTGATTTCTGTGGCCCATAAAATTATGCATTGACAAGCGGCGGAAAACGTGCTATGCTGAAATTGCAAACAGGGGAGCTTGCCGGTTAGCAGGCTGAGAGGGGGCGTTTCGCGTCCCGACCCGGAACCTGATGCGGGTAATACCGACGTAGGTAGAGATTGGGCCGCCGGTGGCCGACACCGGGAATGCTCAGGATATGCCGCCGGTATATCCTGTTTTTGTTTGCAGCCTTCCGGGGACGCCCGGAGCGGCGGAGGGGGAGCGCCCTGCGCCGGGATGGCAAGTCATATAAGCCGGGGATTACCGGCTTAACGGAACAGCGAGGGAGCTTGTGTTTCAGGCTGAGAGGGCAAAATGGATTGCCGACCGAAGATTTCTGCACCGCATGGGTTTTGCCCGGCTGCGGCGCGGAAGGGTGGCGCATGCCCGCGCCTGGCTTCCCCGCTGTCCGTTTTGAGCTCACAGGCAGCGGCAGGCCGCGCGGGAACGCGCAAGCCCGCCCTTTTGATATCTCCAAAAGGGAATTCAATCGACTGTTTGTGAGGGAATTACGATGAAAAACAAAGCTTTTAGCCGTGAGCTGCTGCTCAAAGAGGTTGTGCTGGCGATGCTGGTTGCGGTCGGCGTGGTCATTTCACCCATCCTGCGCGTGGAGGGCATGTGCCCGATGGCGCACCTGATCAATATTGTCTGTGCGGTGCTGCTGGGGCCGTGGTGGTCGCTGCTGTGCGCGGTGCTGATTGGCGTGATTCGGATGCTGTTCCTTGGCATCCCGCCGCTGGCGCTGACCGGCGCGGTGTTTGGAGCGGTGCTGTCCGGGGTATCCTACCGGCTGTCGAACGGCAAAATCCTTGCTGCGTGCATCGGCGAGGTGATCGGCACCGGCATTATTGGCGCGATTGTTTCCTACCCGGTCATGATGCTGCTGTGGAACGGTACGGGCGCGTACAATCATCTGACACTCTTTTTCTACGTGCCGTCGTTCATTGGCGGCACGCTGATTGGCGGCACGGTGGCGTTCCTGCTGCTGGGGGCGCTCAGCCGATGCGGGCAGCTCGCGCAAATCCAGAAAAAATTGGGGGCTAAGGTTTATGACCATCGAACCGCTGCTGCAAATACGGCAGGCCGTCCGGTCGCGTAACCCGCTGATTCATTGTATTACGAACCCGATTTCCATCAACGACTGCGCAAACGCCGTGCTTGCGGTGGGCGCACAGCCTATCATGGCGGAGCACCCGCAGGAGGTAGCCGCCATCACGCGGGGGGCGGCGGCGCTACTGGTCAATTTGGGCAACATCACCGACACGCGGCTGGAATCCATGCTGGTTTCGGGCGGTGAAGCGCATGAGCAGGGAATCCCCTGCGTCATTGACCTGGTAGGGGCCGGGTGCAGCCTGCTGCGGCTGCAATTTGCGCGAAAATTTGTCTGGAACTGCCAGCCGGCGGTGATTAAGGGCAATCTCTCCGAGCTGAAAGCTTTTGCGGGGACGCCCTCGCAGGCGGCGGGGGTAGACGCGGGCGACCGCCTGACCCCGGAGAATACGGCAAAAACGCTCGACCAGCTGGCGCGGCTGTCCCGCCGCACGGGCGCGGTGGTTCTCGCCACGGGCGAGGTGGATATCGTGACGGATGGCAGGCAGGCGGTACTGCTGCGCAACGGCGTCCCGCTGCTGTCCCGCATCACCGGGACGGGCTGCATGGTGGGGGTGCTGACGGCGGTCTGTCTTTCCGGCGGGGACACGTTCACGGCGGCGGTGCTGGCAGCCGCGACGCTTGGCATCGCGGGAGAGCTTGCCGCAGGGACGGCACACGGCACGGGCAGCTTCCGGGTTTCGCTGCTCGACGCGTTGAGTACGCTGGATGATGAAACCTTCGCAGGGCGCTTGCGGATGGAAACCGTACCGCTGTGAATCCCAGGAGGAAATAATGATAAAATTTGATTTGACATTATATCTGGTCACCGATTCGACCGGCTTGGAGGAAGCCGCCTTCCTGCAAAAGGTCGAAGCCGCCTGCCGCGGCGGCGTTACCCTGCTCCAGCTGCGCGAAAAAGAGCGCGGCGGCAGGGAATACCTGCGGCTGGCGCGGCGGCTGAAGGAAATCACCGACCGTTACGGCATCCCGCTGCTGATTGACGACCGTGTCGATGTCGCCATCGCGGCGGACGCGGCGGGCGTCCACGTCGGGCGGGAGGATTTGCCGGTCGTCGAAGCGCGCAGGCTGCTCGGTGCGGGCAAAATCGTCGGCGCAACCGCCAAGACGGTCGAACAGGCACGGCAGGCGAAGGAGGAAGGCGCGGACTATCTCGGCGTCGGCGCGATTTACCCCACGACAACTAAGGTGAAAACCATCCTGACCAAGGTCGAAACGCTCGCTGATATCGTCCGGGAGGTTGGCCTGCCGGTTGCCGCCATTGGTGGGCTGAACGCGGAAAACTGCGATATCCTCAAGGGGAGCGGCTTTTCCGGAATCGCCGTTGTTTCGGCAGTCATGAAGGCGGACGACCCGGAAGCCGCTGCACGCGCGCTCCGCGAAAAGATAAACATCCTTCAGAAATAACCGTGTTCATCGAACTATTTGCGCCTCGCAAGATTATAAAAGGTATCTGTAACCGCGCCCTATCAAAATACCAATAGTTTGTAGTGCTCCATCCAGTCAGAAAGCGGACTTGGGCTTGGAGCGGGATTTTCGC
>CAJUJQ010000147.1 GCA_910586575.1 uncultured Clostridia bacterium | reverse complement strand
GAGATGATTGGAGGTGACTGGAGTTCAGACGTGTGCTCTTCCGATCTATTTTCGTCAATGCTTTTTTGTACAAATCGTCAAATCGCAGTACAAAAATAATTTTTTTAGTGCACATCGACGAATAATTAAATAAAATAATTGCTATCGTCAATACCAAATGGAAATATTTTAATATACGTAAGCTAGTAAAACGTTTCTCTCTCCATTTCTCTTTTCTTTCCCTGTGCGGGCACATAGGAAAAGCCGTTTCTCTATTGACAAATACGAAAAACTCAGGTACGCTAAAATGAGAGGGGATAAAGCCCCGGCACTTTGTTTTTTGATTCTACATAAAACGTTATTTATAGCTGATAATTTGGTCTAATCCATAAAAAATCTAATATAAATCGTGAAACCTTCACTTTCCAATTCCTTGAAAGGCCTGTTTTATAGGCTTTTGAGACGCAGACAATATTATGGATAAATTAGACCTTTACAGCATGATATGTAAAACGTTTTCTTTTTTGGGGATGTGACATGATGAAGACAAAACACCGTGTAACCATTAAAGATATCGCGCAGGAGGCCGGTGTATCAACCGGCACCGTCCATCGCGCGCTGTACGGGAAAAAGGGTGTCAGCGCCGCCGTGCGCGACAGAATCCTCGCCCTGTGTGCCCGCTATGGCTATCACGCCAACCTTTCCGCTTCGGCGCTCAAGCACGGCCCGGTACGTGTTGCGGCAGCCTTTCCCAGCATGGACGGGCTGAACCGTTTTTTCTACACCAGTGTATGGCAGGGCTTTCACCGCTGCCTGTCCGAGCTGAGCGATTACACCATCGAAACCGTAGAGCTGCCCTATTTCAGCGGCACAATTAACAGCCAGGCAGCAATGCTTTCCGACTGCCTGAAGCGTTACGGCAGGGAGCTGGACGCGCTGCTCACCATTGGCCATTTTGACACTGCCTGCCGCCATGTCGTACAGTCATACTGCGAACAGGGCATCCCGGTATTCCTCGCCTGCGACGATACAAAAGAATGCGGCCGCCTTGCCTGTGTGCAGAGCGATTACGACGCTACCGGGCGCACGGTTGCCGAGCTGCTGTCCAGCCAGATACCCGCAGGCAGTTCGCTGCTTCTCTCCGCAGGCGATGTACTGATTCCGTCGCATTATCTGACCGTGTTCGGCTTTGAGGATTTCCTGCACCTGAACCGGCCCGATTTGGCCCTGCATAAAGTAAATGGCTATCACAATGAAAACGAGGTGCGGGAAAGCATCCGCCAGTTTCTGATGGACGACCCGCAGATTCGAGGGGCGTTCAGCGTAAGCGCACGCCTAAGCGTGCTGCTTGCCGAGGAGGTGCGGCAGCTTGGTTTGATGGATACCGTGCGCGTGGTTGCCAGCGACCTGTTCGAGGATACCATTGAAAACCTTCGCAGCGGGGTGGTAAAAAATATTATCTATAAAGATCCGGAACAGCAGGCGTATCTTGCCGCGCGCTGCATGGCAGATTATGTCCTGCGCGGTATCCGCCCCCTGTGCGAGGTGCAGTATGTCCAGAGCCATATCGTTTTTAACAGCAACCTGAAATTTTATATCTGAATCCAGTATAAATCAATTCAATGAGGCAAATATTTGCAATGGTGGTACCATGACCGCTGATACAAGGCCGGCAATGCCTGACAGGGCCTAAGCCCTCCCTGCTTACATAAAAGAAAACCGGAAATAGAAAAGACTCGGACTAGCCCTCCGAGTCTTTTCGTTTGTGTCTCTCATTCCTGTGGGGAAATGGTCTCTCGACTATCTGTAGTCTACCACGTCAGGCGAAACGCAGTGGAACAGCACGCACCCAAAAAAGGCGGCCTCCCTTTCGGGAAGCCGCCATAACTGACACTTTACAGTGCTCGTTTTTTGGGGGGATTTGCAGATTTTCATCTGCTAGGTTTGTAATCCTTATGGATTAGTCAACCGGAGTTGCAGGAACCAGAGTCTTTGCAGTAATCGGACTCAGAGTAACATCCATCTCACCGTTGCCAATAGTATAATCAACAACAGTTACAACGTTCTGGTTACCCGGGTTGGTCTGAGTTGCAATTTCCTCAGCAAGGCCACGGCCTACGTGAATCGTATTATGGCCAGTGTGCGGGATAACTGCAGTATTACCGCAATCATCCGGGAGCTGTTTTGCAAGCTGATCTTCGATAAAGGCCGCAATCTCAACAGAGCTGTAAGAACCAGGCTGGATATCGAATTCGATATTCTTCTGAGCCGCGCCATTATCAGCCTCGTACTTAATCGTGGTTCTGCCAATCTTGTACTGACCATTCGGAACCGTAATGCTAATGCTTGCATTTCTGCTAACAGTCGTTTCCGCAATCTTAGTAACCTTCAGCTCGTAACCAGTAACCTCAGTGTTCAAGTCATCAGTCAGGCTGATTACCTGAGTATCCTTGCCCTTTACTCCGCCGGCCTTGGTATGAGCAACGATATTGAATGCACCATTAGAAATCTTGGTGACATCGTAATCATTACCAGTATAATCGCCCTGCGGTACAGCACCTGCAAGAGTAGCATCATCGTTTACGATAATCGCATCACGCAGGGACTGCAGAGTCAGATACTCATCTGCATCCGTACCATTAAAGTTGATATCAGACTTAACGCCCTCAACAAAGAGTTCGACATCAAGAGCCGGGTTCGGAGAAGGCGGAGTCAAAGCATCGTGAGTCTTGGTTACCTCAACCTTCAGCTGCATATTCTCCGCAGTAGAAGCCGCAACCTCAACCGCGTCAAGAGCCAAAGCGGTTCTCACGCTAACGTTAGAGACAGACTTAAACGCGAATACGCCAGCCAGCTTATCAAGATTGTTCTTGTAAACCGCGAAGTCGTACGTGTAGTAATCAGAGCCATTGCCTTCCTCGATGAAGGTAGATGCTGCCAGTACGCCAGAGTCAGCAACCTCGATCTCGCCGGTCAGATTATCTCTGAAGCCCAGGTCGATCCAAGTACGGACATCCTTAATCATTCTCGGCTTCTGGTCGATCTTATAGAAGTGCGTTGCGTCATCGTAAGCAGCTTCCAGATGATCATAGCCGTTGTTGTCAGCATTCTTGCTCATCGGGTAGTAATCGTCTTCGCTAGCAGCCGTCGGGCTGGCCTGCCATGTTACATACTTGTTGGAACGCAGCTGTTCGCTGACGCCACGGATAACACGGTAAACATTACCCTGCATAAATGTAGTCGTAACAGTATCGTTACCCCAGAACGTCGGGCTGGTAACAACATCCATTGCACGGATCTGTGTAATCAGGCCTTCGCTGTTCATGGTAACCTCAGCATACAGACCATTGCGAGAACCCTTGAATGCATCACCGTTAATGGTCGGATACTGATTCAGGTTCAGGTTCAGGTAAGACTGCATTGCCTGCAGGCTGTTCGCAGCACCACCGATACGGCCCTTGAAGATATCCTCTTCATAGCCAGAAACGGTCTTGAATGCGCCAACCTTACCATCGACAGCACCTTCGATTTCGTAGGACTTGCCACCAATCGCGCTTACATCAGTAATCAGTGCGAGCTTAACGGTAGCCTGGCCGAAGTAGTCGAAGTCATCAACGCCAAGGATTGCAACGTCAACGTCAGTATCGCGATTCGTATGGAGTACGGCAGACGGAACAACATAGTTTGTATTGTTCGCAACCGGATTACCCGCCGCGTCAACAATCGGTCTGTTCGCCGCTGCAACAGCAGGAGTAACTTCTGGCTCTGTTCTACCAGAGTTCCAGATGGTGTCATCGTTAGCGTAATCGCCGTTGTTCACCCACTGCATCCAGTGAGATTCCTTCTTAGCAGCTTCACCAGGCGCACGGTTCATAAAGACAGTCGTCTGGGCAGACTCACCATTCGCGGCAGCATTAACACCATTGACGCCATTATCAGCGTTGTTCTTATCCTCATCCACGAAGGTAGACGGATGCGTTACTTCCGGATCGGCAACCGACCAGCCCTTAGCAACAGTCCAGCGATTATCAATCTCCGGAATATCGCCAACCTTAACAGCGATTACGTCCTCAGGATCAACAAAGTAACGTACATTAGGTGCAACAACACCAGCGCCAGCCAATACGTTGGGATAGGTGGTGACGTTATTATCCGTCAGCGCAGATACCTGGACATAGCCTCTCAAGCCTCTGCCATCAGCGATGCCACTGTTGTTAGCATCCGTGCCTGTCTTCTTGACAGCGAATACAACAGCATCATCATCCAAGCCATAATAGGAAACTCTATTTGTACGGGTCTGGTTATCTACAGGGATACCAGCACCTGTGCGGCCAGCATTATCGATATCCGTCAAACCATCAACAGTGCGAACACTAATGCGGTTCTTGGACTCGTCATAGTTGTAGTTACCGGTCCAGACAGAGTTAGCCTTGGTCTGGGATTCCATTCTGGTAATCTCGCCGTCAGAGTTCATGTAGTACTTGTACACGTTACCAACGACTTCGTACTGGTTCCACAGACGGCCATTGTAAGCGCCGGTTCTGCTGTAACCATTGCGTTCATCGCTGCCATCGATCTTCAGATCGCGGACAACCGGGATTTCCTCGCCGACGGTGTTGTCATCGAACAGGACATCCAAAGCGCCGTTACCGCGCTTGACGTTGCCGTTCAGGTTCATGTTGCCGTCAACGGTATCCAGAACCATCAGGTAGCCATGGGCGGTCTCGTCCGAAACTTCAACCTTCAGGATGAAGCCATTGCGGTCGAACCAAACGTTGAACTGCTGGCCAATGTTCTCAACAGTGCGCAGCTCATTGCGGGACTCGGTCTCTTCAACCAGGTCGAACAGATCCGGGTCAGCGAAGGTAACTTCCTCGCCATCCATCACATAGGTATCCTTGGTCAGGTTAATCTTTTCGAGCTTCTTGCTCTCCGGAGCAACCGTAGCCAGGTTGATGGTAACAACTTCGTTGTCAGACTTCTTGAACTCGCGGGAAGTGACAGAAATCTCAACAACGTCGCCTTCCTTGATGCTGTCGGCGCCGGTGACAACAAGATCATCCTCGCCCAGCTTCAGGGAGTACTCGCCGCGGGTGCCGTTTGCACGGTCCTCAACCTCGAGCACTACGCGGCTCTTGGTGACAGACTTCACTTCGCCGTACTTGTAGGTCGTGCAGACTACGAAATCAATGTAGTCATCCGAATCCCAGTCGATCAGCTTGTACTGGTCGCCGTCAGCAAAGTTCATGTTAACCTGGGTGTTATTGGCAGGATTGATGCCAGTACCCGCAGTTACAGTCGCCAGACGGTAAGCATCGGTGTTGTCAGTGAACTTCGCGCCATCCTTAGCGAAGGTGTTCTCATACGGGGTCTTCTTGTCCGCATCCTCGGTTGCCCAGATGGACTTCGCAGCCGTATCCAGGTCGAGGTTGATCTTCGCCATGTTAGCAACGTTCTTGCGATCGTTGATGTACAGGGTCTTGTCTTCGACCTTTACCTTCTTATCGTCGGTGTACATGCCAGCGTTGTAGTCGTAAGCAGCCTGGCCGTCAAGGATCTTGATGGCGGTTACTTCCCACGGAGCGCCGGAATGGTCGATTTCGCCCCACAGCTCAACGCGGTAGCCCAGCATCTTGCTGATGTCCGCGCCGTCGTAGGTGAATTCCTGATAAGACCAAGCGTCAGCCTTTTTTTCCGGAGAGATCGCCTTCTCGTCGCTGTCGTCGATAGCGAAAGCAACGAAGGTGTTCTCCGCATTGCGGGCATCAACACCAGCGATAACCCAAGTATGAGCGTCGCACTCCCATGTCTTGTTCTTGTTCGCGCCATGGAACGCAAGATCATAGTCGAGCTTCTGGTCATAGTGGTTTACATTGCTGATATCCTTCTGCGGTCTTGCGTCATGAGACAGACGGCCCAGATCGAACACCGCCTCAGCGATGGTGATGCTGTAGTGGTCGTCAGAAGCCTGGTACAGGTTCTTGTTGGCAGCCTCACGGTCGTAGTCTGCGAAAACGGCGTTGTACAGGATCTGTGCATCTTCGCCACGGAGAGCGTCAGACGCGTAATCGGGGTTAACGCCCTCCAGCAGGCCCTTCGCTTCCGCTACAACGATGTTGCCCATCGGGTAGCTCAGCGGGTTAGCAGCGGTGTCATAGCCGAGTGCGCGGGTAACCATCGCGATGAACTCGCCATCGGTAATGGTGCGCTTCGGGGAGAACATGCCGTTGCCGGTACCGGAAGTGATACCGAGAGCAGCACAGTAGCCAACAGCAGATTCGTAGTAGGAACCTACTTCGACATCGCTAAAAGCTACGTGATTGTCGTACTTCGGCGGATTCATCTGACCCGTCATCATACGAGCAATCAAGCAAGCCGCATCAGCACGGGTAATGGCGTCATTGACGCCGAATGTGCCATCCGGCTTACCAGCGATAACCTGAAGATCGGACAGGAAGGAAATAGCTGCGCTATAGTCCCCACCAGCCGGTACATCAGAGAATACCGCCGCACCAGCGAACATTGTGAAGCACATCACAAATGCTACTGCCAGTGCAAGAACCTTTTTAAGATTCTTCATTGGATTTTTCCTCCTTTTGTTTTTAGAGCGTCGCACCCCCCAGATCGCCGGGAGGACGCGGCGCTCTTTCTGTCAATAATCATAGCAGTCCCCCCGTCCAAAGTCAAGCGGGCGGGGGCAGGTGTAACGAACGTGTAATATTATGCCGCGCCTGTAACCAAGATTACGCGTTTATATATAATAAGGTATCTGCGGCAGGTCGCAGCCCTGCCCGGCGGTAACATTACCGCCCCACCGCAAATGAAAAAAGCCGCTGTATTCATTGCGGCCTATCGTTTTTTGCAGTATACAATCTATATGTTATGATTAGAGCCGGTCCCATTCCTTCCAGTATACCATGGGCTTTCCTGATGCGCTTTTTCCAACGCGTCCTCCGGCGGTCTGAAGCGGGGCGGCTCGGGTCCGAAACCAAAGGCTTGCAGCCGTTCGTAATCCCCAAGGGCACTCCCAAGCTGGTCTAACACAATGTGAAAGGTCAGGACCATTCCCTCGCCGGAACGGATGACGCCGGGGAACGGCGCCTCAAGGTCAGCAAATGTGCCGGAGGACGGGAAACAAAAGGACGCGTTGCCTGCGGTGGCCAGAATCCCGCAGTGCAGAACCTCCGTCCAAAGCGCTTTGGGCAGCTCCGGCAGGAAACGGTAACGGTCGTGGGTGCGTAGGTCGTATTTTTCCACCCGTTTCGCGGCCTGCCCGCAGGTGTACAGGCCGATTGCCCCGTCGAAAATCAACGGTTCGAGATAGGAGGACAGGATGCTCTCGTGCATCCTGTCCTCCATGGCGTTGCCCTTGAAGCTGCAAACCTTGCGAAAGGCGCAGCTCTCCGGGGCCTGCTGCCCCAGGTCTTGCAGCAACCGACCGAACTTGGAATCGGTTTCAAAGCTTGCATTGTTCTCGCTGCGGTTGTAGCCCATCCAGCGAAACAGCTGCACCACCGAATTTCAAGGAGTAGCAGCACAGCATGACGGCAAAGGCCCGCGTCAGACAGTACGCCAGTGGTTTCCGAACGGGTCTAGTACCTCTGGGCGTTCCCCTCCCGTCAGGAGGGCTGTTGCTACATGGTTTTCCACTGTCGTCAACTTAAGGCAACACCGATTTTTTAAAAGCATAAAACCGTTTTTTTCGAGGACGTTTCTGGTTAGGGGAACGCCCAGAGCGAATTTCCACAGGTCGTCTG
>CAJUJQ010000146.1 GCA_910586575.1 uncultured Clostridia bacterium | reverse complement strand
CTAAATGAGGACGGAATTACCAACCTTTGCACCTGGAACGCCACAGACGGGCCTATCCGCGGCGTGGACGTTGCACAGGCGATGCTGGATATCGCGGACAGCCCCGGCTTTGCCAGCCGCACGGACAGCGAATTTTTGGAGGGCGTGCGGGACGGTTCGGTCATTGCCGGTGTCAGCGGTGTATGGAACGCGGTCGCCATCGAGGAAGCCTGGGGCGGCGCGATGGGCGCGGCGCGGCTCCCGGCGTTTACCTGCGCGGGGCAGGAGGTTCAGATGGCGTCCTTCTCGGGCTGTAAGCTCATCGGCGTCAACGCCTATTCCAAACAGCCGGAATGGGCAGCGCGGCTCGCGGAGTGGATTACCAGCGAGGAAAACCAGGCCCTGCGTTTTGCGCAGCGCGGGCAAGGTCCCGCTAACATCAACGCGGCGAACTCGCCCGAGGTGCAGGCCGCCCCGGCGATTGCGGCGCTTCTGGCGCAGTCGGAGTTCTCGCATCTGCAACGGGTCGGCGGCAAATTCTGGGACCCGGTGACCGAATTCGCGGAAAATATGGCGCGCGGCAATCCGTCCGGCGCGTCGCTTCAGGTGCAGCTGGACCACATGGTCGAGGGCGTGACCGCGCGGTGACAACAGGAGGGGAGGAACGGTCATGAAAGGAAAGCTGACATTACAGCAGCGGCTGGCGGTCCCGGTGATCCTGCTGGGGCTGATTACGCTGTTATCGAATGTTTTGGCTGTGTTCAGCATCAACAATGTGAATGCCAACGCGGGCACGATTGTCGATGAATACATGGTCAGCGAATCGAACCTGGAGGACATCCGGCAGTCCATGATGGATATCCACCGGCTGGCGCTCTCGCATATCGTCGCGGCGGATCATGCCACGATGATACGGCTGGTACAGGAAATCAAGGCGGCGGAAGCGATTCTCGATGAAAAGCTCGCGGATTACGAGCCGTTTGCCGAGGAGGCGGGGCAGGACGATTACCGCGCGCTTTTAAGGGCGTATGATTCCTTCAAGCACGCGCTGGTGCGCCTGGTCTGCGCCAGCGCCGACAGCAGGACGCAGGACGCCTACGCCATGGCAAACGGGGACGTGGCGCGGTACAGCGACGCGGCGGAGGAGCATCTCGACACGATGTATGACGCGGTCAGCGGGCAGGCGCGCACGGCACGGGACCGGCTGTTTTGGGTGTACCTTTCCTCGCTGCTCATCAGCGCCGTCGCCCTGGTGCTGGGAATCGTGCTGGTGCTGGCGGCGTTCCGTATCATCCGCAAATATGTGATTGCGCCCATCCGCGGCGCAATGGATACTTTGCGGGACAGCTCCGAGCGTATCAGCGAGGTGGTCGGCGATGTGCGCCGCCGGACGGACAGCTCGAGCGGGAGCGTTTGCGTGCTCTCCGAGGTGACCGGGCAGCTTTCCACCGCGTTGGCGGGAATCGCGGGCGGCACGGCGGCAATCCGCACCAGCGCCTCCGGCACGCAGGAGGACGCGGCGGCAATGGCGGATGAATGCGCGGCAATCAACGGTTATTCCGCCGAGATGCGTACCCGCGCGGAGCGGATGGAGCAGTCCGCGCAGGCGCAGATTGAAACGGTGCGGGCGCGGATTGACGAAATCCTGTCCGTGCTGCAAGGCGCGATTCAGCAAAGCCGGAACGTTGACCGCATTGGTATTCTGACCAAGGATATCCTTTCGATTTCCTCCAATACCGATTTGATTGCCATCAACGCTTCCATTGAAGCCACACGGGCGGGCGCTGCCGGAAAGGGCTTCGCCGTGGTGGCGCGGGAGGTGCGCCAGCTGGCGGATTCCTGCGCGGAAACCGCCGGGCATATCCAGGAGGTCAGCACGGTGGTAACCGGGGCGGTGGATTATCTCGCCAACAGCGCCCAGGAGCTGGTGGATTATCTCAGCAGCGCGATTTACGCGCAGTTTGAGCAGTCTATCCAATCCGGGAAACAATATAAGGAGGACGCCGCCTACATCGGGCAGAGTATTGAAACCTTCAACAGCCGGGTGGAGCGCCTGCGCGCCGCGATGGACGAGGTCGCCGGTTCCATTTCCGGGATTTCGGAGTCGATTGACGACGCGGCTTCCGGCGTCAGCGGCGCGGCGCAGAGCACCCGCAGCCTGGTAGCCGATATGACGGGGATTGCCGCACGGATGGGAACCAACCAGGAAATTGTCGGGGAGCTGCAAAAGCAGATGGAGGTTTTCGCGAACCTGTAAAAATAGGCATATAAAAGCCGCGGGGCCGTCCGGTTATGGACTGCCCCGCGGCTTGTTTGATCTGCTTTGGAAATAATCCGTTTTGGGAATCTGCCGTATGCCATGCGAACGCTTAAAGCAGGACGTATTTCAGGATAAAGAGCACCGCCAGCACGTACATGACCGGGCTGATTTTCTTTTCCACCGCCTTGCCGGTGACGAGGTTGATGACGACGTAGGAAATGACGCCCAGCGCGATACCCTCCGAAATGGAGTACATGAACGGCATTGCAAACAGCGCGATAAACGCCGGGACAGCGTCGCCCGCGTCCTCAAAGTTGACCTTCAGTACCGAGGACAGCATCATGAAGCCAACGACAATCAGCGCCGGGGCGGTCGCGAACGAGGGGATTGCCAGGAAAATCGGCGACAGGAACAGCGAAACCAGGAAGAGCAGCGCGGTTACCATGCCGGTCAGGCCAGTGCGCCCGCCTTCCGCCACGCCGGAAGCCGATTCGACAAAGGTTGTTGTCGTCGAGGTGCCGAGCACCGCGCCCGCCGAGGTTGCCAGTGCGTCCGACAGCAGCGCGCCCTTGATTTTGGGCAGCTTGCCGTCATTGTCAAGCATGTCCGCTTTGGAGGCAACGCCCATCAGCGTGCCGAGCGTATCGAACATGTCAACGAACAGGAATGCCAGCATAATGGTAATAAAGTTCGCGTTGAAAATGCCGGAGAAATCCAGCTTGCCGAGGGTCGGCATGACCGATGGGATTGCCAGCCCGTTCGCGAAGTTTGGAAGGAGCGAATACATGCCCAAATCCGGGTTCGGCACATAAATCCCCGCTACTTCACAGAGGATGCCAAGCACCCAGGTCGCAAGGATGCCCCAAAGAATGCCGCCCTTGATATCCTTGATAATCATCACCACTGTGATGATGACACCGACGAGCGCCAGCAGTGCGCCGATACCTGTCGAGGAAAACGTGCCGTCCCGCAGGGAGGACGCAAAGGGATACATGCCGAGCAGGGTGGACGGGTTGTCCACCACCAGCTTGGCGTTCTGCAAGCCGATAAAGGTGATAAACAGGCCGATGCCACAGGAAACGCCGTATTTCAGGCACGCCGGGATGGAGTTAAAAATTGCTTCGCGGATGTTGGTCACCGACAGGACGATAAACACCAGGCCTTCCACAAAGACCGCCGCCAGCGCCGCCTGCCAGCTGTAGCCGTAGCCCAGCACGACGGTATAGGCAAAGTAGGCGTTCAGCCCCATGCCCGGCGCAAGCGCAAACGGGTAATTGGACAGCAGCGCCATCAGGATGGTGCCCAGCGCGGACGCGAGACAGGTGGCGGTGAATACCGCGCCCGTATCCATCCCGGACGCCCCCAGGATATTCGGGTTGACGGCGAGGATGTACGCCATCGTCATGAAGGTCGTCAGCCCCGCAATGACTTCGGTGCGCACGGTTGTGCCCGCTTCCTTTAGCTTGAAGCGCTGCTCCAGAAAGTTGTTCATGAACGGTTTCCCCCTTTTGTTGAGAAAAATAAAAATGTCGAAAGATACCCATGGGGTTTTCTTTCTTCTGATACTATCATAAAGCAAATCCCGGGAAATGTCAATGATTTACATAACAGGAAACATGAGAAATCGCGGCGGCACCCCGCCTATGAAGCGCGCCGCCGCGCAGGGGATGCCCAGGAACCGGCCCCGAAAAGCGCCAAATATTGACGAAATGCACTTCTTTTGGAAAAATCCCCCCGTTTACCGGCGATTGTAACAAAAAATCCCTTCCTACAGGGTATGAAAAAACCAAGATTCACGATTGTAATTTCTTTCCGGGGATGGTATATTTATTAGTAGGAAATCGCATATCCGTTCCGAGCGGCTTCGGCCGCTCCGCAATGTTATTTTTACAAACGGAGGAAGTTTATGGGCATCAGAAAAGATATCCACAAGGTACTCATCATCGGCTCTGGCCCGATTATTATCGGACAGGCGTGCGAGTTCGACTATTCGGGCACGCAGGCGTGCAAAGCGCTCCGCAAGCTCGGCTATGAGATCGTGCTGGTCAACTCTAACCCCGCGACTATCATGACCGACCCCGGCACCGCCGATGTCACTTATATTGAGCCGCTGAACGTTGAGCGGCTGACCCAGATTATTGAACAGGAGCGGCCGGACGCGGTGCTTCCCAACCTCGGCGGGCAGTCGGGGCTGAACCTGTGCGCCGAGCTTTCGAGCAAGGGTGTGCTGGACAAATACAATGTGAAAGTCATTGGCGTTCAGGTGGATGCCATCGAGCGCGGCGAGGACCGTATCGAATTCAAGCACACCATGGACAGCCTTGGCATTGACATGGCGCGCAGCGAGGTCGCCTACTCGGTGGACGACGCCGTGCGGATTGCCGACCAGCTCGGTTATCCGGTTGTGCTGCGCCCGGCGTATACCATGGGCGGCGCGGGCGGCGGCCTGGTATATAATAAGGAAGAATTGAAAACGGTTTGCGCACGTGGCTTGCAGGCCAGCCTGGTTGGGCAGGTGCTGGTTGAGGAGTCCATCCTTGGCTGGGAAGAGCTGGAGCTTGAGGTCGTCCGAGACGCGAAAAATAACCTGATTACCGTTTGCTTCATCGAGAATATCGACCCCATGGGCGTCCACACCGGCGATTCCTTCTGCTCCGCGCCGATGCTGACCATCTCGGAGGAGGTGCAGAAGCGCCTTCAGGAAAAGAGCTACAAAATTGTAGAGGCAATCCAGGTCATCGGCGGCACGAACGTCCAGTGGGCGCACGACCCCAAAACCGACCGCGATATCGTCATTGAAATCAACCCGCGCACTTCCCGTTCGTCGGCGCTCGCCTCCAAGGCGACCGGCTTCCCGATTGCGCTGGTTTCGGCGATGCTGGCTTCCGGGCTGACGCTCGACGAAATCCCCTGCGGCAAGTACGGCACGCTGGACAAGTACCACCCGGACGGCGACTATGTTGTGATTAAGTTCGCGCGCTGGGCGTTTGAAAAGTTCAAGGGCGTGCAGGACAAGCTTGGCACCCAGATGCGCGCGGTCGGCGAGGTGATGAGCATCGGCAAGACCTACAAGGAAGCGTTCCAGAAGGCAATCCGTTCTCTGGAAACCGGGCGCTATGGCTTGGGCTTCGCCAAGGATTTCCACGAAAAGAGCAAAAACGAGTTGCTGCGGCTGCTGGCTTCCGCGACCAGTGAGCGCCAGTTCCTGATGTATGAAGCGCTCCGTAAAGGCGCGACCGTGGACGAGCTGAACGGCCTGACCCATATCAAGCCCTGGTTCATCGATCAGATGAAGGAGCTTGTTGAGGAAGAGGAAGCCATGCTCCGCTACAAGGGAACTGTCCTTCCTGACGATTTGCTGATCCAGGCCAAGCGCGACGGCTTCTCCGACAAATATATCGCGAAGCTGCTGGACTGCCCCGAGCAGGATGTCCGGGAGGCGCGCACCGCGCTCGGCGTAACCGAAGCATGGGAGGGCGTGCACGTTTCCGGCACCGAAAACAGCGCTTACTATTACTCCACCTATAACGCCCCGGACAACAGCACCACGGAGACCGAAAAACCGAAAATTATGATTCTCGGCGGCGGCCCGAACCGCATCGGCCAGGGCATTGAGTTCGATTACTGCTGCGTTCACGCGGCGCTGGCGCTGAAAAAGCTGGGTTTCTCGACGATTATCGTCAACTGCAACCCGGAGACCGTTTCCACCGACTATGACACGTCGGACAAGCTCTATTTCGAGCCGCTGACCGCCGAGGATGTGCTTGCCATCTATGAGAAAGAAAAGCCGGCCGGCGTGATTGCGCAGTTTGGCGGGCAGACGCCGCTGAACCTTGCGGGCGAGCTGGAAAAGGCGGGCGTGAAAATCCTGGGCACCAGCCCCGAGGTGATCGACCTTGCCGAGGACCGCGACCGCTTCCGCGCCATGATGGACAAGCTTGGCATCCCAATGCCCGAGGCCGGTATGGCGGTGACGGTGGACGACGCGCTCAGAATTGCCGGGCAGATCGGTTACCCGGTCATGGTGCGCCCGAGCTACGTGCTGGGCGGGCGCGGCATGGAGGTCGTGCACGACGCGGACAGCCTGGTCGGCTATATGCAGGCGGCAGCCGGCGTCACCCCGGACCGCCCGATTTTGATCGACCGCTTCCTGCACCACGCGCTCGAATGCGAAGCGGACGCGATTTGCGACGGCACACACGCCTTTGTCCCCGCTGTGATGGAGCATATTGAGCTGGCGGGCGTGCACTCCGGCGATTCTGCCTGCATCCTGCCTTCCTTGAATATCTCTGCCGAAAACCTTGCGGCCATCAAGGACTACACCAAGAAAATTGCGGAGGAAATGCACGTCTGCGGCCTGATGAATATGCAGTACGCCATTGAGGACGGCAAGGTGTTCGTGCTGGAAGCCAACCCGCGCGCTTCGCGCACCGTGCCGCTGGTTTCCAAGGTCTGCGCCATCCAGATGGTGCAGCTTGCCACCGAGGTCATCACCGGGGAGCTGACCGGTACGCCGTCCCCCGTCCCGTCGCTCAGGGAGAAGCAATTCAAGCATTACGGCGTGAAGGAAGCCGTTTTCCCGTTCAATATGTTCCCCGAGGTAGACCCGGTGCTCGGCCCCGAAATGCGCTCTACCGGCGAAGTACTCGGGCTGGCGGATACCTTCGGCGAAGCCTTCTACAAGGCGCAGGAAGCCACAAAAACCGGCCTGCCGCTCGAGGGGCGGGTGCTCATCAGCGTCAGCGACCGCGACAAGCCCGAGCTGATTGAGGTCGCGCGGGGCTTCTATGACGCGGGATTCGAGCTGGCGGCGACCGGCGGCACGGCGGATATGATTGAGGACGCGGGCATACCGGTGCGGCGGCTGAAAAAGGTCTTTGAAGGCCGTCCGAACCTGCTCGACAGCATCGCGAACGGTGAAATCGACCTGATTGTCAACACCCCCGCCGGGAAGGAAAGCATCCACGACGACAGCTATATCCGTAAGGGCGCCATCAAGGCGAAAATCCCCTATATGACCACCATGGCAGCCGCCAAGGCGACCGCCGCGGGCATTTTGGAGGTCAAGCGCAATCCGAATAAGCAGTTGAAATCCCTCCAGGAAATCCACGCTTCTATTTCCTGATCTTTGCGCATTCCAATAGATACCACGTTTTGTCCGGCTCGCCGTTTTTAGCGGGCCGGTTTTTTTGGCGAAACGTGCAGCTGCTGATAAATGACGCGTCGATTTGCAGGGGAGGAACCCAAAAGACAAAGCCCTTTTGTCGTGGTTCCATCACTGCCGTCAACTTAAGGCAGTCATTTTCGAAATCGCCAATAACAGTGCAAAATAATTATGCAATATGCGAATTGACAAAACCGGTTGCATGCCAGTATGGAATGAGCTTATTTAGAGCAGCTCATTCCAAAGGTGGCAACTGGTATGTCGCTGAAAGATGTGATTTTCAAAACGTCCCGACATCTGATAGAAACCTGTGAAAGCAGTGAGGATTTACGCTTAAAACAAGGTGATAGTTAAAAATTTTGGACCTGAAGCTCAAGCGAGTGTTAAATAGTTG
>CAJUJQ010000145.1 GCA_910586575.1 uncultured Clostridia bacterium | reverse complement strand
ATTGGAGGTGACTGGAGTTCAGACGTGTGCTCTTCCGATCTCAACCAGCTGCGGTATCAGGGCAGCGCCTCCTATGCAATGGTCGGCATTGTAGCGGGCGCGGCGCTCAATATCGCGCTCGACCCGCTGCTGATTTTCGGGCTGCATATGGGGATTGCGGGCGCGGCGGCGGCGACCGTGATCAGCCAGTTTGTTTCGTTCTGTATCCTGCTGCGGATGTGCAGCGCGGGCAGCAACCTGCGGCTGCGCCCCGGCAATTTCCACCCGCACGCGCGGGATTTCCTGGAACTGGTGCGCGGCGGCTTCCCCTCGCTTTGCAGGCAGGGGCTGGCGTCGGTGGCGACCATTTGCCTGAACCGCGCGGCGGGCGGCTACGGCGACGCCGTGATTGCGGGCATGTCGATTGCCGCGCGGGTGACGATGTTCGCAAATTCGGTGATGATTGGCTGGGGGCAGGGCTTCCAGCCGGTGTGCGGCTTTAATTACGGCGCGCGCAAATTCGGGCGGGTGCGGGAAGCGTTCTGGTTCTGTGTCAAGACGGCGGCGGTGGTGCTGTGCGCCATTGCGCTGCTCGGCTGGATAACCGCGCCGATGGTTGTGACGCTGTTCCGCGATGACCCGGAGGTCATTGCGGCGGCGGCAGCGGCACTGCGGTACCAGTGTATGACACTGCCGCTGAACGCGTGGATTGTGCTTTCCAATATGGCGCTCCAGTCCATCGGCAAGCCGGTGCGCGCGTCCATTACGGCGGCTTCCCGGCAAGGGCTGTTTTTCCTCCCGGCGATTTGGGTGCTGCCGCGCCTGGTTGGGGTGCAGGGCATTTTCCTGAGCCAGCCGGTCGCAGATGTGTGTTCGTTCCTGTTGGCGCTGCCGTTTATGCTCTCGGTGCTGGCGGAGATGAAACGGCAGGAGACACACGAAGGGTGAATTTGCCGTTTGTGTAAAGCCGGTTTCAGGCGTTCTTTGAACGGCCCTGGTTTGCAGGGGAGGGGCTTGCCCCTCCCGCAGGAAACGATGGAAAAAATGGAAGATTTGTAGTATACTTCTGTTATGGAGAAAAGATACCTTGAAAGGAAGGTACTGGGACAATGAAATTATATGAATTGGAGCCTTTTGGCACTGCGCGCTCGGGTGAAAGCGTCCGCGCGTTCCGGTTGGAGGGGGCGCATGTCCGCGCCGAGGTAATTACCTATGGCGCGGCGCTCCGTGTATTCGAGATTGACCTGCCCGGCGGCCGGACAGTTGACGCGGCGCTCGGCTATGACACGCTGGAGGCCTATGAGCAGGCGGGCAAATACCTGGGGGCCATCCTGGGGCGCTGCGCGAACCGCATTGCGGGGGGATGCTTCACGCTGGACGGCATGACGTACAACCTTGCAAAAAATGACGGGAACAACCATTTGCACGGCGGCTTGAGCGGTTTTTCCGACCGTGTCTGGCAGGCGAACATGTGCACGGACGGCCTGCACCTGACGCTCGAAAGCCCGGACGGTGACGAGGGCTACCCGGGGAACCTCCGTGTGGACGTAATTTACCGCATTGAGGACAATGACGCGCTTTCGATTTCTTATCGCGCGGTTTGCGACCAGGACACGGTGTGCAACCTGTCAAACCATACCTATTTCAACCTTGCCGGTGCGGGCTGCGGCGATATCCTGTCACAGAAGATCCAGCTGCTCTCCGACTACTATACGCCCTCCGACGCGGAAAGCCTGCCGCGCGGCACGGTGCTGCCGGTCGAGGGGACGCCAATGGATTTGCGCGAGCCGGTGGCCATCGGGACGCATATCGACGACGGTTTTGTACAGCTCCGACAGGCGGGCGGCTATGACCATAACTGGGTGGTGCGCGGAACCCCCGGCAAGCTGCGCCCGGCGGCGCGCGCCCTCTGCGAGCAGTCCGGCGTGCTGCTGGAGGCCTGGACGACCCAGCCGGGCATTCAGTTTTATACGTCGAATTTCCTTGCGGGCGGCCCCGGCGGGAAGGGCGGCAAGCCGTACCCGAACCGCGCGGCGTTTTGCCTGGAAGCGCAGGCGTTCCCGAACGCGGTCAACTGCCCGTCCTTCCCCCAGCCAGTCCTGCGCCAAGGCTCTATTTACCAGCAGAAAACCGTTTACCACCTGAAACCGCTGTAAAATCCCCCTCCAAGAAAACGCGCAAACCCACCCTGCCCACGCGCCTGATAAATAGCGAAAATTCGCAAAAAGTTAAGCGAACCCTATAGGCGATTAGGCAGGAATCTGCTATAATAATAAATGGAAGCAGCCGTTTGCTGCCAGTGTAACAGGAAAGGAATGTCCTGACGCCATGGCACAGCCCGTGGTTCAGCGCTTCTACAGGAAGGAGAATTGCAACATGCCGAAACACACCACCCGTATCCCCCGCATCCTGATGCCGAAGGCGGGTACCGACCTTGCAAAATGGGCCGTGATCGCCTGCGACCAGTATACCTCCCAGCCGGAATACTGGGAGAAGCTTGACCGTGAGGTCGGCGGCGCGCCTTCGACCCTGCGCATCACCCTGCCCGAGGTTTACCTGGAGGAGCCGGACGTAGAAAGCCGCATCCGCACGATCCACGACGCAATGGGCAAGTACCTTGCGGACGGCATTTTGGAGGAGCTGCCCGCGGGCATTGTGCTGACCGCCCGTGATTCCGGCGGGGCGTGCCCCCGCAAGGGCCTCGTAATGGCGTTCGATTTGGAGGATTACGATTATCATCTCGGCTCGGCCTCGGCCATCCGTCCGACCGAAAAGACCGTGGAAGAGCGTATCCCGCCCCGCCTTGCGGTGCGCGAGGGCGCGGCGGTCGAGCTGCCCCATATCATGCTGCTGATTGACGACCCGGACTGCGCCGTGATTGAACCGCTGTTCGACGAGACGGACAGGCTGCAAAAACTGTACGATATCGACCTGATGGAAAACGGCGGGCATCTGACCGGCTGGTTTATCCCACAGGGGGCGCTGACCGATCAGATCGAGGTGGGGCTTGCGAACCTTGCCGACCGCGCGGTCTTTAACGCGAAATACGGGGTAGACGGCAGCAAGCCGGTGCTGCCCTTCGCGGTTGGCGACGGCAACCACTCCATGGCGACTGCAAAGGCGTCCTGGGAGAAAATCAAGGCGGGCCTGTCCCCTGAGGAGCAGGAGAACCACCCCGCGCGCTACGTGCTCGCCGAGGTCGTCAACCTGCACGACAAGAGCCTGGAAATCGAGGGGATTTACCGCGTGCTGTTCGGCGCGGATGCGGACGACGTGCTTTCGGCGGCGCAGGCGTTCTTTGCGGCGAACGGCGGGACGGCGGCAATCGCGGATGCGCCAATCGGGGACGGGCAGTCCTTCCCCTTTGAGACGGCGGACAAAAAGGCGTATTTGACCGTGAGGAATTCCAAGTGGGCGCTGCCGGTCGCGACACTGCAAGCCTTCCTGGACGATTACCTCGCCAAGCACCCGGCGGTGAAAATCGATTATATCCACGGCCTGGATGTGCTGCATTCGCTTTCGGTGCAGCCGGGGAACCTGGGGTTTGCGCTGCCCGACCCCGCCAAGGAGGATTTGTTCCGGGGCGTCATTTTTGACGGCGTGCTTCCGCGCAAGACCTTCTCCATGGGCGAGGCGCGCGAAAAGCGCTATTATATGGAAGCCAAGCGGATTCTGTAACCGTATGCCAAAACGCGGACAGCCGTCCTGCGTTCGCGGGCCGGCTGTCCGTCACCGCGCTGCGGAAGCCGTAAACTGTGAAATGCTGCATGGTTTGCGGCTTTTCGTGTGTGCCGCCCTTGCCTGGCAGGGCGCAAATGAAATTCCATAAAACAGGAATTCGATTTTGTGCAACAGGCAGAAAATTGGCGTTTGGCAAAAAACATAGCCGGGCGATAGGCAAACGCGGCTGCGCGCCCCGCGAATATAGGAAACCTGGCGTACCGTCTGCCGCGGGCCTTTGCCGTCAGGACGGGCCGCTTCCCCTTGAAATCCGTCAGGGTTCCTGCGGGCAATCGTCCCATTCTGACGACATCGGGCACACCCCTGGTTTCCGGACAGGTCTAAGATAAAATGAGGCAGTAACAGCGAATTGATAACCCTTGCATTATGAGAGTGAAGCGGCGCTGGCGGTGATTGGATGTCAGGGTTTCATAATGCGGGAGACCGGGACCGTTTCGACAGGAGGTATAACATGAGTTTATTTGGGATATTCGGCAAAAAGGCAAAGGGAAACCCGCCCCGGGGACCGGAACGGGCGGAGGAAGCCGATCTTTTTTCCGGCATGCGGGTCGAGGTGACGACGCTGGACGGAGAACTGCTGTTTGCGGCGAAGATGCGCGGCCTGCGCGGCGAGCGTGCGGAGCTGCGCCAGTACCCCAGGCCAGGGCTTTCCGTGGAAACGCCCCTTCCCGTACGCATCCGCGGGTTCAGCGAATATGACCAAAAGGCAATTTATATGGAAGGCGTTGTTTCCGCCATGCCCCAGCATATGTGGAGCGTGACCGAACTGACCGTTATCAGTATCGGGAATGACCGTGCCTTTGTCCGTCTTGCGACCGACCTTGACGCAACCGTGTCGATGTTCAGTGAACAGACGATGGAGGAAACGCCCTGCAAAATACTGGATATCAGCGAAGGGGGCTGCTGCATCAGCTCGGGGCACCAGTACCAGGAAGGGGATCAATTCCTTTTGAAGGTACAGCTGGACAGGAACGCGCCGGAATCGGCAATCTATTGCCAGGTGCTGCGCGCCATCGAAACGAACAGCCCGGGATTCCATTATGGCTGCCAATTTGTGGGGCTTACGGAAGAAAGCAGGGAACAGATTGTGCAGAGCCTTTTTGCAATCCGCCGCAGAGAAAAAGAGAACCGTCAGGAATGAGCGCCGACGGTTCTCCAACAAGTCGTTTTATATCTGAGTCGCATGGTGTGTCTTGCGGCTCTTCTTTTTGAGGAAGAAGAGGATTGCAGCCATTCCAAGCAGGATAAGCGCCGTGGGCGAATACTCCGCAAATGCGTCCGTGTGGTTGATTTCGTCAATCAGCGCGCCTGCGGATGCCTGTAGCCCTTGGTAAGAATAATGCTCCCCGGCTTTGGAAACAAACGACTGGTGTGCGCCGCTGATTTCGGCGTCCGCAAAGGAAAGCACCTCCTGGAACGCGCCGTCCTTGAGACAGACCGCCATCAGCAGGCTGCTTCCCGTGGGGCCGTGCACAAAAAACACCTGGCCGGCGTCTATCCCCGCGTCGCGTACCCGCTGCGGAAGCAAGTCGGAGCGTGTTACAAATTCGACCGTTGCCAGCGACCATTTTCCCGCTTTTTCCTCAATTTCGGAAACAATCGCCGGGTCGTCGATCCCTTTCCGCACGGGATAGCCTTTCCCAAGGCCGACAAGCATTACCTCGCCGCCTAAATCTACGGGAAGCTTCCAGACATAGCGCTCCTGCGCTTCCACCAGGGACAGGAAATCCGCTGGCGAAGCAATCTCCGGGGAGAAATAATTCTCGTTCAGATAAATGGGGTAGCCCTCCGCAAGTGGGATATCCTGCGGCGTGATTCTGACAAGATAGCCCTCTTCTTCTAAAATCTCGTTCAGCTCCGGGACGATTTCGGGGAGGAGCGCTCCGATTTCTTCGTATTCCTCCATACCCGGCAAATAAGGAGCCTGGCGGTTCGCTGCACCCGCAGACATGCCAAGCGTCAGCAGCAATAACAAAAACAGGCTAATGGTTCTGTAAGCTTTCATAATATACCACCTTATCCGAGCAGGCCTATTTTTTACGGCCTTTTTCAAAGCAGGAACAGCAAATTAAGCAGCCCCATCAGGGACCCGAGCAGCGCGCCCAGGTAAACGATGGCTTTCAGCTCGCGCCGCATAAGGTCAAAAATGAGGTTTTCCAGCTGAACCGCGTCAAAATCGGAGATTTTTTTGGCAATAATGCCGCTGATATCGACGGCCCGCAGGACTTGCCCCAGGTTTTCGCCCAGCAGCTTTTCGTACAGCAGGACAACGCCGTCGGCGATTGTGGGCAGCTTGTCCTGATAACGGTCGTACAGGTCGCAGATGCGCGCGCCCTGAAAGTCGCTGCCGAACCGGTGGACTTCGTTGTGGATCAGCTCGGGGGCAAGCTGGATGACAAGGTCGTGCAGGGCGGCGCCGAGCGCCAGCTCGACCTGGTCCATCAGCTGCTGGAAAATGGGGGAGTTTTCACCGATGCCGAGCTGCTTGCGCAGTAAGTTCATGCAGCTGCGGACGATTTCCGCGCCAAGGTCGGATTCCCGGATTTTGCGGAGCAGCAGCTCCTCGAGGCCGTGTTCCACAGCGTCGGCGGCTTTGCGGAAATGGGCTTCGCCAATTACCCGGGAGGCAAGCTCGGCGACGGTATCCCCACAATTGGCGTAGCTGTCCAGGAAAGCAAGCGTTTTTTCCCGCACCAGGCGCAGGCTTTCCTCGGAGAGCACCGCCGCGCGGAGGGTTTCTTCGTTCAGCAGTTGGCTGCTGACGGCATCGCCGACCGAGCGGGCAATCCGCTCCTTTTGCTGGGGGATCAGGCCGGGGGTGAAGGGAAGCTTCCACTGCCCGAGGTAAATGGCCTTGCGGGGGCGGAACAGCATTTTAATCGCGATATCGTTTGTGATGTAGCCGATGACGCCGCCCAGCAGTGGCGCAAGAATCGCGCTGATTGTCATGGAACAGAATCCTCCCTTGTAGCGCGGCAGGCGGAATAGGCCGAAAGTATGACAGCCGCTTTTCGGCTATTATATCACAAATATCCGGTTTCTGCAACTGTCGGCTGCGGAGCAAAAACGTCCGTTCTTTTGTTGGGCAGGGCTGGGGAAACGTCTGGCTATTTCTCAAGCGCCGCAACGCCGACCGCGCCTTTCCCGCCGTGGACGGTCATGACGCAGCCCAAATCCCAGTCGTAAATATGCCGGAAGCCATGCTCCCGGAGCCGGGTGCGCAGTGTTTCGAGCGCTTCCTCGTCCGCGCCCGCCGCGTGGATCAGGTAGGCATGGGACAGGTCGAACTCCCGCCCGCGCAGGAAGTCGGAGAGCATATGCGGCACGACGCGCGGCATTGTCCCGCGGTACTTGCGCCCGGCAATCAGTTCGCCCTTGATGATATCAATCCGGGGCTTGAGCCGCAGGATGGCAGCGCCGAGCGCCGCCGCGTTGGACACCCGTCCGCCTGCCGCCAGGAAATCGAGCCGGTTGGGCACGAACACCATCCGCGCCTTGGGGACAAAGGCTTCCAGCCGCCGGGCGAGCGCTTCGAGCGTATCCTCGGGGCAGGCGTCGCGCAGCTCTGCCGCCTTCATCGTCAGGCAGCCCAGCCCGCACGATACGTTCAGCGAATCCACCAGGCGGATTTTTTCGGGGTGCCTGCAGTCCTCGCGCCCGATGACAGCGTTCTGGAACGAGCAGGAGCAGGCCGAGGAATAGCCGACATGCAGGATTTCCGCGTCCGGGTTTTCATCCAGCAGCCCCTCCCAGAAAACGGTGTATTGGTCGGGGTTGGCGGCGCTGGTTTTGGGAATGGTGTGGGTCCGTTCAAAGAACGAAAAAATTTCCTCGACCGGGATGCTGTTATCGGCGGCCGCGTGGTCCGGGAAATTGACGCTGAAAGCGACGGTATGGATGCCCCGTTCCCGGAGCAAGCCGACGGGGATGTCGCAGCTGCTTTCGGTGGTAATCAAAATTTTCATAAATATATCTCCGGTTTTCTATAACAATTAAATATAGTATTAAAAACTATTTATTATATTCTACTGTACTATGGAAGGAATGTCAAGGGCTGGCGGCGCGGCGGGTTTCAGGAAATCGCTTGTGCCTTTGGAAAAATTGTGGTAATATATCAGTGAGGGACGGCGGCGGGATCCCGTGCCGTGTGTCTGAAATATACTCGTGTGCGTTAAAGTTTGCCGTTCGGTTCGCCTGCGCGGCGGGCGGTCC
>CAJUJQ010000144.1 GCA_910586575.1 uncultured Clostridia bacterium | reverse complement strand
ACCCCGCCCGCCATCCGTTTGGCGGGCAGGGCAAGGTGCAGCAACGATGATTGCCGCTCCAATTCCCGCCGCAGCGGAGAAAGGGAGTCCAGAGGGATGAGTCCCTCTGGCGCTGTCCGCGCAGGACCGCCCGCCGCGCAGGCGAACCGAACGGCAAACTTTAACGCACACGAGTATATATCAGGCTGTGCGGTCAAATGGAGTTGATATCCACCATTTCACAGTTTTCAATGCGGATTTCGCCTTCCAGGCAGCGCAGCAGCGCTTCGGCGGTATCCATTGAGGTCAGGCAGGGGATCGACCGCTCTACTGCCGTGCGGCGGATATGCACCGCGCCCAGCTCCGGGTGGCGGCCCTTGACCGAGGACGCAATGACATAGTCGATTTTCCCGCTTTCGATGAGGTCAATAATATTCGGCGACGGCTCGTCCACATTGCGCACGGCGTTGGTCGCGACCATGTGCCGGTTGAGCATGTTGGCGGTGCCGCTGGTTGCGTACAGGTCAAAGCCCAGTTTTTCAAAGCGTTCGCCCAGGCTGACGGCTTCTGGCTTGTCCGAGTCGCGCACCGAAATAAGCACCGAGCCTTTGCGCTTCATCTGGAAGCCCGCGCCCATCAACCCCTTGAGCAGTGCCGTGCGGAAAGATTTGGAAACGCCAAGGACCTCGCCGGTGGATTTCATTTCCGGCCCCAGCTGGGTGTCCAGGTCGCGCAGCTTCTGGAAAGAGAATACCGGAACCTTGACCGCGTAATATTCGCGTTCGGGCAGCAGCCCCGTGCCGTAGTCCATGTCGCGCAGCTTTTCCCCGAACATGCACCGCGTGGCAAGGTCAACCATCGGCAGGCCGGTGATCTTGGAAATATAGGGTACGGTGCGCGACGCGCGCGGGTTGACCTCAATTACATAAATCTGTTCGTCATACAGTACAAACTGGATGTTGACCAGCCCCAGCACCGCAAGGTGCCGCGCAAGCGCCCGCGTATAGCGGATGATGGTATCCTTGTGCCGCGCGCTGATGGTCAGCGAGGGGTAGACCGAAATCGAGTCGCCCGAGTGCACGCCCGCGCGCTCCATGTGCTCCATAATGCCGGGGATTAGGATATCTTCCCCGTCGCAAATCGCGTCCACCTCAATTTCACGCCCCATCAGGTACTTGTCCACCAGTACCGGGTTCTCGACCTTGTTTTGGGTAATTACGCGCATGAATTCGCGCACGTCGTTTTCGTTGTAGGCGATTTCCATGCCCTGCCCGCCGAGCACGTAGGAGGGGCGCACCAGCACCGGATAGCCCAGCTTCCCGGCGGCCTGCACGGCTTCTTCCTCGGTGAATACGGTGGCGCCCTTCGGTCGTGGGATTTTGCACTTTTCAAGGATTTCGTCGAATTTTTCGCGGTCCTCCGCCGCGTCGATCGACCATGCCGGGGTGCCCAGAATCGGCACGCCGAGCTTTTCCAGGTGCGCGGCAAGGTTGATGGCGGTCTGGCCGCCAAATTGCACAATGGCGGAGTCCGGACGTTCGGCCATCACGACGCCGGTCACATCCTCGGGGGTCAGCGGCTCGAAATACAGCCGGTCGGCGGTGTCGAAGTCGGTTGAAACGGTTTCCGGGTTGTTGTTCATGATGATGGTTTCACAGCCCAGCTGCTGGAGCGCCCACACGGAATGCACCGAGCAGTAATCGAACTCAATGCCCTGCCCGATGCGGATGGGGCCGGAGCCGAGCACGAGCACCTTGCGCCGCCCGTCGCCGGGCTTGACCTCGGTCTCGTCGTCGTAAGAGGAATAATAGTAGGGCGTTTCCGCGTCAAACTCTGCCGCGCAGGTATCGACCGTGCGGTAGACCGGCAGGCGTTGCACCCGCTCAACCGAGCAGCCGGACAGCTCCTCAATCGTGCGGTCAAGGAACCCCATTTTCTTGGCGCGCAGGTACAGCTCCGCGTCAATCTCAGTGGCGGCGGCAAGCTCCTTTTCCATGGCGACAATGCGGTACAGGCCGTGCAGGAACCAGGTGTCAATTTTGGTGATTCCAAAAGCTTCCTCAATTGTCATCAGTCCCCGCCGGAAGGCTTCACAAAGGACAAAGATACGCTCGTCATTGACCTGGTGCACGCCTTCGCGGATTTCATCGTCGGCGCGTGCCCGCAGGCGCGGCATGATCATGGAGGTCAGTTTCATTTCAATCGAGCGCACCGCCTTCATCAGCGCGCCCTCGAAGGTGTTCGCAATCGACATGACCTCGCCGGTCGCCTTCATCTGCGTGCCGAGGGAATGGTCGGCATAGACGAATTTATCAAACGGCCAGCGCGGGAACTTGACCACGCAGTAATCCAGCGCAGGCTCGAAGCAGGCAACCGTTTTGCCGGTCACGGCGTTCTTGATTTCGTCCAGGCCGTAACCAATCGCGATTTTCGCGGCGACCTTGGCAATCGGGTAGCCCGTCGCCTTGGAGGCGAGCGCCGATGAGCGGGAAACACGCGGGTTGACCTCAATTACCGCGTATTCAAAGGAGGTCGGGTGCAGCGCAAACTGCACATTGCAGCCGCCCTCAATCCCCAGCTCGGTGATGATATTCAGCGCGGCGGTGCGCAGCATCTGGTATTCCTTGTCGCAAAGGGTCTGGCTGGGCGCGACAACGACCGAGTCGCCGGTGTGTACGCCGACCGGGTCGACATTTTCCATATTGCAAATGGTGATGACATTGCCCTTGCTGTCGCGCATGACCTCATATTCGATTTCCTTCCAGCCCGCAATGCACTTTTCGACCAGGATTTCGTCCACGCGGGAATACAGGATGCCGGAAGCCGCGATTTCGCGCAGCTCCTCCCAGGTGTAGGCAATGCCGCCGCCCGTGCCGCCGAGCGTGTACGCCGGACGGATAATCACCGGCAGGCCGATTTCTTTCGTAAATGCCTCGGCGTCCTCGACCGTGTGCACGACCTTGGAAGCGATAATCGGTTCGCCGATTTTTTCCATCGTATCCTTGAACAGCTGGCGGTCCTCGGCCTTGGCGATGGTTTCCGGGTTCGCGCCCAGCAGCCGCACGCCCAATTTGTCCAGAAAGCCTTCCTCGCACAGCTCCATGGCAAGGTTTAAGCCGGTCTGCCCGCCCAGCGTGGGCAGCAGCGCGTCGGGGCGCTCCTTCTTGATAATCTCCCGGACAGCCTCGACCGTCATCGGCTCGATGTAGATTTTATCGGCCATTGCCTTATCGGTCATAATGGTCGCCGGGTTGGAGTTGACCAGCACAACCTCAAGCCCCTCCTCGCGCAGCGCGCGGCAGGCCTGTGTGCCCGCGTAGTCAAACTCGGCGGCTTGTCCAATGACAATCGGGCCAGAGCCGAGCACCATCACTTTATGAAGGTCTTTTCTCAGCGGCATACCGGTGCACCCCCTTTCGCCTGCTCCATGTTGCCGACAAAGCGGTCAAATAAATACGCGGTATCCATTGGCCCCGGGCAGACCTCGGGATGGTACTGCACGGTGAAAACCGGACGGTTTTGGTATTCCAGCCCCTCGACCGTGCCGTCGTTCAGGTTGACATAGCGCACCCGCGCCAGCCCTTCCGGGACGGTGCCGCCTACTACCGCATAGCCATGGTTCTGGCTGGTAATATAGGTACGGCCGGTATCCAAATCCTTGACCGGGTGATTCACGCCCCGGTGTCCGTAACGCAGCTTTTCGGTCTTTGCGCCCACGGCGAGGGAGAGCAGCTGGTGTCCCAGGCAGATGCCGAAAATCGGGATCCCGCTGTCCATCAGCCGCTTGAGGTTGGCAATAATCCCGGTGTTTTCGACGGGGTCGCCCGGCCCGTTCGACAGCATCACGCCGTCAAAGCTGCCCGCAAGCAGCTCTTCAGGGGAGGTGAAGGCCGGGACGACCGTCACCTCGCAGCCGCGCCTGCAAAGCTCGCGTTCAATGTTGTACTTCACGCCGAAATCGTACAGCGCCACCCGCAAGCGCGTCTCACCGGTGTCGGACGGGTAAACAATCGGTTCCGCGCAGGTGACCGCCTTCACCGCGCCACGAATCACATAGGCTTTCATTTCCTCGATTTTGGCGGCGTCGGGTTCATAACCCTCCGTATAAATCAGCCCATTCATTACACCGGCGTTTCGGATACGGCGGGTAAGCGTCCGGGTGTCAATGCCTGCCAGCCCGACCACGTTTTGACGCTTGAGATAAGCGTCCAGTGTCAGCTTGCAGCGCCAGTTGGAGGGATATTCGCAAAGCTCCCGCATAATGAAGCCGGATACCCAGCTCTTGCGGGACTCGTAGTCCTCAAAGTTGATACCGTAATTGCCAATCAGCGGATAGGTCATGCACACCGTCTGCCCATAATAGGATGGGTCGGTCAGCACCTCCTGATAACCTGCCATACCGGTGTTGAAAACCACCTCACCGATGGCGCAGCCTTCCGCGCCGACGGCATGCCCGGTAAACAGCGTGCCGTCAGCAAGTAACAAAAATGCTTTTTTCATGGGAGTTGCTCCAATTCCAAGCCTGAAACCGGTTCAGGCACAGTGTTTATTTGATTGCGGATACGATATCATCCCGCATGCGCAGCGCCTCGGCGCGGGCGGCTTCGCGGAAGTCCTCGCCGCTGCCGCCGGTTTTCTTCCAGGCGCACATGATGCCGCGCGAGGAATTGACAATCGCGCCAAGCCCGTCGTCATTGAAGCTGTTCGCGATATCCTTTGCGGTCGCGCCCTGCGCGCCGTAGCCGGGAACCAGGAAATACGATTTCGGCAGCAGCTGACGGATCACCTTCTGCTCTTCCGGATAGGTCGCGCCGACGACCGCGCCGACCTGGTTGTATCCGCAGGGCGTATCCAGCCCTTCGCCCCACTTGGCGACCATTTCCGCCATGCGGGCATAAAGCGGCGCGCCCTCCATGTCGCGGTTCTGGAATTCGCCCGAGGAGGGGTTGGAGGTTTTCACCAGGACGAAAATCGACTTGTCACGGCTGCGGCATTCTTTCAGGAACGGCTCGACACCGTCCGTGCCCAGGTAGCCGTTGACTGTCGCGCAGTCGCAGCCGTAAGGGGCAATCTCGGTATCGCCGATACGGGTACGCCCCAGGTAGGCTTCCGCATACGCGGTCGCGGTCGCGCCGATGTCGTTCCGCTTGATATCCGCAATGACGTACATGCCCTTTGCATGGGCATAGTCAATGGTCTGCTTGAGCGCCATCGCCCCGTAGGAACCGAGCAGCTCATAATAAGCCGCCTGCGGCTTGACCGCCGGTACGATATCGCACAGCGCGTCAATCAGCCCGCAGTTGAAAGCGACCATTGATTCCGCAACCGCGCGGAGGGTCTCGCCGTGCAGCAGGAAGTTGCGGCGCAGGATGCTCTCCGGGATGTATTCGGCGCGGGCGTCCAATCCGGCGACAGTGGGGTTGCCCTTTTCCTTGATTTTATCGACTAAAGTTTGAATAGACATAAGTTTCTCCTTTCGAGGTAGGTAATATCAAACGGTTATAAAGTTTTTGGGCGGTTCAGGGGGCGGAATGCGACAGGACAACCGCGTCCCTGCCGTCCACCTCGCGCAGCAGGACGTTTACCCGCTCCGCCTGCGCTGTTGGAAGGTTTTTGCCGATGTAATCCGCCCGGATGGGCAGCTCCCGGTGCCCCCGGTCAATCAGCGCCGCAAGCTGGATGCGCTCGGCGCGCCCCACCAGCCGGATGGCTTCGATTGCCGCACTGACCGTGCGCCCTGTGTACAGTACGTCATCGACCAGTACGACCGTGCAGCCAGAAAGCCCAGGCAGCTCGGGCAAATCCGGCGGCTTGGCGCGCGCCGCAGGCGGCAGGTCGTCCCGCAGGGGACGCACGTCCAGCGGAAGCACCGGCGGGCGGTCCCCTTCCGCCGCGGCAATCCGGTCGGCAAGGCGCTCGGCAAGCGGTACGCCCCGCGTGCAGATGCCCGCCAAAAGCAGGTGCTTTGCGCCGTGGTTCTTTTCCAGGATTTCAAAGCCGATGCGCGTCAGCGCACGCGATATCGCCCCTTCATCCAGAATCACTGTCTGTTTCTGCAAGCTTTCCCCTCCTTTTTTCTATGAAAAAACAGCTTCCTGCCCTTTATTCAGGCGGAAAGCTGCACAAAATAAACCTGTCCCTAAAAAACAGGTTACCTCCATTGGTATCCGGTGCGCCGCCTTCGCAGGCTCACAGGCCCACAATTAAAGGTTCGCAGTTTTTCATTTGATTTATTATATCGTGCGGGGCACGGTTTGTATACCCCCATTTTCACAAAACAATCGGATGGATTCCCCGTTTTTTTTTCATATTTTTTACAAATTCAGGTACCGGACTGATACATCCTTACCTGCAAATAATTACGAATAGTTATATCTGTAGATAATATTACAAAAAAGAAAGGGACAAATTGGTGATTATACTTTGCCGTTTTCCGGGGATACTCTATCACGTAAACAAAAAAACAAACGGAGAAATGAAAGGCGGCGTATTTACGATGAGGACAAGCTCGCTGATGGTCGGCCTGACTGCGGGGCTCGCGGCAGGCGCGGCAGCGTCCATGATGGCGGCAGGCGCAATGATGAACCCCGGCGTCCGCAAAAAGGTCAACCATACCGCCCGCAGGGCAGAGAACCAGATGCACCAGCTGGCAGGCAAAGCCGAACACCAGGTGCATGACATGATGAACAAATTCCATTAAGGCAAAGAACCGCCTCAAAACGGATGAAGGTTTTGAGGCGGTTCTTTGCCGGGGAGAGGTATATAGAAAGAGCATTGTCCTCACCGTAGGATGCCTTGCAGACGGAAAGCCGCTTTACTGTCGGAGGGAAAGCACTTCCTCAAGAGAAAGCCCTGCGTATTCGGCAATCTCCTCCGGCGATAACTTGCCGTTGGACAACATCCGCTTTGCGCTTTCAACCGCATTTTCCTGTCTGCCCTCCTGCCTGCCCTCCTGCCTGCCGTCCAGATAACTTTTCATCTGCATTTCCTCAAATACTTTACACATAATCGAGGTTCCCTCCTTACTTTCCTTAAAGTATCTTACCCGATCCGCCAGTGTTTGATAATGCATATCCACAGCGTCTGCGCAGGAAAAATCATGCATCAGCTTCCCAACGGGGGAATCGTCCCGGTAAGCGCCATTGACATACAGGATATGCGCCCCGTCCTGGAATAGCCTGCCGCTTCCTAAAATGCAGCGTTCGATTTGGTAGACCGGCCAGTCCTCCCCCAGCACGTCGTTTTCGGTGATAAAAATGGTGAAGGTATCCGGGATATCCTGAAAACGAGTCCCTTTTTCGGTCCATTTTGCATCCATCATGCTGCTGTTGAACCTTGCGCGGCGCTGTCCGGCCCCTTTATCCTCCCGCTGGATCTCGATATCATATTTCCTGCCCGCGCTGTCAACCGCCAGCACATCCAGCCGGACGGACCGTTTCCCCAAATTTGCCACAAATACTTGTGTATGGACTTCCACTACGCGCAGATCCGGCTTCTCCAGAATAATCCGCAGCACCAGCTGAGCGCAGGCAGGTTCGCCCTCAAAGCAAATGGTCATAAAATCGTCGTCCAGCAGGCGAAGCGAACGAATCCGCTCCAAATTCTCCTCATGCCGCGGCTTCCACTTGTCGGCTGTCATTCCGGGAACGCGCCTCCTTTCGCTCCTTTTTCATACCTATTTTATCATAGCCCCTGCCGGTTTTCAAGGGCTGCGTCCGGAGACAGGACAGCCGCCCTTCCGCATTCCCTTGTCCCCCCGGTACGCTCCGCGCGCTTTTCGGCAGTTGGCCGAGTTACGCATGGAAAATCTTGTCGTTACAGCCGGAAAGTATCACAAGTATTCTTGTTTTTTCATAGGACGGTGCTATAATAAAGCCGTTCGGAAATCGGCTGGTACAGATGAATTTTGAAACATGGTTATCCCTTTAAGATAGCTTTACCCAGATAACAAAAAGTGGTATAATAT
>CAJUJQ010000143.1 GCA_910586575.1 uncultured Clostridia bacterium | reverse complement strand
GGCTACCATCGGGTGCAGCCACAACCAATGCACCTTCTGTGATATGTACAAGGAAAAGCGCTTCCGGGTGCGCAGGCTGGAGGAGGTCAAAGCCGATTTTGACCTTGCCCGTGCGCAGTATCGCCGGGTGGATCGTATTTTCCTGGCGGATGGCGATGCGCTGATGTGCCGTGCCGGGCACCTTGCGGAAATCCTGCGGTACATCCGCGAGAAATTCCCGGAGTGTGAGCGGGTGACGAGCTACGGCTCGCCGAAATCGATTCTGGTCAAGACCCAGGACGAGCTGAACGAGCTGCACGCGCTCGGCTTGGAAATGGTTTACCTGGGGCTGGAATCCGGCTCGGACGAGGTGCTTCGCCGGGTGAACAAGGGCGAAACCGCCGCCGAAATCGTCCGCGCCGGGAAAATGGTTAAGGCAGCCGGGATGAAACTCTCGGTGACCGCGATTGCGGGGCTTGGATCGACCGAACTGTCGGAGGAGCACGCGGTGCAGACCGCCCGCGCACTTTCTGAAATGCGCCCGGAATATATCGGGCTGCTGACGCTGCTTTTTGAGCTGCCGACGCCGCTGATGCGCGATTGGCAGGAGGGGCGGTTCCGCCTGATGAACCCGGTCGAAATTGCGGCGGAAACGCTGGTGCTGCTGGAAAATATTGATTCGGAAGGAAGCCTTTTCCGGGCAAACCACGCCTCCAATTATGTGAATCTCGCGGGGACGCTCAACCGCGACCGGGAAGCTATGTGCGCCCGCCTGCGCGCCGCGCTGGAGGGCAAGGTAAAATTCCGCAACGAAGCCTTCCGGGCGCGCTGAAAACGGTTCTAAACACGGGGATTGGGGATTATGGATAATTTTTCCGGCCGGCGGGTAAAAAGTTTCCGGAATTTCACATGAATATTTTCAAAAAAGACCGTGACAACAGGGAGCGGATGTGCTATAATGAATTCAAATGGGAATGACCCCACAGGCTTGTGGTGATGATTGAAAACGAACTGCTTTTGGCACGCTTCCGGGTGTGTCTCCGCATGTATTGGAGGATATTGAATGGATTCGCTCTCGCATACCCGTGTTGCAAAGCTCTTGCTCGCATATGTCCAGGAAAACTGCGGCGTGACCTTTGACGAGACGGGGTTTTTCTATGGCAATCTGAAACCCGATTTGACTGGCACCTACCTTACCAAGCGCCACTACCCTTCGGTGATGTATGAAGAGGTGATGGGCAAGCTCCAGTCTTTTTTGGAAAAGTATAGCATCGGGGATGTCAACGGCTATGAGCTGTCCGTCGATTTGGGCGAGATTTGCCATTACCTGACCGACTTTTTCTGCTATCCCCATAATGACGATATTTATGACCGCAATTTGCTGATGCATTATATTTATGAAAAGCGGATTTTTGTTAAACTCCGCCATCGGCTGACCCAAGAACGCTTCAACAGCTGGGCGGATCCCGTCGTCCCGGTCTGCTCGTTTGAGGCGCTGGAAAACCGGATTGACCGCCTGCACCATCGCTATAAATATTATACTGTACATCACTGCATTGAGAATGATTTGCAGTATATTACGCAGGCTGTTACCATCCTGCTGCTGTCGGTCGTCCAGATTGCGTATGTCGGCGAAGCCGTCCCGATGCCCGCGGCTGCGCTCGCCTAATTTTCAGCCTTTTGAACCGCCGTTTTTACGGCGGTTTTTTCATGCCCAGCGGCGTTTTTCGTTTTTGGGGTACCCCTGCCGGGGGAGGGGCGGTATTAACGGCGGGTTTTCCGAAATTCCCCCTTGCTATTTTCTAAAAAAAAGGCTACAATAGGAATATCGGATAAAGAGAGAGGATGAAAGCATTGGCGTTCTCCGGCTTCCGGCCCGAAGGGTTGGACCTGTTGATCGAAAACCGGCTGATGAACAGCAAACCCTATTATGACGAACATAAGGCTGATATCAAACGGCTGGTGCAGCAGCCCATGGCCGAGCTGATCGAGGAGGTCAGCGACGCGATGCGCGAAATTGACCCGCTGTTTGTGCTGGTACCGTCCAAGATGATTTCACGCGTGCGCCGGGATACGCGCTACACCCGCGATAAATCCCTGTATCGTGACCACGCATGGTGCACCTTTGGCAGGCCCAAGGGGGAGCATGATTCCCGCCCCTGCTATTATTTTGAGGTGATGCCGCAGAGCTGGGGTTACGGATCGGGCTACTATAAAGCCACCCCGGGTGAGCTTGCCATCCTGCGGGAATTTGTCCTGCGGGAGGATAAACGCTTCCTGGAAGCCTATCAGGCGGTCAGGGAATCGCCGAAATTTTCCCTTTATGGGGAGGAATTCAAGCGGTCCAAGTTCCCGGATGCCAGAGAAGAATACCAGCCGTGGCTGAACAAGAAAAATATTGGCTTGTCGTTTGACTGCTATGATTTTAAGCCCCTGTTTGATGGTTCGTTTGTCAGGCAGATGCTCAAGGATATGCGCGCAATTGCACCGTTTTATCATTTCCTGTGCGCGGTGCATGAGTCGGCGGAAGGCGGGGCAGCAAAATGAAGTATGCCGCGCTTGATTTTGAAGTGGGGAACGGGAATTTTATCAGCGCCTGTTCGATCGGGCTGGCCGTTTTTGAGGATTTTCAGCTTGTCCGGCGCTTTGGCTGCCTGATTTGTCCGCCGGAGGAGGCGGGGCCTTTCCACTGGGGCAATGTCCGCGTCCATGGCATTCGCAAAAAGGACGTCCGGCACGCGCCCCGGTTCGATAAGCTGTGGAGGAGATTGCGGAACGATTTGGAAGGCAGTATCCTCGTGTGCCATAACGCCATGTTTGATACAGCGGTCTTGCGTGCCTGTCTCGATTATTTTCAGCTGCCTTATCCGGACTGCCGCTATCTGTGCACCGTGAAAGTGGCGCAGGCAGTGTGGCCTGAGATGGAAAACCACCGGCTGAATACGCTGTCGGAGGCGCTTGGCATCCGGCTTGAACATCATGAGGCCGGGAGCGACGCGCACGCCGCCGGACTGCTTCTGCTGGAAGCGCTGCGCCAGACCGGCTGCGCCGACGCGGAGGAGCTGGCGCAAAAGCTGGGCATTCGGCTGGGCGTGCTGGGAGGCGTGGCCTGCAAAACTGCGCGGGAAATCGAACGCGACGTATACCGGGCGGAGCATCCGCGCAGGCGGCGTTATCCGCACCGGCGCCATCAGCAGACCCCTGGCGGGAAGATGCCGCCGGTTTCACCTGAAATATCCAGAAAAGGAGAACAGTTATGATGAAAGATTATTTGACCGCCCTGCAAAACATTGACCGGGAAGCCTTGAAAGCGAAGGCAGAGGTTGCGCGCGGCCTTGCCGGGGAGTACGCACAGCAGGCGAAGGCAGCCGCGGGCGTTTACGCGCAGCAGGCGGCGGCAGCTGCCGGGGAATACGCGCAGGAAGCCCGCGCCCGGGCAGAGGAAGCGCTGCACAGCCCGCGCGCCGAGGCGTTTGCCGCGTCGGCCAAGGCGCTCGCGAAGGACGTGTGTGCGGACGCTTCCGACTGGTGCGCGTTTACCACCAACCGCGTCAATCACTTTTCGCCGTTTGACATTGCGGTGTTCAAGATTGTGCTCGTGGCCTTTGGGCTGTGGCTGGGTTCCTGGCTCACGTCGCGCTTCACCAAGCTGACCGAGAAATTCCGTCCGGTATTCCTCGCGATGTTTTGCTGTGGCTTCTCCTATATCGCGTACCGCATTTTCTTTGACGACCGCGAATAATCCTGTTTTGCATTATTTTCCCGAAAGAATGCGGCGCCGACAGGCTTTAAGGAACCGTCTGCGCCGCGCGATTTGCTATGAGACATCGAAATAATTATTTCTTGTGGGGTTTGACTGCCCTTTGCGTGATTTCGGCCAGCCTGCTGCTGGGGTTCACGCTGTATAATTTCCGCACGGTGATGAGCGCCGGGCGCACGCTGGTGCGCATCCTGATGCCCTTTATCTGGGGGTTTGCGATTGCGTATATGCTGCTGCCGGTTTTCAACTTTAATATCCGCTGGATGGAGCCGTGCCTGCTGACGCGCGCCAAGAGCCGCGTCAAGGCCAAGGGACAAATCCGCCTTGCGGCCAGCATCCTGACGGTTGTGGAAGGCTGTCTGGTCGTGGGCGCGCTGCTGTCGATGGTGGTACCACAGCTGTTGGTCAGTATCTACAGCGTCGTGGAGCAAATGCAGTCAATGGAGAATTTTAGCGAACAGCTCCAACGGCTGATTAACGACCTGCTGCAAAGCAACCCGATTTTGGAGCACAATGTCATGCAGGCCTATGAAGGGGCGGTCAGCCAGCTGAGCGATTTTGTCAGCGGCTTTGTGCTGCCGCAGATGGTTTCGGTTGTCAGCGGCTTCATGTCCACCGTGACCGCCGTCAAGGATTTTCTGATTGGCATGATTATCGTGATTTACGTGCTTTGCAGCAAGGATTTGTTCTGTGCGCAGGCCAAAAAGCTGACTTATTCACTGTTGCCGGTCAAGAAGGCGAATATTGTGGTAGACAACCTGCGGTTTACCCACCGTATTTTCGGCGGGTTTATCTCGGGCAAGCTGCTCGATTCGCTGATTATTGGTATTATCTGCTTTGTAGCGCTCAGCGTGATGAAGCTGCCTTACCCGATGCTGATTGCGGTGATTATCGGGGTGACCAATATCATCCCCTTTTTCGGACCGTTTATCGGGGTGGTGCCCTCGGCGCTGCTGGTGCTGATGGCCGATTTTCAGCAGCCAATCCGCTGCTTGTACTTTATCATTTTCATCCTGATTTTGCAGCAGTTTGACGGCAATATCCTCGGGCCGAAAATCCTGGGGGATTCGACCGGGCTGTCGGCGTTCTGGGTGATGTTTGCAATCCTGGTGTTCGGCGGCGTGTTCGGGTTTGTCGGGATGCTGGTCGGCGTGCCGCTGTTTGCGGTGTTTTACGCGCTGGTGTCCGGGCTGGTGAACCGTTCGCTCCGGTCAAAGAACCTTTCGGAAAAAACCGCCGATTATTACGGGCTGGGTTCCATCGACCCGATTACGCTGGAACCGCGACCGATTCCGGAGGAGCAGCCTGCGGACGCGCCCAAGGAAGAGAAAAAGCCGGAATCATAAAACGACCATAAAAAGGAAAGCCTCATCGTGCAAGATGGGGCTTTCCTTTTGGAAAAGATATGCTGATGGGAAGCAGGGGCGATCAGACAAGCGCCGCCGTGATGATTGCCATCTTGTAGACTTCCTCGGCGTTGCAGCCGCGGGAAAGGTCGTTAATCGGCGCGTTCAAACCCTGAAGGATGGGGCCGTAAGCCTCGTAGCCGCCCAAGCGCTGCGCGATTTTATAGCCGATGTTGCCCGCTTCGATGTTCGGGAAAATGAAGGTGTTCGCGTAACCCGCAACCTTGGAGCCGGGGAATTTCAGCTGGCCGACCGTCGGGGAAACCGCCGCGTCAAACTGCATCTCGCCGTCGATCGGGATTTCCGGCGCCATCTTCTGCGCTTCCTTGGTGGCCGTTGCGGAGAGCGGGACGGTCGCGCCCTTGCCGGAACCCTTGGTCGAGAAGCTCAGGAACGCAACCTTGGGGTCGATGCTGAACGTAACCGCCGACTTTGCGGTTTCGATTGCAACCTCTGCCAGCTTCTGCGCGGCAGACAGGGTGACGTTGCCTTCCTTATCGACGCTGTCCTCATAGGAGATATTGATTGCGCAGTCGCCCATTGCCAAACGGTCAAGCGGTCCGTCGCCGGGGCGGTCCAAAATAAAGCAGGAGGACACGAGATGTGCGCCGGGGCGGGTCTTGATGAGCTGGAGCGCCGGGCGGACGGTGTCAGCCGTCGAGTAGGTCGCGCCGCCGAGCAGGGCGTCGGCCTTGCCCATCGCAACCAGCATCGTACCGAAATAGTTGCCCTTTGCCAATGCCGCGCGGCAGTCCTCGAGGCTCATCTTGCCCTTGCGGAGCGCGGACATCGTTTCAACCATCGCGTCCATTTCCGCGTAGTTTGCCGGGTCGATGATTTCCAGCCCGTCAATATCAAAGCCGCCCTTCGCGGCAGCAGCCTTGACCTCGTCCGGATTGCCGACCAGGATGGGGGTCAGGAACCCCTCTTTTTTCAAGCGCGCGGAAGCTTCCAGGATGCGTGCGTCCGGGCCTTCCGTAAATACGATTTTACGCGGGTTTGCTTTTAAGGTTTCAATAAGCTTTGTGAACATTTCTGATTTCCCTCCAAAATTGTTCGCCGCGCTCAGCGGCTCTTTCCTTCATTATACACCAACACTTGCCCAAAGCCAACCAAAAAAGTAAATTTTTTCGGGAAAAGGCACGAAAAATTTTACGGATTTTTTCGTTGAAAAGCGCCAAATGAAAGCGGTTGACAAGAAAACGTATTACTGCTATAATACATAGGAAGGGGGGAGGTAAATGGATTTTCGCGGTTTGGAGCTGAACAGCCGGGAGCCGGTCTATCAGCAAATTGCAGCGTATGTCAAGCGGCAAATTTTCCTGGGCGCGGTACAGACCGGGGTCCCTTTGCCTTCCCGGCGGGAAATTGCGGCACAGCTGGAGGTCAACCCCAATACGGTGCAAAAGGCCTTCCGGCTGATGGAAAGCGAGGGCTTTGTAATGACCAGCGGCAATACCGGCAGCATTATCCTTGCCGATGAGGGGATACGTGCGCGGATTGCGGATGAGCTGACACGTGGGTTTATCTCCGAGTTCGTGCGCCGCGCCAAGGAAAACCGGCTGTCCCTGCCGCGCGTGATTTCCCTGCTTGGGGAGCTGTGGGACACATGACGCCGCGCCTGCATTTTTGTATGAGTGGTATCATGCGCAGCAGAAGAAAAAAGACTTTCCGTGCGTCACGGGAAAACCCTGTGATGTGCGTGCAGGACAGGAAAGGGGAACGCTGGATGAAAGAATACGGGAAGCTTTGCGGCTACTTCGCCGCGTGGGTGTGGAAGCCGTTTTATAGGATCGTCATTGCGCTTTGCGTGTTGGAGCTGCTGCTGTCGGGGAGCGCTGCGTATGAATGCGCCAGTTTTTCCCTGATGCTGGACGAGATGCATACGCTCAGAATCGTATGCGGCGCGGAGCTGCTGTTTTTGTTCTTCGTTCGGCGGCAGTTCCATCAGTTTTTTGGCGCGTATCGCGGTATTTATACCATGGCGGCGCTGCCCGCGCCGGGCTGGGCGTTTCCGGCGGCGGCTTATACGGTGACGGCGGCTGGGGTGCTGACGCTGGCTGCGGTGCAACTGCTGATGGGTTTGGCGCTTTATGGCATCTTTTTTCTCTGGCAGGGGGCGGGGGAAGGGCTGTATCTGGCAATTCTTCGCGCGCCGCTGTTCCGGTATTTGCTGCCGCATACGCCGCTGCTGCTTGCGCAGACGGTTTTTTATCTTTGGGTAGCAAGTACCTTCCCGTTCTTTCTGATGCCGAACTTCCGCGTCCTTTTCCGTTGGAGGAAACGGGATTGGAATACGGCGACAACGGCGGAAGCGATCCAAACCCTTTTGGCGTTTGTGTTTCTATTTGCAATGTCATTTTTGCGCAGCAATATTTTGATATGGTATCTGCTGTTTGATATCGGGCTTCCGATTGCGCTGGCGTTTGACCTGTGGAGCGCGACAGTCCGTCCGAAACCGGTGGAGTGATGATGAAAGGAGGTTGGAGGTGAAACGATTTTGGAAAGTTGGGCTGCTGCTGTCGCTGGCGGTTTTCCTTGGAATGTACGGTTTCCTGCTGTCAGGCGGGCGTGAGCCGCTGCGGCTGGAAACCATCAGCGGCGACTCGGCGGCGCTTGCCCTGTATGAGATTTCATTTTCGCTGATTGAGCCGCAGTGCGTGGAGCAGCGGTATACCCTGCGGGACGGTACTTTGACGCAGAAAAATTGCTTTTTAGAGGAAGGCACCGAGTGGAAAGTCCCGGTTGTGCGGCAGCGATCTGAGCAGCTTTGGATAGATATCAGCTATGCATACACCTGCTGGCGGGTTGGCAGTGACCGCTCG
>CAJUJQ010000142.1 GCA_910586575.1 uncultured Clostridia bacterium | reverse complement strand
CTCACATTTTACCCCTTACGTTGTTTCTTTGCAACCCAACCGCTCAGGTAGAAAATTTTTGGTTCCGGTTTATCCGGGTTAGGTTATACCATGTAATCAAGTGAAAGAGTATAATAAAACTGTGAGTCGAAAATCGATCAAACCTATTACAGCAGGCATCCAGCAACGAAAATATCTGTTGGATGCCTGCTTTGTATTTCACGATTCAGAATAAAGATTTTCTACAAACTGACAAAGAGTAATGTATTTTCTTATTTCTCTTTCTGGCTTTCCTTCAAAAAAATCGTATACGCATTTAGGAAGTGTATTTGATACAGATTTCTCCGGAAAAATCAGGTCGTCAAGACTAATCTCCAACTCTTGCGCCAGCGAAATGATTGTTTCAAACTTGCGGTCACCGCTGCCCTTTTCAGCCTGCATAATCGTCCGCTGGTTCATTCCCAGTTTTACGGCAAGCTGCTGCTGCGTTAAGTTCCTGGATCTCCGTTTTTCACGAACCGCATTTCCAAATTCATCTATCGGGTTTCGCATTACAACTCACCCCACAGCTATCTTACCAGATTCAAAAGCAAGTATAAATACCATTACAAGTCATAGAAAACGATTTGTAATTACTTTTGTATGATGCCAGAGGAGGAAATATGGAAGATGATTCGAACTGTATTTCCTGAATTGCCATAGACGAGCACGATAAACAACAGAATCAGAGTACATATACAAACGACTTAAAAGTTGGAAAATATGACTTACAAATCAGTTTCTACTTGAAATATTATTTCGGATCAAAGGGCCCTTATACAGGAAAATTCTGTATAAGGGCCCTTTTTCAATGCTCCATTTCTCCGGGCTGTCGGTCTCCGACCGGCTTCGTTGTGTCTCAATGAACCCACACAACGAACTGGAGAGCAGTGTGTACGATAAGCGAAGTGATTATGCCAGGAATAAGGGCGACCCGCAGGCAATCGTTTACGCATCTTGCGTATTGGAAAAAATGGTCAGACGATGATTATAAGAGTTCTGAGAAGGCAGGGCGATGGTATGATGACTGCACTGTGCCGATCAGAGCCGAGGCCGATACAGATGGCGTAACGATTGAGGATATGCTGGTCGAGGATAAAACCGGGGTGTCGAGCAGGCTGCGGACGGCGGATATGATGAAAAGAATAAGGGATATCCTTACGGAAACGCAGTATCGACGGCTGTATATGTTCTATGTGGAACGGATGCAGATGACGCTCATCGCGCTGTCTGAAGGTATCAGTCAGCCTGCAGTATCGAAGTCTATTCGAAGCGCAAGAAAAAAATTAAGAAAAATTTCTACCTGAGCGGTTGGGCGAGCATCAAGCCAGCCGTCCGCAGAACAGAGACATTTGTCCGCGAATCAGCAACGCAATCGGCAGAGTACTAGCAGCAAACCTCATAAAACCATGCTTATATTTACATCTTTATAAGATTATTGCTATCAATAAAGAAAGGATATGGCAATCCGTCCATTGCAACCGCTCAGGTAGAAAAATTTTGAAAAAAAGGTTATAATTTACGCTCTGAAGCGTGCTTAGTGAGGATGCAGTGCATTTACTATCACTAAGGAGCGAATACGAAATGGTCGGTCAACGCAGACACAGACAGCGCATTGTCGCAGCCCCCGTGCCAAAGCATGCCTTCTTTTCAATAAGACTCTGTCAGATAGCGGCTGATTTCGCAAATTTATGCGGAATCAGCCGCTTTTTGATTATAAATGTTTGCAGACTGCCAGGATGCCGCGCTCCTCCGTGCCTGAAATCAGGATTGACAACAACGATTTCAGAACGGAGGACTGTCTAAAATGGAAGAAAACAAAAAGTACATCATTATGATCAGCGGTGAACAGATTGAGGTCAGCAGCGAGATTTATCAGGCGTATTATGGCATAGAGCGGCATACCCGCACTCTGGATGAAAAGGATCAGCGTCACGGGCTTGTGCTGTACAGCAATCTGGATACGCCGGAGATGTCGGGTGAAGCGATGATTCCTGATCGTGATGCGGTGAGCACTGAGGATGCCGCGATTGCTCGCATTTTGTGTGAAAAGCTGCATCGCTGCTTGAATCTGCTGCCTGAAGGTGATCAAAGGCTGCTGACCGCCATTTATTTTGATGGTCTCAGCGAACGTGAGCTGGCAGAGAAATCCGGCGTTCCGCAGAGTACCATTAACGACCGGCGGCGCAGGGCAATTCAGTGGTTGAAAAAGTTTTTCTGAAATTTTCAAAAAAAAATCCGGTCAAAGTACCTCTGAGTTCGGCTTAGTAGTGGGAGGGTAATTTCTCCCTCCCACTGAACCTTGACAAGTGAATATCCGATGCTTTGGATACGTTCCTGACGTGCCCCGGAAGGGGCAAGCGACATTGGAGGATGCGCGAAGATCACCTGTAGAAACGCGCGGAGTGAACTCGAAGCCACTTATTTCTGTTTTTGTTCGAACGCTTCGCCCGCGCCCCCTTCTATCGAATGACGGCCAACCTATCATATAAGGTGTAAGCGGGCCCATCCGTCCAGAAAGCCAGCCGCGGCGGCTGGCCTCGCAATGACAGCGTCAGGGATCATGATACTCCCGTCCAGTCCCGTAATCAGGAGGGCGGCCGACAGAGATCCTGCCGGGGGTGAGATTCCCGTGAAGCGGTGGAGCCAGCCGCTGTCCAAAGAGGTCGCCCGGCGTGCTTGGGGGAGTAGTGTCGAATACGAGTGCAGAAACAATCAAAAGAGAAATCTTGATAACAGATGCCACGGGGACCGCTTCTGCGGGAAATCGCGGAAAGGGGTCCCTGTGTATGTGCTATCAAGTATCCTTTCGTAAAATAGCAAGATATTGTTCGTAGGCAAAAACCCGGTTGCGGGACGCGTTTGTTGTTTCTTGAAGAATTTCCAGTTCTGTCAGCTTTTTGATTGCTGAAGCTACGGTGTTGTAGCTTCGGTTCAATGCAGCAGCAGTACGCCGGATATCAATAATTGGATTTTGTTCCAGATAGTCGAAAACAGCTCGAACACTATCATTGCTCCGTTTGGGCTGCGGCAATTTTGCAATGTTCGTGTCATGCAGGGCGGATAGTTGGGAAATGGAATGGACTGCGTCTGCTGCGGCAGTTTCGACTGCCTCCAGAAAGAAGCGCACCCATTGCTCATAATTTCCGCTGCGGCGTACTTCGCTGATCCGGTCATAGTATTCAAGCTGATTCTTTTTCAGAAAATAGGAAACGTATAGAACAGGCTTGCTGAGCAGTTTCTGTTCGGTTAGATACAGAAGCACCAGTAATCTGCCAATCCGACCGTTTCCATCCAGAAATGGATGGATTGTTTCAAATTGGTAATGGATCAGCGCGGCTTGAATCAGTGGGTCATAGTCACTGTTTTCGTTGATATGGCGTTCCAGGTCAGCCATTGAGGACTCCATGTCATTCGCATTGGGCGGGATATAACGTGCATCCTTTAACGTGCAGTTTGCAGCGCCGATCCAGTTTTGAGAACGACGGAATTCCCCTGGATTCTTTTCCTGCCCCCGCACGCCTTCCATCAAGATGGCATGTGTTTCTCGGAGAAGACGATTGCAAAGCGGAAGCGATTGCAGCCGCTCCAGTGCAAACTGTGACGCCCGAACGTAATTGATAACTTCTGATACGTCCAGATTCGCATTGATATCGGATTCAGGGTCAAGAACGTCGTCCAGCGTACATTGTGTGCCTTCAATCTGTGAAGAAATCAAGGCTTCCTTCCGAACGTACATGGATACAAATAATTCAGTGTTTGGAATCAGTTTGGATGCGGTGTCCAGATACACAAGCTGACGGTTTGCCGACACCAGAAGACGGATGAGATCATTGTCCATGTTCAGAGCAGGTGCTGGCGGCAGCGGGGCAGGACGAAAGGATTGATAAGCAGCTTCACCAGTCATGTTGGTTGTATATGTTCCGGCACGGTTCATGGTAGCACGCTCCCTCAAATTGAAATATAGTGTCTATTATACACTCCTTATTTCAGGAAGTAAAGGGTTTGCTGAAATAAGGATGGTTTCGTGATATGTTTATTTCAGCTTGGGGCAGTTAAACGAAAATTTACATAATGTCAGGAGGATTCATGATGAACAATGCAGAAGGAATTTCCAGATCCTCAAAGATGGAGGTCACAATCAAAGGGCACAGGGTCACACTGCACTTTGCGGACGAGCCGAACCCGGATGTCGCGGTGCAGGTCAAGCAGGTTCTTCTCAGCACCTGTCTGCTGACGACGGATTGCAAAAGGGAAGATAAAAGCTTAAATACTTCTAACTTTCAGTAGCTATTTGAACTGTAATGTGAGATAATAGGTTTGGCAAAGAGACGGTGAACCTTGACAACAGAATATGGTTTGGATGTCTGCCCTCACATTACGAAATCCGCAGAAAATTCAATGGGAGGACAGATAAAATGGCTGAAAGAGTTCAATGTTTATACCGCGTATCTACAACCAAGCAGGTCGATCACGACGAACAGGACCGCGCCGACATTCCGGTGCAGCGCAAAGCCTGCCGCGAGTTTGCAGACCGGATGGGCTGGACGATTGTTGGCGAAGAACAGGAAACCGGCGTATCCGGCTACAAGGTCAGCGCGAATGACCGCGACAAGCTCCAGCTGATTAAGGAGCGTGCCGAGCAGGGCAAGTTCGATATCCTGCTGGTGTTCATGTTCGACCGCCTCGGGCGCAAATCCGACGAAACCCCGTTTGTAGTCGAATGGTTCTGCAAGAAGGGCATCAAGGTCTGGAGCGTCAACGAAGGTGAACAGCGCTTTGAGTCGCATACCGACCGCCTGACAAACTACATCCGCTTTTGGCAGGCCGATGGTGAGAGTCAAAAGACTTCCATCCGTACCAAAACGGCGCTCGGACAGATGGTGCAGGAAGGGCGGTTCCGGGGCGGCAAGGCTCCGTTCGGATACCGGCTCGAAAAGAGCGGAATCCTGAACAAACGCAAGCATGAAGTCAATAAGCTGGTCATCGACGAGAAAGAAGCAGAGGTGATTCGCACGATGTTCGATCTCTGCGTCTCCTCCGGCTTCGGCAGGTGGCGGATGGCAAATTTCCTCAACGACCATGGGATCAAAAACCGCAAGGGCGAGAACTGGCATGACGCAACCATCTGCGCGATCCTGCACAATCCGATGTATAAAGGTGTCCTGCGCAGCGGGGAAACGTATTCCGAACCGTTCGAGGAATTGCAGATTGTCTCGCCGGAAACCTTCGACCTTGCGCAGAAGCTGATGCTGGAGCGGAAACTGGAGAATAAGGACGAGCGGCACATCCCGCTGAACACCACCGGACAGTCGCTTCTTTCGGGAAATATGTACTGTGGCCACTGTGGAGGGCGGCTGGTGCTGACTACGAATGGCACGGTTGTCCGGAAGGCAGACGGTACGGAAATCCGGAAAAAGCGAATCCGCTATGTGTGCTACAGAAAGACCCGCCGCCGTCTCGAATGCGACGGTCAGACGGGCTACACGATGCACATCCTGGACGGCATGGTCGAAGATATCCTGCATCAGGTGTTCCACAAAATGCAGGCGGTTTCCGACGAACTGATTGTCGGGACGGCGTTTGAAAAGCAAATGACGCTTCTCCAAGCGGATCTCCAGCGAGCGAAAGTCGAAAATGCCAGCGTCAACCGGGAATATGAGTCCCTGAAAGCAGAGATCATGAAAGCGGTGCAGGGTAAAAGCCTGCTCCCCGCCGAGATCCTCAATGAAATGGCAGAGGAAATCCGTGAGAAGCTGATGGCGACCAGCAGGCGCATCACCGAGCTGAACGAGGAACTGGCTGACAGCAATGCCCGCATGGAGGATCTCCGCGCCGAGTATCAACATATCGTATCATGGTCGGAAATGTTTGATAACAGCGACCGCGCAACGCAGAAAATGATTTGTGTGTACATCATCAAGCGCGTGACCGTCCGCCGCGACTACCAGCTGGATATCGAATTCAATATCAACGTCCAGCAGTTCCTGCACGGCATCGACAGCTTGGAGCAGCAGTGTAAAAAGAGGAAACCCTTGAAAGCCAGAAACGCATAAATCCAAACGGAGCAATGCTATCACGATTCCAACTTTTGAATTGTTTCTGCCAATTTTTTATGTGAGTGGTCGCCTATGATGCCCAAAAGTCCAACCGGACATTTGGGGGTGCTTACCCGATGATTCGGGAGAGCGTTTGACTGGCAGTCAAGAGGTCATGGGTTCGATCCCCACCGTCTCCACCACCTAAAAGCCTTGGAATCGAAAGATTTCATGGCTTTTTTGTAACTTTTCAGCGTTTTGCGCAGAGCACACAATATCAAGAGCGCACAAAAAAGCGCACAACCCTGAAAAAAACGGTTGGAAAACCCCGAAAAGCATTGATATGCCGAAAGAAAGGTTGGCTATCAATGGCAAATATCAGAGAGAACAAGAGGGATGGAAAATTGGTGTCCTATCGTTTCACGGTCTGTCTGGACAGGGACGCGCAAGGGAAACAAATTCGCCGCTACTGCACATGGACGCCAGCGCAAGGGGTAACGCCCTCCAAGGCGCGGAAAGCCGCCGAGCGGGCCGCAGACGCATGGGAACAGGAAGTAAGGGCAGAGTATCAAAAGCAGCAGGAAGCAAAGGCACAGGGCCGTGCATACAGTCTCCCGCCGGAAAAGCGCAAAGATGATTTTGTGGCTTTTGTCACAGATACATGGTTTGCGATGAACGTGTGCGGCGGGGACGCAAAGCCTGCAACCATTGCATTCTATGAGTATATGTCGAAGCCCATTACAGAGTATTTCAGGGGTGCAGTCTTGCAAGATATCACACCGATTGACATTCAGAAATATTTCATTTACCTGCGGACGGATTATAAAACCAAGGCAGGCAAGCCATTTTCTGCCAAATCCCTGCGGCATCAGTATGTAACGCTTACCGCGATTTTCGGATATGCGGAAAAGCAAGAAATGATTTCCAAGAATCCAATGCGCAATGTTGATGCACCGAAGCAAGAGAAGAAACCGGTTGACGCATTGACAGAGGAACAGGCGCAAGAGTTTTTCAAAGCGCTGTCAGATTGCCCGCTCGATTTTCACTGCATCTTGCAGCTGTTGATTACAACGGGAATGCGGCGCGGTGAATGCTTAGGGCTTCAATGGGGCGACATTGACGAGAAAGAAGGTACAATTACTATTTCACGCAATGTGTCATACACACCCCAAAGCGGCATAGTGGTCAACACGCCTAAAACGACAAACAGCGTCCGCACCATTCCCGTTATGACAAATACCTTGCGTTTACTCCATCAGTTGAAAAGCCAGATGCAAAACCAGCACCCCGACACAGTTTTAACCAAAGCATTTCTATTTCCCAAGAGCAATGAAGTTTTTCTTCCGCGCGATCCTAATTCAGTTACATGGCGCGTTAAACGTTTTATGAAAAGGAATGGTTTTCCCGATCTTTCTCCGCATGATTTGCGTCATTCTTGCGCAACCCTGCTTCTTTCTCATGGCGCAGACATCAAAAGTGTGCAGGAAATTCTTGGTCACGCAGATGCAAGCACAACCTTAAATTTCTATGTTAAGGCAGATTTGCGGCAGATGCAAACTGCTACTGATAAATATGCGGCTGCTTTCAATTTATAAGCATTTAATTAGAGGATGGATTGTATAATCTGTCCTCTATTTCTGTTCAGGCATTGTTTTGCAAGGATAGGAGAGGGGGCGGTATATTACGGGAAAAATAATAAACAAAAGGGAAATGGCACATATCCACCTCTATTCCCTCACGAAATATGATTTTGAATCTGCCGTTATTCGACGACAATGCGGGGACTTTGTTCCGAAGATAGGCGGCAAAGCCGCCGTATCTGTAGAGAACAAAACGTCTCCGCCAGTTATCCGATTGTTTTTATTTATTTTATAAAATATGTTATAATTTTTATACACCAGTTTCCAAGTTTCAAGCGACAAAGGGCGGCTCAAAAAGCAGTTTA
>CAJUJQ010000141.1 GCA_910586575.1 uncultured Clostridia bacterium | reverse complement strand
ATAGATATGAATGTTATCAGCCATTGCGGTTGCAATCGTCGTGGTCATTCCCAGGAAAACCACGGATACAGCCAACTTTGCGGACATCCGAATGAGGGTGTCACGCTTCAGCGAAACAAATTTCATGAGCGCCTCCTTTCTCAGGTCGATTGTACAGACGCCAGCTTTACACGCGTCGATATCTCATGAACACATTTTGCCCGAAAAAAAACCACTTGTCAAGCGTAGCAGCAATTTTGATAACGAATTGTAATATTATGTTCGCTTTTTTCTTCCAACTTTTGGTGGGCAATGGGAGTAGAAAACGACTTTTCCGACAAAAATTCGGTACTCTGACAGGATATAACCGCGTAAATTTTCTGCAAAATAGTATACTTTCCCCAGAAAGGAGGCATACTTTTTAAGCATTTTCAACAAAATTTCAATACCAACAGTAATGAAGGGGAAAATATCCAAAAAATTTGCGTTAAATTGTGCAGAACGACGAATCAGGAAACGTCATTTGAGCCATACTAACGGCGAGGTGATAGATCATGACCAAGCAGTTCGCGTCTCCGGGGATGGAAAAATATTTCCACACACTCCCGACAAATGTGCAGGAAAGCATTGTGCAGTGCGGCATGAACTTTAAAAATGAGGAAGATATGCGCGCTGTGGTTATGCAGCTGGTACAGCGGCAGGGCATCCAATGACACCCAACCGGGAAATGGACGCACAGTATGGTTTCGGCATTCCGGTTGGAGCCGAGCAGCTCCTATACTCCTATATCCCCAAAAAAACGGACTGCCCGAAAGCAGTCCGTTTACATATTTTATTCACTTTCAATCAGCCCATAACCGCCATTTGCGCGTTTATAGACCACTGCGTGCACGTTATCATTGTCCGCGTTGCGGAAGAAGAAAAACTGGTGGCCAATCAAATCCATTTGCAGCATCGCCTCGTCAACCGACATCGGCTTGACCACAAATTTCTTGTGGCGGGTGATATCAAAATCTTCGTTTTCCAGTTCTGCCGACTGAGCCGCAGCCTTCTCGAACGCACCGTCACGCAGGCGCTTTTCCAACCGCGTCTTGTGCTTGCGGATCTGACGCTCCAGCTTGGCAACCGCGCCGTCAATCGAGCCATACATATCCGAGGTGGTTTCTTCCGCGCGGTAAATCATGCCGCCGCGTTTGATGGTCACCTCGACCGTCTGCTTGCCTTTCAGCTCCGCAAAAGTCAGCGTCGCATCGGAATCATCCGGAAAATAGCGGTCCAGCTTCTGTACCTTTTTGGTTGCGTAGGCCCTCAGGTCTTCGGAAATTTTCGTTTTCCTCTCGACGATGGTGAACTTCATAACATCATCTCCTATCGGGAAGATTCCCTTATATTGGTTTTTGCTTTGTGGAATTTGCTAAATCCAGTATAGCATATTCCAAACAATTTTGCTTGTTATGTAAGCGCCAAATTAGGCCGTGAAAAGAGATTAACACTGTTATACGCTTTTTTCCTTCCGAATACACACTATTTCTTTAAATTTCGCCTTCCGCGTGGCGGGTCACATGGCAGCCGATATTGACCACGCACGGAAGCCCCGCAATATGGGTCGCATAGGTTTCAATCGCGCAAGAGAGCGCAGTTACGGTCCCGCCAAGCCCCTGCGGCCCGATACCGGAAGCGTTCACCTTTTCCAGGATTGCCAGTTCCATTTCGGCATATAATGGATCCGGGTTGCGCTCCCCTGCCGGACGCATCAACGCGCGCTTGGCAAGATAAGCCGCACGGTCTGACGTACCGCCAAGACCGACGCCAATCACAATCGGCGGGCACGGGTTGGAACCCGCGTTGATGCAGGCATGTACAGTAAAACCAACAATCTGCTCTTTGGTGGCGGCGGGCGTAAACATTTTCATTGTGCTCATATTTTCGCTGCCAAATCCCTTCGGTGCGACCATAATCCGCACTTTATCCCCTGGGACCAGCCGGGTATAAAGCACAGCGGGCGTATTGTCGCCGGTATTCACCCGCCGCAGCGGGTCGCCGACTACGGAGCAGCGCAGATAACCGTCCAGATATCCCTGCCGCACGCCTTCATTGACCGCTGCCTCAAAATCGCCGCCGGTCAGGTGCGTCTCCTGCCCGATTTCGGCGAAAATCACCGCCATGCCGGTATCCTGGCAGATGGGGACATTGTCGCGGCGCGCAAGGTCACAGTTTTCCAACATCTGGTCGAAAATTTCCTTTCCGAGCGGCGACTCCTCCCGCTCCTTGCCATCCACAAAGGTCTGACGGATGTCGGCGGGCAGGTAATAATTTGCGTCAATGCACAGCTTTCGCACCAGTGCCGTAATTTCCGAAACATGAATTTCTCTCATTTTTTACCTCCTGTAAACGATGCTGCCGTCACAAAGTACGGCGCAAACTACACTTTTATAGTCAAACGGATTCCCGGAATAGAGTACACAGTCTGCATCCTTGCCCACCGCCAAAGAACCGACGCGCGCGTCAATCCCGGCAATGCGCGCCGGATTGATTGTGACGGCCCGAAGCGCGTCCTCTTCCTCCATTCCGCTGCGCACGGCCGCGCGCACAGCATCCATCAGCAGTCGCAGCGGGAACTCCGGGTGGTCTACCGTAATCGCGGTCAGGACATCTCCGCGCGTCAGCATTCCTGGGGCGCACTCGGTCAAATGCCGCAGCTCGGGTTTCGACCGGTCGGTCAGGAAAGGGCCGCTGACAACCGGCACATGCTTCAAGAAATCGGTAATCAAATGGCCCGATGTCCCATGAATAATGACCGGTTTCAGGCCAAATTCATTACAAATACGCAGCGCCGTAAAAATATCATCCTCCCGGTGCGCGTGAAAATGCGCCGGGATTTCCCCGCGCAAAACCGGCAGCAATGCTTCGAGCTTCATATCAAAATCCGGAGCATCCGCGTCGTTGTCGATATCGGCCTTTTCCTTGCGGGTGCGGTACTCCTGCGCCAAAAGCAGTTGTTCCCGGATAATAGCGGCGGTTGCCATCCGCGTAACCGGTGTCTCATCCTTGTCGTGATATACGCTTTTGGGATTCTCGCCGAGCGCAAATTTCATTGCGGCAGGCTCTTTCAAAATCATATCGTCCACCCGCCGCCCGGCGGTTTTCATAGCGATAATCTGCCCGCCGATCGGGTTAGCGCTGCCGGGGCTGACAAGCACCGCCGTTACCCCGGCTTCCAATGCCTCCCGGAACGCGGCGTCCATCGGGTTTACCCCGTCGAGCGCGCGCAGCTGCGGGGTTGCCGGGTCGGTATCCTCGTTTCCGTCTGCCCCTTCATAGCCCAGTGAATCCTCGTAAAGCCCGATGTGGGAATGCGCGTCAATCAGCCCCGGCAGAACCCAGCCGCCTGCGGCGTTAATGGACTCCCCTTCTGCCGCCGGACAGCAGGACATATCCCCCAGCGCGAAAAATTTTTTATTTTTCGACAAAATCCAACCGTTTTCGATGGTTTTCCCATCCATCGTGAGCAAACGCGCATTTTTTATCAAAATTTGTCCCATGCTTTTTACCTCGTTTTCACAGATTGGGGATTGACAGTTATTGGCACATGTGGTATGATGCAGATGGTGAGGGAACTCACCATGCACCGTTCATATCTTTATCCCCACAATCCTTTTATATTAGCGTTCCTCAATATGAGGAACGCATTTTTTTATTTTTTCCCGTACCGTCCGAACAGCCTCGATACATGGCGCAGCAAAACCTTCGGTTTTCAGAAAAAAACCGAGGCGGAATACCTCGGTTTTCCGAAAGCGGCTGCCGCTTTATTTCCGTCTGCGGCCCCCGCTTTTACGATCCGTATTATGCTTAATATCCGCCATGCGGCTCTCGCTGTCCTGCATAAACACTTTCAGCTTGTCTTCAAAGGTCATTGTGGACGGGTCCTTCTGGCGGTTGTCCCGCTGAGGGCGCGCGGCCCGGCGTTCCCGCAGCGCGGCGGGGGCGGCTGGCGCAAGCGCCTTTTTGATCGAAAGGTTGATGCGTCCTTCCTTGTCGATGTTGATAATTTTTACTTTCACCTGCTGCCCATCGCTGAGGAAGTCCTTGATGTCATTTACGTAAGAATTCGCGACCTCGGATATGTGCACCATCCCCGATTTCCCATCGGGCAAGGAAACGAATGCGCCGAATTTGGTAATGCCTGTTACCTTCCCCTCCAAAACAGATCCAACTGCCAGTTCCATACTTTTTGTACTCTCCGTTATTTCTTTCTTGATGAGGCCTGTTCGGAAATCAATGGTGCGCCAATGGCTTCCGAACAGGCCTATTGCATGGGGCCGCCTGCTTGGCATCGGGCAGCCCGCCCGGTATCCTATTTGCTGGACGTGTCAATCATAACCCGTTCACCGGATACCGCATAGCCGTTATCGCGCGCAATCGACGCAATATACGACTCGGATGTGCCAAGCTCGAGGGATTCCCGCAGCGCGTCGTTTTCCCCGCTGACAGCATCAATTTCAGCCTGGATTTCTTTCAGCTCGTTATTTTTCCGGCTGATATCCAGTTGAAGCCGGACGATCGTAAACGCGGCATACAGCGCAAAGCAGAACAGCGCGGCCCTGACCAAAATGGAGCTTCGACGTTTCCTTCTCATAAGCGGCACCTCATTCCTTATGCCTTCCGGTTCCCTGCCTGCTGATCGGTATACATCCTTATTTTATACCTTTTCTCTAAAAAAGGGAAGTGTTTTTTTGAAGTTTTTAGCGGGGAATTTGTGAATTATTTTTTTCACCAGCGGAACACTGGACAGCCGGCGCAGCAGCCTGGCCGGGATCGCGGCAATCCGCAGCAGCCATCCGAGCAGGAAAAGCACTGTGGAAAGCACAATTGCCAGCAAACGCAATACAACCGGGCTGAGCGTCAAAAAATAAAGCATCAGCCCACCGGCAAGTCCGATCAGCACATAAGAACGACCTGTCCCATCCGCGGCCAGCAGCACAAACAACGCAAATGCCACAATGACCGCCAGCCAGAAAATACCATCCAGCAGCGCGACCAGGAATCCGCGCAGCCGCCCTTCCCGGCGGACGGCCCGCAGGACATCATAATACCCCCCTATTGCCGCGCCGAACAGGATCGCTTTCAAAAAAACGATCGTTTGGTCCGCAATCGAAATATACATAGCCGTCCCTCATCCAAAAATACGGGAAAACAGCCCGCCGCGGCTCTGGCCGCCGTCCTCATATTCCATCGAATCAATTTCCCCTTCCAGCTCCAGTTCCCCGCCTTCCAGGCTCAGCCGCTCGATGTGCAGTCCAGAACCCCGCACCAGCAGCAGTCCAAGCGAGGTTTCCATGCTGACCAGGGTTTCGTCGAAGCTCTGTACATCCACCACGCCGGAAACGCTCAGCTTCCCGCGCCCTTCCAGAATCAGGGAATGCTGCCGCTCCCCCTGCACCTTGCCGTCCATCGCCATTTGCACGTCCTCCTTTGCAGTTAAAAAGTCTCCGCTGACTCATATCTATGAGCAAACGGAGACCTTTATTCCTGTTCCGGAACAGGTTTATTATATCTCGCGGTAAAGGCCGGAAGCGTCGCTTTTCAGTACGTGGTCTGCCACTTCCAGCACCTCCACGCGCATCGTGCGCTGTCCAAAGGCAATCTCAATGAAATCCCCCACCTTCACCTGGTAGGACGCCTTCGCGGGCTTGCCGTTCACCGAAATCCGGGCAGCGTCGCAGGCGTCATTCGCGACCGTGCGCCGCTTAATCAGGCGTGAAACCTTCAAATATTTATCCAGCCGCATGGGTGTTGACACTCTCCTTTAATTGTGCGCTCGGGCGGAATACCGGCACCCTGCACGCGGGGATGTCGGTTGGCTCGCCGGTGCGGACATCGTGTCCCTTGCGGGCCGCGCGTTCGCGTACCTCAAAGGACCCGAAACCGGGCAATGACAGCTTGTCATCCGCTGCCAGCACGTCTGAAATCGCGGACAGGATGGCGTCCACCGCAATATCGGCGTCCTTTTTCGTGGTGCCCGCTTTCTCCGCTACCAAAGCGATAAAATCCGCTTTCCTCATATTGTTATTCCTCCAAAAATCATGGTTTTGCAATGCTTTCAAACAGTTTGCGCGGAAACAGCCGTTACTGCTTGGCAGTCTGCCAAAGGGCACTCAGCTCGTCCAGCGTCATTTCTCCAAGCGGCTTGTCCCCCGCAAGGATTTCCAGCTTGCGGAACCACGAAATGAATTTTTCGCAGCTCTGCGCGGTGCACTGCTCGGGGTCGCAGCCGATAAAACGCGCCACACCGGCCGCCGCTAACAGCAAATCTCCAAGCTCCTCGGCGGGGTTTCCTTGGCCTTGAATGGCGGCTTCCAGCTCGTGCAGCTCCTCGTGCACCTTGGAAAGCGCGCCTCCCACCCCGTCCCAGTCAAAGCCTATTTTTGCGGCCTTGCTGAGCACCTTGTCCGCACGGATGAGGGCGGGCAGGCTGCGCGCAACACTGTCGAGCGTGTCTGCGGCGGTCTGCTGGTGCTTTTCCGTCTGCTTCAGGTTATCCCAGTTTTTCAGGATTTCGCCAGTAGATGACACCTTCGTGTCCCCGAAAATATGAGGATGCCGGAAAATCAGCTTCTTACAAACGCCGTCGGCGACATCTGTAATGTCAAAAACGCCCTTTTCACTTTCTATTTCCGCGTGAAAGACAACCTGTAGCAGGACATCCCCAAGCTCTTCTTTCAGCAGCTCGCTGTCCTCGTTGTCGATTGCTTCAACCGCTTCGTAGGTTTCTTCAATAAAATTGCGGCGGATGGAATGGTGGTCCTGCTCCTGGTCCCACATGCACCCGTCGGGTGCGCGGAGGATTTTCATAATCCGGAGCAGATCCTCAAAACCATACCGTTTTTTTCGCTCAAAGTCTACCATATTCTATTTCTCCTTGGTTTACCACAATTACAGATGGGAAAGCGCCCTGTTACAGGCGCAAAAGCAGGCAGAGATGTTCCCCACAAGGCATTAACAGGATATCCTCCCGCCGCAATGCCCCCAGCAGGCGAAGCAGCCCGGCATAAATGACCGCCGCCGCGCCAATCGCCAACAGGACAGCAGCCCGGCTGCCCAGCATTGGTGCGAAGCCCTGATACAAAATCCGGGCACAGGCCCCCATCCCGGCCGCAGCCATCAATGGTGGAAGCAGCGCTTCCCGGGGCGGCGGCAGCGCCCGGACACATCGACTGACCGCATACAGGTTGGTCACGGCAATGAACGCATAGCAAAGGACGGTAGAAACCGGCGCGCCATAGATCCCGATGCGTTTAATCAAAAAATGGTTGCCCAGCAGCTTAGCGGCGCCGCCCAGCATCATATTCTTCACCGGCGCGCATGGCTTTCCGAATGCCTGCAATATGGCATTGGTCAGTGAAACCAGCGCCAGCATAGGCACAGCCGGTCCCAGAATGCGCAGAAGTGCCCCCGCCGAAACCGAATCCGCGCCAAACAGGAAGTCTACAATCGGCTCCCCCAGCACCAGATAACCCACACCCGCCGGAAGCGCCAGCAGCAGCGTCAGCCGTACCGCCGCGCCGATGGTGCGGGAAATCTGGGTAAAATTCTGCCGTGCGAAAGCGCCGGAAAGCACGGGCAAAACGCTCACAGAAAGCCCCAGAATGACCGTCTGCGGCAGATTGAACATTGTAATTGCCCGGTTGGAATACGCCCCGTAAAGTGCGTTCGCCTGCGCAATGGTATACCCTGCGTCCTGTAGACGGTTCATGACCAGCGCCACGTCAAGCAGGTTGGTCAGGCTCATCACCGAGCTGCCGATGGTAATCGGCACCGCCACCGAAAGCAGCTCCCGCAGCAATGTGCCGTAAGGGCGTGAAAAATCGTTCAAAACGCGCTCCAGCCTGCGCCTGCGGGTACAGAGCCGCAGCAGCAGATAAACCGCGCTCACAATTTCCCCAATGGTCACGCCCGTTACCGCCGCTGCCGCGCACTGCGTCAGCGCAAGCCCTTTGGCGCTTGCCGCATGTGCCAGGCCGTAGCCGAGCAGCAGCTTTCCCAACGCTTCGATCAGCTGGGAAACCGCCGTCGGCTTCATATCATTCAGTCCCTGAAAATAGCCGCGGACCACCGAAATCAACGCGAC
>CAJUJQ010000140.1 GCA_910586575.1 uncultured Clostridia bacterium | reverse complement strand
TGCCTGCTTATCGTTAAGGTCATCGTTCTTAATCGAGCCGGACTGATTCTTAAGGTTCACAAAATAGGGAGCGTCTGTGCAAACCAGATTGACCTTGGTGCCGCAGAGCAGCCTTTCAAATGTTGCCGCATCCGTGCTGTCACCGTAGATGACCGTGTGTTTTCCAAGATGCTAGATATCTCCCGTCTTTGAGAAACACGGCTTTTCCAGTTCCGCGTCAACATCAAAATCATCATCCTCGGCTTCGCTGCCTCCGCAGAACAGGTCTGCAAGCTCCTTCTCGTCAAAACCGGTCAGGGAGACATCGAAATCCGAACCCTGCAAGCTCTCAATCTCAATGCGGAGCAGCTCCTCATCCCAGCCCGCGTCCATCGCCATGCGGTTGTCCGCCAGAATATACGCTTTTCTCTGCGTATCGGACAGAAAATCCGCAAACACGCACGGCACTTCCTCAATGCCCTCCGCTTTTGCGGCTTCCAGTCTGCCGTGTCCGGCTATGACGTTAAAAGCCCGGTCGATGATGATGGGATTGATGAATCCGAACTCCCGCAGGGAGGACCGGAGTTTTGTTATCTGCTCCGGCGAGTGTGTCCTTGCGTTATTACATAAGGCACCAGCTTAGAAACCGGCACCAGGTTCATTTCAGTCGTTGTGTTCATACGGACCTATCCTTTCTGCCTGGAGCGGAGCAAGCGTTCCATCACATCATCCTGCGGTGTGCCGCCGCTGTAATCCGCTGTGGAATTTTCCGCACAACGGCAAATATCTCATTCCACAGGCGGTTTGCCTGGTTCATGTAATTCTGGCTCATACCTACATAGGGAGACGCGATAGCCGCTCCCGTGGTCGGATGCTTTGCGAGGTAGCCGGTATTCGTGATGATGGTTTCGCAGTGTATCCACCGAGCCGTCGCCATCGAATATCGCTCCAGCAGTTAGGGGGATATCAGAATTGCACACCCCCGCTTGTCCAGCCACTTCCATGTAGTTTCGTATATTTCCGCCGCCTGGAGCGTACTGCCGTCTTTCTGCACGGCGGAGAGTATTTCGCTTGGCTGCGGCATATCCGCGCCGGACAGTTCAGCCGCGTTGTCAAATTCCATGACCGTCAGCGGCCGCTTGCCCGGATTGCCATCGGCGATTTTGTCAGACAGCGCCTTCCTCGGTCTGCCGCCCGTGCCGGGACTTGGTCCCCGTGCACCCATAAACACCACCCTCCTTTTTCTGAGAGGGCAATCCCCCTGAAACTTTTGCGATTTTGCGTATTTGACCCCGGGCCGCTCCCAATTAGATGTGGTTTTAGAGATCTTTACCGCCTCTCCAGGATAACAGCGTCAGGTTTTTGTCTAAAACGCATCGAGTGCTTGACATTGTAAAGCAAAATGAGTACAATAAGAATATAACTGAAGGGAGATGATTTCATGTCCACAACTCCGATCCAAGTCCGTGTGGATGCAGATACCAAGCGCGAGGCAGCCACCTTGTTTGCAAATCTCGGTTTAGATATGTCCGGCGCTGTCAATCTTTTTCTCCATCAATGCGTCCTTCGCGGCGGGCTTCCCTTTTCTGTAGAAATGCCACAGTACAGTGATAAAACACTCGCTGCAATGGCAGAAGCTAGAAGAATATCTCACGATCCTGACATTAAGGGATATTCCAGCATGGAAGAACTCAAGGCGGCGCTTGACGACTGATGTATCAGGTTAAATTCACCACAACTTACAAGAAAAGCTATAAACTGATGAAAAAACGTGGTCTTGACCTTTCACAACTGGATGAAGTGATCGATCTGCTGCGTCAGGGCAAGCAGCTCGACGAAAGATATCGAGATCATGGTTTGTCGGGAAATTATGCTGGATTTCGAGAATGCCACATCAAACCGGATTGGCTTCTCGTCTATCTGATTGAAAACGATGTGCTAACCTTAACTCTCGTGGACACTGGTTCTCATTCTGATATTTTCAAAAAATAGAATCTGTCTATCGTAAACGGACTGCGCTTTGAAGTGTCATGCAGTCCGTTTATTTGTTGTTCCTTGGGTTTTCACCTCTGCCACCGTGAAATATTTCATGGCAGAAATTACAAAGGCTCATCAAATTGCTTTCCTCGTTTGTACCGCCGTCCGCTATCGGCTTCTTGTGGTGAACCAGCGCGGCGGGAGTGCATTTGCCCTCGCTCAGACATTTTTCGCACAGCGGATGCGCCGCGATGTATCTGTTTCGTATCTTTTCCCACGCTCTCCCGTAGCGCTGGCGACTGTTGTAACCACGGGCGAAGTGGTTATAGTGGCTGTTCATCAGCTTTGTGTGCGTCTCACAATACACGCCGTCCGCCAGCTTGGTACAGCCGGGATAGCGGCAGGGTCGTTTCGGTTTTCTTGGCATTACTCGTCTCCTCTTGGTATAAGAAAAGCCACCCACAGGATTGCTCCCATGAATGGCTTGCTCTATTCTTTTGGCGATTATATCATATCATGTGTCAACCCTGTGACGCAATAAACCCTGTGTGCCAAACTGTGCCAACTTTATTCAGGGATGGAAAAATGCTTCAGCGCCTTTTCATGGATGCGGTGCGCCGTGCGTATGGACACTGCCATGACCCTGGCTGTCTTCTCCCAGGAACAGCCATCCAAATATCGACAGCGGAGAACCAGCTGTTCCCTGAAATCTGCTAAAGTGTCAATCGCTTTATTGATTTCAGTGCGCAAATCCACCAGTGCGCTCACCTTTCGGTCAATGTCGCGCTCGATTTCATCGATCCGATCCAGACACCTTACGAACGGAGCTTCGGAGGTGCGATTGGAATTGAAATGTTCCTCGAAATTACTCCCCGATACTTTTTTCGACAAGTCCCGCCAATAATCTCGATCATTCAGCAGTTTGTTTACGGCATCGTTCAGCTGCTTTGCCTGAGATAAGTATTCTTTTGCTGTCATGCGTCTGCCTCCTCATTTTTCAGTTCACGGATTTCCGCCTTGATGGATTCGCGCTGGATTCGCAGGAAATCCATCAATTTTTCTGCGAATCGCGGCGGGAAGATGTAAGTCATAGGTTTCGGTGCTGCCTCGTTTTTTACCTTGGGAAACCTTACCGCAGCCTTAAGCGTAGTCCGGTTGCACAGGTTCAGAATCGCATCGTAGGCGTCTGCTGCTTTCTCCAGCTCTCGGATTTTAATCTGCTTCGCAAGCCACTCACCGTCAACCTTCCCGTTGGTCAGCGCCACATACCACTCGGAGTGAAAGAAATCCTCGCACTCCCGAACCATGCAGTCTGCGTCCTTATCGCCCACGGTATTTCCCATAAACGCCGCAGCGTAGTCCTCAGCCGCCTGCCGCACGATTGCGTTTCTCAAATTGTCGTATGCGTTCATATTGCACCTCCGAAATATTTTCATAAATTCGCTTTTACAGCTTCGATCAGTGCGGACTGCGTAGCATCCTTCTCGGAAAGCGCCTTCATGATCCGCCCGTCGATTGTACCGTCCGCGACGATGTGCTGCACTACCACGGTTTCCGCCGTCTGTCCCTGCCGCCAGAGCCTTGCTACAGTCTGCTGGTAAACCTCCAGACTCCATGTCAGACCAAACCACACCAGCGTGTTCCCGCCGCGCTGGAGGTTTAGCCCGTGTCCGGCAGAAGCGGGATGTATCAGGGCTGCGGGGATTTCGCCATTGTTCCATCTGCGGATACTGTCATTGCTATCCAGCTTGCAGAACGGAACGTGCAGCTTGCGGAGCCGTTCCGAAATCCGCTCGAAGTCGTGCTTATACCAGTAGGCCACCAGCAGCGGCTTTCCGTTTGCCGCTTCGATGATGTCCTCCAATGCGTCGAGCTTGCGGTCGTGGATTTTCATGACCGACTCATCATCGGAATAGATCGCGCCGTTCGCCATCTGGCAGAGCTTGCCAGAGAGGGACGCGGCATTTGCGGCTGTGATGTCACCACTCGGCAGGCTTAGCACCAAATTCCGCTTCAAATCCTCGTACCGCGTTTTTTTCCCGCTCGGAGAGGTGTACTGTGTATTCCGCGTTCACCAGTTCCGGCATTTTCAGGTGGTCAGTGGACTTCATGGAGATGGTAATGTCCGAGATTTTATCGTATATCGCCTTTTCCGCTCCCGGCAGCGGCTTGTAGGAAAAGACCACCTGACCATTCCTCTTGTCGGGAGTGAAGTAAGCCGTCCGGTACTGCCCGATGAACCGCCCAAGCCGCTCCCCCATGTCCAGCAGTCGGAACTCGGCCCACAAATCCATCATGCCATTTGACGATGGCGTTCCCGTCAGCCCCACGATGCGCTTCACCTTCGGTCGCGCTTTCATCAATGCCCGGAACCGTTTTGCCTAGTGGTTCTTGAAGGACGAAAGCTTGTCGATCACCACCATGTCGAAATCGAACAAGACGACGCTTCCGAATCATCCTCACGGACGTCAATGACATCCGCGTAGTACCATCCATACAAAGGCGCGCCCCATTCCTTCAGCCGCCTGTGACACTTGGCGAAATATCTTTTGTCCATATTGTCCGCTCCGTAAATATTCACTGTATCCATCAAAAACCTCCTGTTTTTCATGTTTTCAGGGCTTTTATCCTTTGTTTATCATACCTTCAGGACTTTTGTCCTTTTGTCACTTCTGTCCCTATACGTGGTACTGTAAAAGCAGATATGCATATATAGATATATTGTTTTTTATAGGGTTCGGACAAAAAGGACAAAACCCCAAATCGCCCTATTTACAGGGCATTGTTGGGTGTGTGCCCTGTGATTTCCTGCCCGGACAATTGTGTGACAAAAGGACAAAAGCCGCTCTCCACCCGGGGGTTCACGCTATACTTCGGAAGCGGAGGACGACCGGTTTTCGTTGTTTTATCCGGCTGCAGCGCAATATAGCCGTAATCGTCCAAAAAATCCAGGACGGCTGTATCTCGCTAACGGTACGGAAGCTCCTGCAATAGCGCATGGCCGTGCGCCTGTCAAATTCCGTCAGCTTCCTGTCCTTGACCATCTGCAATATCCTGCTTGCCTGCCTGAACATTGCGTCCTCTGGCAGAACCGAATAGGCGGCCTGCGCATGGTTCAGGAAATACCGACCAAGCCGTATGGCGTTCCTCATCGTGCCGCCGTCCACCACGAGCGGCTCCGGCGTGTCCAGAAAGTCATGGCTGCGGAATGTCCCCGCGCGGCAGAGGAGCCCCGCGATGCGGAGTGTGTTCCCGGCGAGCTTTCCCGTCCAATCTGCTATCTCGGCGTATTCCGTCACGAGCTTCGGCTCGATCTCCTCCGCGAAGGAAATCAGCATCCGTTCCGCTTCTTCTGACAGCGTTATGACTTCCGGCTTTGCGGGATACTCATCTTCCAGGAGATTGATGACCGCCCGCTCATATGTTCGGTATACCCCGTCCGGGACGGGTGTGCTTTGAAAACGCCTGCTCCCCACAAGGGATATGGGCATACAGTAAAGGAATCTCGCCGTCAGCCCCCGCCCCCGGAATGTGGCGTTGTTCAGCACCTCCGACACCACGTTCGGCTGCGCCATCAGAAGCACTGTAAGCGCGGGGTTCATGATGCTCTCGCTCTCCCTCCCGATACGGTCAACACGGATCGGGTCCCCGGAGTAGCCTTTCAGCATAACATCGATGTTCACGTTCTTCGTGTAGATACCCGCCAGCGTGTCGAAGATGCCGCCCTCGCTTGAGACAAGTGCCGCACGTCCCCGGTTCGCGGATATGACCGACACCAGTTTTTCCGTTGTGATGTCATCCACATAAAGCTGCAGCGGCCTTGCCTCTTCGAAATCCGATATCTCCCGCGCGATCTGCTCCATCTCCTCTGCGTCTGCCTTCCCTTTCGCCACCCGGTCCTCTACCGCTTTCTGCTTCCGCTCCAGCACCCTTTTCCGCATCCTGCTGCCCTCGACCGCTGCGGCATTCCGTTGATTGTACTGAAACTCATATTCATTGACGGGTTCCAGCATCATATGCAGGACGGCAGACTTCCTCTCGGAAGGCGGCGCTGCCACAAGCACATAGGTGTTCAACGGCTCCAGCCAGTCCCGCTTGCCCCGGATGCGATATTTCCCCTGAAGGCACACGGACAGCATAGAGAGGGACACGGTTCCCGCCATGTCCACCGGCGTCTGCGTGCTTTCAGCGACGGCGGACACATAGGCGGCGATATCCGGCGGGAGCGCCCCGACCGGAAACTGCGCCATTGTGTATCTGCTGAATGGGATCGGATCCTCCCAGTGGATGGGATCCTTCGCGTTATACACTTCCGGGCTGACATAGTCCGGCTGACTTTTGATTTTTTTGTAATATTTTGACGCACTGCGCCAGATGGATTCCAGCTCACTGCCCTCCAGCGGCGGGCTGCACCGCTCTGCCTGCCGGTAAAAGCACCTCTTGGATTCCTCCGTATTCCCGTAGCGCTTCATGGAGCGAACCGCCCACCTGAACATCGTACTGTTCCGGCTGGCCTCCTTTATCTCCCAGTCCATCTTCGCAAAGGAGTCCTCGTCAAAGAACATGGACAGGTTGATGTGCCCCGGCTGCACATACACCTCCGCACCGGGATTCCCATAGAAGAAGCGCGCGGCGTCCTGCGCCTTGGCGTCAAAGTACGGGAAAAATCCCTGCGCTTTTGCATCAGCCGCTTGTAGTCCTCCGGGCTGGTGATCCTCTCGACAAAGAAAACGACATGGTACTTCGGCCTTGGGGATTTGCCGTCCTTCGGCTTCATGTGGTTGCGGCTCGTGTAGATCAGCATTGCGACAACCGGGAATTCGTTCATGATGTCCTCCTTTGTGATCCAGTCGTCGGGGTTGTCCGAATGCGTGTTGTCGCAGTCCGTTACCAGCGTTTCCGTATAACTGAAGTTTTCCTCACTGCGGTAGCTGTTCTTGAGGCAGATGAAAGTGTGGTCATTCGCCACGAGCCTTTTCAGCGCTTCGGCATCCGTCGCCGTATATGCGTCTGGGTAAAGGCAGTTCGTCCTGTTCCCCTGGCAGCGCGCTACCCAGATCGGGAGGGAAAACTGCACGTTCATTTCGTAACCTCCTCCAGTTCCTCCGTAAAATAGCGGATCCTCTTGCGCTGCTTTTTCGTCCTCGCGATCTCCGCTGTCATGCCCTCTGATATGGTACCGCCGAACACCCACATCTCATCGCATTTGCCCAGCAGGACAATGCCCATGAACAGGGCAAGCTCCCGCTCCGTGTCCTCGTCCATAAACTGCGGGTACAGAAGGTGCGGCGCGATGGGAATAGAGTGCTTCGCCACGGCAAAGCGGCTGTACGCTCTCGCCTGACAGGCGTTCCTTTCTACATCCCCGGAATATGGGGAGAAAATGTACACCAGAGGACGGTAGGCGACGGCTTTCCTTGCCGCCTGCTCCTCATAGCCTTGGGGAAAGAAAAGATTGGACACTTTTTCAGAAAAAGCTGCGATATTTTTTTCTTTGACCGCTGGAGCCGCTTATAGATGGCATCCCGGTTCTCCCCGTTTTCCCTTGCGTACTCCTCCAGCGTCATGCCGTCAATCTCCACGGCGATCAGTACCTCCGCGTATGTAGTCTTCAGCAGGCTGCGGATTTTCTGGCAGACGGCTTCATAGTCATAGCGGCGGCTGCGATCTTCCTCGTCGGAATTGTCCGGTACAAAGTCCATGCCGTCCGTGTCATCGGTTTCCTCATCGTACTTGCGGAACGGTTTCTGTACTTGCCCGCGATGCCGGTTCTCCCTGTGCCAGAGGTTGTAGAGCGGCTTGTTGAACCGGTCGTCCATGATTTCCTGCGGGCTGCGGCGGGTAACGCTGCTCTTGTCCTCCGCCGATTCAGGCCTTTGGCGGTAATCCTCCTCGACCATGTTCAGGCACTGGTCGTCCGGCACTTCGATTGCCATTTCAATCGGCGCTCTGCTTACGTTGTCGTTCTCATACTTTACGATGATTTTCATTTCCGGCTCCTTTCAGATTCGTTGAATCCGTCAGAGCCGTTGAATCCACAAAAAAGAAAGACGGCAGGGAGATACAGCTATCGCGCTGTATTCGCACTGCCGTCTTGCGTCCTGGCGGATTCAAATTGGTTTTTAATATGGGAGTATTTACTAATAGATAGAAATATGTTAAAATGGAGCAAGGAGGGATGAA
>CAJUJQ010000139.1 GCA_910586575.1 uncultured Clostridia bacterium | reverse complement strand
ATGATCGGGTACACCATTCAAACACAGTGAACAATCAACACAGCCGAATCAAAGAGATTCTTAAACAGTTCCGCGGCGTTGCTTCCAAGTATCTCAATCGCTATCTGGCTCTTTTTTCAATCATGGTATCCTATGCCGGATCCACTGTCGCAGAATCTGCGGATACCCTGCGGCGCTCTTTATCCTCAATGAGGAAACATATGACCTATTCTTTCTCTCAGAAATCTGGTCTTCTGTTTCTTTAGCAATTGGGTCCTATTAATTTCGACTAACACCTTTTTGAAACGGCAGCAGGCCATCTTTCATAAATATGATGATTAAGTGTTGTTTTCGCAGAGGGAAGCCATCACCACATGAATCTCATCATCCAGACTTCTGAGCCGCTCCGTCAAAGCGCCCAGTTCACTGATGGTGTGATTCACCTCAAAAGGTGGCATGGACACCTCGCCGCCAGGGTGAATGACGGCGACGGTGCTCTTCCCTTTGGACGCATCAATGCCTACAGAGTTCATTTTCTTCCCTCCAATATGATTTATGCAGTTGGTTCCCATCTCTTTCTCGCCGCCGATTCAATACTATTGCGTGACACGAACTCTATGGCTCGACCTGCTCAAATCGAACGCTGCAGCAAGAGGATGGCTGACTGTCTTTCGTGCGGGCATGACAGCCCGAGGAGATTTCCGTCAGTCCACTGCTCCTTATTGTAGCTTAGGCTTGAGACGGATAACCCCCCAGCTGGATGCTGAGGGTTCCAACCCAAATATATTGTAATAGGTGTTTCGGTATATGACAATCCGTGAAATTGAAGAAAAGACCGGCATGACGCGCGCGAATGTGCGTTATTATGAACGGGAAGGGCTGCTCTCGCCGGTGCGCGGGGCGAACAATTATCGCGATTATTCTGAGGACGATTTGGCAGCACTGAAAAAGATTCAGCTGCTGCGGCAGCTGCGCGTGCCGGTTGCCGAAATTGTCCGGCTGAAAAATGGTGAAGTCAGCCTGGACACCGTGCTTGCTTCGCAGAGCGCAGAGCTGGAACGGGAAGCACGTGAGCTGGACGGGGCGGCGCGGCTGTGCAGGGCGTTATGGGAGGCCCATCCGACCTATGACGGGCTGGACGCCGAAACATGGCTGAACCGTTCGGCATCCGAGACCGGGCAGGCGTGGAAATCGGATGATGTGTTGTTTGTCGCGCCGCATCCGTGGCGGCGATGGCTTGCGAACGGCTTGGATTACGCGCTGATGGTGCTGATTCTTTTCTTTTTTCAAATGCTGGTACTTCGTCTGCCGGGGAGCGGGGAAAGCGGCCTTTTCGTCCGATGGCTGCGGCAGGCAATCATTACCTTTTTCGCGGGGGCTGCGGAGGCGCTGCTGTTGTGTACCATCGGCACAACACCCGGGAAATGGATTTTCGGGCTGCGGGTGCGCCAGAGGGACGGCGGAAAACTCTCCTTTTTCCAGGCGGGTTATCGCGCGGCGCAGCGGTTTGTTTATGGTGAGGGATGCCTTGTCCCGCTGGTGAGTTTGTGGCGGAACTGGGTTTCTTACAAAGCGTGCGTAAATGAAGAGGTGCTTCCGTGGGATGAGGGGATTGCCTATAGCTGCACCCCGCACAAACGGCGGCCTTTGCTGTGCTTTCCAATGGCGCTGCTGTACATTGCCGGGATTTTTTTCATATCGGCACAGTCGATATTGCCGGTTCATCAGGGTTTGCTGACAAAAGAGGCGTTTGTTGAGAACTGCGAAACTTTTGCCCGGCAGCATATAGACTACTACAATAACCGCTATCTGGATGATGATTTGATATGGCGCAGGATGGAAAGCAGCAATACCATTATCATTGATTTCAGTGGGGAATCTGTGCTAGAAGACATACCTTATGAATTGACATTGGATGCCGACGGGCATATTACAGCAATACATGTAGAATACGAATCACGCGAGGATGAAGGCTGGATTGGCGATTTCAGCGGGACGGTTTCGATTCTGCACACAGCGTATGTACTGGCAAGCAATCGGGCGAACGCGTTTTCCTGCCTTTTGGGGGATGATTTGTGGAAGGGGTTGGACTGGATGGAGGATTTCACCCTAACGGACGGCTGTGTGCGCGTCTCGCATGAAATAGAATACCAAGGTTATGAATATCTTGAGGCGCAGGGCTTGCTGTTTCGTGATGACAGCAGACCAAGCAGCGAAGCGCCATATTTCCGTTGGTCGCTGACGCTCATACGGACAGAAAACACATTATAAGGAGAAAACGCGTCCTCGCGGCGCGTTTTTACTGTTTTATGGAATGTCAGCAGTCAGAGGGTACGACTGCCAGCCGTGTCCACGGCGGTTTCCGTCCTTTTTCCAAATTCACAAAATATTCATGTATTTCTTCTTGACTTCTTGCGGCAACGGTGGTAAATTAGTGTTAGCACTCGGGGAGATAGAGTGCTAACACCGGAAGGAGGCGGTAACCTGTGGAGCTTTCCGAGCGCAAAAAACAAATCCTGAAAGCAATCATCGGCGAATATGTGCTGACCGCAGAACCGGTTGGATCCAAGACTCTCGCAGCCATGCCCGGTGTTAATTATTCCTCCGCCACTATCCGCAACGAGATGAGCGAGCTTGAGGAAATGGGCTACTTGGAAAAGCCGCATACCTCGGCGGGTCGGATTCCGTCCCCGCTCGGCTACCGGCTGTATGTCGATGAACTGATGGGGAATATTAAGGTTCCGACCACCCGTGACGACGACGCGCTGACCCGTATGACACGGATGAAGGTCAAGGAGCTTGACCGGCTGATCCAGGAGGCGGGCCGCCTGATTTCCACGCTGACCGATTATACTGCGGTTGCGGTCACCCCGTCGCGGAGCCGCACGGTCATCCGGCGTTTTGAGCTGATTTCGATTGATGAGCTGAACTTCGTGATTGTGGCTGTTACGGCGACCGGCGAGGTTAAAAACAAGCTGACCCGCACCGCCGCGCCGGTTACCAAAGACGAATCTGAGCTGCTCAGCTATGTGCTGAACCAAACGCTGACCGGTATCCCGGTAGAGGAAATCACGGCGGAACGGTTTGATATTGTCCGGCGCGCCGCCGGGCTGAGCGCGCTGCTGGGTCCGGTTGCCGAGTACGTCGCCGAGCTGATAGAGGAGCTTGGCCATCAAAAGGTATACCTGGAGGGAGCAAGTAAATTACTCCGGTTTCCGGAGTATTCCGATACGGCGAAGGCAAGCGCTTTGCTGGACTACATGTCCGACAGCGGTCGACTGCTGCCGATGGCCCCGCCCAAAAACGGCGTACAGTTTTTCATTGGCCCGGAGAACGGTGAAAACCCGCTTTCTGATGCTTCCATGATTTACGCGAAGTATGATATTGGCGGCCTGGGGCAGGGGATGATCGGCATTGTTGGGCCGACCCGGATGGATTACGCGGCGCTTTCCGCGCGGCTGTCCCACTTTGCGGAAGGGCTGAACAAGCTGATTGCCAGCACCTTCTTGGAGGAACCCGGTATGGATAAACCGCCGGAATAACAGAGTTAAAAATAAATTTCAGATAGAGGTAATATGAATGATGTCTAAAAAAAAGACCCCGAAAATGGAAGACCCCGTAGACGAGGCCCAGGCAGAAGCGGCAGAGCAGGCCGCGGAAGCACAGGCAGATGAAGCGCAGGAAGCGGCAGAACCTGCGGAGCCTGCGGCAGAGCCGGAATTACAGGCAAAATTCGACGACCTGAACGACCGCTTTATGCGGATGGCGGCAGAGTATGATAATTTCCGCAAGCGCAGCCAGCGTGAGCGTGAGGGCATCCACGCGGACGCGGTTGCATACGCCGCCAAGGCGCTGCTCCCGACGGTGGATAACCTGGAACGCGCGGTGAAGGCGGAAACCGAGGACGCGGAGTATAAAAAGGGCGTTGAAATGACCTACAGCCAGCTTTTGGAAGCCTTCAAAGGGCTGGGGGTTACGCTGATTGAAAGCGCGCCCGGCACTGCCTTCGATCCGAACTTCCACAACGCGGTCATGCACGTCGAGGACGAAGCCTTTGGCGAAAACGAAATCGCTGAGGTATTCCAGCAGGGCTTCCAGATCGGCGACAAGGTGATTCGCCATGCGATGGTAAAAGTCGCAAACTGATTTCGTAAATAAATGATATTCATAAAAAGGAGATTTTGAATCATGGGAAAGATTATTGGTATTGACTTAGGTACAACAAACAGCTGTGTTTCCGTCATGGAAGGCGGCGAGGCTGTCGTTATTGCAAACGCTGAGGGCGCGCGCACAACCCCTTCCGTCGTTGCATTTTCCAAGTCCGGCGAACGTATGGTCGGCCAGGTCGCGAAGCGCCAGGCGGTCACCAACGCTGACCGCACGATATCTTCTATCAAGCGTCAGATGGGCTCCGATTACCGCGTGACCGTGGACAGCAAGCAGTATTCCCCGCAGGAGGTTTCCGCAATGATCCTCCAGAAGCTGAAAGCGGATGCGGAAGCCTATATCGGCTCCACCGTGACGCAGGCGGTCATTACTGTCCCGGCGTATTTTACCGACTCCCAGCGGCAGGCAACCAAGGATGCGGGCCGCATTGCAGGTTTGGACGTCCTGCGTATCATCAACGAGCCGACCGCGGCTGCGCTGGCCTACGGCGTGGATAAGGAGACCGAGCAGAAGGTTATGGTTTATGACCTCGGCGGCGGTACGTTCGATGTATCCATTTTGGATATCGGCGACGGCGTGCTTGAAGTGCTGGCAACGGCGGGCAACAACCGTCTCGGCGGCGACGACTTTGACGAGCGTATCGTCAAGTGGATGATCGGCGAATTCAAAAACAGCGACGGTATTGACCTGTCGAACGATAAAATGGCGATGCAGCGCCTGAAGGAGGCTGCGGAGAAGGCGAAAATCGAGCTTTCCGGCATGACCTCCACTTCCATCAACCAGCCGTATATCACGGCGGACGCGACCGGCCCGAAGCACCTTGAGCTGACACTGACCCGCGCGAAGTTCAACGAGCTGACCGCCGACCTGGTCGAAGCAACGATGGGTCCGGTCCGTCAGGCAATGAGCGATGCGGACCTTCAGCCGGGCGACCTGTCCAAGGTGCTGCTGGTTGGCGGTTCCTCCCGTATCCCGGCAGTACAGGACGCGGTGAAAAAGATTACCGGCAAGGAAGGTTTCAAGGGCATCAACCCCGATGAATGCGTCGCTATCGGCGCGGCCATCCAGGGCGGCGTGCTCGGCGGTGAGGTCAAGGATGTACTGCTGCTGGACGTTACTCCGCTGTCCCTGGGCATTGAGACAATGGGCGGCGTTTGCACCCGCTTGATTGAGCGCAACACCACCATCCCGACCAAGAAGAGCCAGATTTTCTCCACCGCTGCGGACAACCAGCCGCAGGTTGAGATTCACGTACTCCAGGGTGAGCGCGAAATGGCGGCGGGCAACAAAACGCTGGGCCGCTTCAACCTGGACGGCATTGCGCCCGCTCCGCGCGGCGTACCGCAGATTGAGGTTACCTTCGATATCGACGCCAACGGCATTGTTAATGTATCCGCGAAGGATTTGGGTACCGGCCGCGAGCAGAAAATTACGATTACCGCTTCTACCAACCTGTCTCAGGAGGAAATCGAGAAGGCAATGCGTGAGGCTGAGCAGTACGCCGCCGAGGACAAGAAGAACAAGGAGAACGCCGAAACCCGCAACAACGCGGAACAGCTGGTGTTCCAGTCCGAGAAGGCGCTCGGCGAGCTGGGCGACAAGGTTTCCCCAGACGAAAAGAGCCGTGTAGAATCCGAAATCGAAAAGGTGAAGGAAGCGCTCAAGGGCACGGATACTGAAATGATTAAGATGGCGACCGAAAGCCTGTCCAAGGCATTTGGCGAAATTGCGCAGAAGATTTACGCACAGCAAGGCCCGCAGCAGGGCACGCCCGATATGGGTGGCCAGCAGGGCGGCAGCGCCAACGGTGCGGGCGGCGACTTTGTGGACGCTGACTTCACCGAGGTCCATGACGATCAGTAAATGGAATACGAGGGGAACGGGCGGGAATGACTTCCCGCCTATGCCCTTGTTCAGAATAAGGCTTCGAGGTAATGGATCATGGCTGATAAAAGAGATTATTATGAGGTATTGGGGGTATCCAAGAACGCAAGCGACGACGAAATCAAAAAGGCGCATCGCAAGCTTGCGAAGAAATACCACCCGGATTTGAATAAAGACAACCCGGAAGCAGCGGAAAAGTTCAAAGAACTGAACGAGGCATATGAGGTGCTTTCCGACAAGGATAAAAAGGCAAAATATGACCAGTTCGGTTTTGCTGGCGTTGACCCGAATTACGGCGGCGGCGCGGGCGGCTTCGGTGGCTTCGGTGGGTTTGATATGGGCGACCTGAGCGATATTTTCGGCTCCTTCTTTGGGGGAGGGTCTACCCGCTCGCGCCGGAACGCGCCGCAGCGCGGCGAGACGCTCCAACAGCGGGTGATGCTGTCCTTTGAGGAAGCGGCGTTCGGCTGCGAGAAGGAAATCACGATTGGCCGCGTGGAAACCTGTGAGGAATGCGGCGGCTCTGGCGCGGCGCCCGGCACTTCGGCGGAGACCTGTTCGTCCTGCCGCGGCACCGGCACGGTGACCCAGACCCAGCGAACACCGCTTGGCATGTTCCAGACCCAGGGTCCCTGCCCGAACTGCCGCGGGACTGGTAAAATCATCAAGACGCCCTGTAAAAAATGCGGCGGCAAAGGCAAGGTGCGCAACAGCCGCACACTTAAGGTGAAAATCCCTGCTGGAATTGACGATGGACAATCTATCCAGCTGCGCGGCCAGGGCGGCGCGGGTACCAACGGCGGCCCTGCGGGCGATGTGATTGTCACCATCGGTATCCGTCCGCATCCGCTGTTTGCCCGTGAGGGGTCGGATGTGATTTGCGAAATCCCGATTTCCTTTACACAGGCAGCGCTTGGCGCTAGTTTGCAAGTGCCGACGATTGACGGCAAGATCGAATACCAGGTGCCCGAAGGGACACAGACCGGCACAGTATTCCGTATGCGCGGTAAGGGCATCCAGAATGTCAACGGCCGCGGCAGGGGGGATCAGTTTGTCCGCGTAAATATTGAAGTCCCCAAAAACCTTTCGCAGAAGCAGAAGGATTTGCTGCGGGAGTTTGAAGCTTCCAGCAACGCGAACCATACAGCGAGACAAGGCTTTTGGGAGAAGATGAAAAATGCCTTCAAGGGCGAATAATAAGCGTTTATTTCCCGGAAAACCGGTGCGGAACAGATCCGTACCGGTTTTTCTGTGTGGTGAAAGCAGGGCGGGTTATTTTGCATGTTCACACTTATGGGCATATGATATATCCCCGGATTCGATAGAAAAATTGGATAAGGCCGAAAAGGATGTACAAACGATACACTGCGGTGTTATACTGGATAGCAGAAGGGCAGTGGCCCCCTGGAACAGAGAAAATGCCGGTCGGAGGCGGGATTATGAAGAGAAACATCAAGCGCAATATGATTTTGCGCACATTATCAGGTTTTTTAGGCGTTTGGCTGGCTTTTTCGGGGCTGATATCGTGGATTTTGATTCGCAATATAAATGAACGCACTGAAGGCGAGCTTGACCAAACACTGGTGAATACGATTGCGCCCTATCAGTTTGAAAGCTGGAACGTGGAGCATTTGGAAGAGCTTTTGGATTATACCTGTCTTTGGGATTCGCGAATCCTGGCAGGCTCTGCGTTCCGGCATGTGAAGGATTTCGCGTTATTGGCGGAGTCGAGGTTCCCGATGCAGGCGACGGTTTCTTCGGAGGGCGGGGAATCCAGGTTGGATCTGGTCAGCTGCTCGACGCTTGACTTCATGGATGACGCACAGCACCGGCAGCTGGCGGAATGGGTATTGGCGTGCCAGACGCGCAATGCCGAAGCGAATCAGTCCTTCCGCGAGGGAAAACAAGAGGGAATGCCCGCCATAGAAGCGGTTGACCTGTTTGTCAGCGGCTGGGTGCATGGGAACGCGGTTTACCCGACCCGCCTGGCTGCGGCGCACAGGTTTCGGAATATGGAGGATTTTCACATCACCGGCGAACCGAACGATTTATCGGGAATGGAAATCCTGATGGATCTTCGGATTGATACAGAAAAGGTGTATCAAAAATCGACAGAAAAGCTGGA
>CAJUJQ010000138.1 GCA_910586575.1 uncultured Clostridia bacterium | reverse complement strand
ACAGCCGTGGGATGAAGTATGGGCGGGGTTGCAACCGCTCAGGTAGAAAAATTTCCGCACTCAGGGAGCAGCTGGCATATCTGAAGAAAATGATGTACGGTCAGAAAAGTGAAAAGACAGAAGTCATCATGGAAAACGGTGTGCAGCTTTCTGTTTTCGATGAAGCGGAACAGGAAGCAGAAGTGTCTCCGAAAGCCATTCGGACAACGGTTGAGGTGAAATCCCATCAGCGAAAGAAGCGTACCCGTGATGAGCTGATGGCCAGCCTTCCGGTGGAAGAAGTGATCCATCCGGTCGAAAACAAAACCTGTGACCGGTGCGGCGCTGAGATGGCAGTCATCGGCAGAGAGAAAATCCGCGATGAACTGGTGTATATCCCGGCCCGCCTATTCCTGCGCAGGCATATCGCGGAAGTCGTAAAATGCCGTGCCTGTGGGAAAGAGGAAGCCCATGATGCGGAACGCTCCGATATTGAGCCATGTCATATCCGCCGCGCGGAAGTTCCCGCACCAATGATCCCACACAGCTTTTGTTCCTCGGAGCTTCTGTCACATATTGTATACGAGAAATACTGCAATGCGCTGCCGCTTTACCGTCTTGAAAAGGACTTTGCCGCAAAGGGGGCGCTGCTTTCCAGGACGACGATGGCGAAGCCGACGGATATGGAACTGCTCTCCACCTCGGCTACTGCAAAGGGGGGTAGAATACTGCAAATTCCCGTTCCAATTGGAACGGGAATTTGCAGCTCTCGCACCGGAAGACCGGAACATGGAACGTCACAAATAGTCAGAACCGCTGCTGCATGAGTTTTTCGCATGGCTTGACAGCATCACAGTTTCAGGCGGTTCAAAGCTCGTTAGGGCCATGAGCTACGCGAGATCTGAGAAAAAGTATCTGTGCCGTTTCCTGGAGTCACCGAATGTTCCAATCCACAACAACCGTGCCGAAAACGCAGTGCGGCCTTTTGTCATTGACAGAAAGAACTGGCTGTTTTCCGCATCCGTGAAAGGGGCTGAAGCCAGCGCAATGCTGTACTCTGTTGCAGCAACTGCCTGCGCCAATAGTTTCAACATGAAGGCTTATTTTACCCGACTCTTCTCACAGTCGCCGGGGACTTTACTTTTGCCCTGGTAAATACTTACGATGATTACGCCGGCCCGGACAGGCTGGCGTTTTTCAAGTGATTCCGCGGATTATTAGGCGGATACCAGCAATCGCTTGCACCTTCCCATACTGCACCCAGTTTCCTTGACAGGCGAAAGAATCTGCGGCGCGCTTGTCACAATTTATTGATCCACAGTTCCTATGTGCGTTATACGGTATGCGTGCGCAGATAGGCGAGCCAATCCTGATACCCCTGCACATTGAGGTGCACCGCATCCCAGCACTTGCCGGACGGCAAACCGCCGGACGCGTCGGCGAACGCTTCATACAGGTTGACAAAATACACCTGGCAGTCGGCGCAGACCGTTTGCAGCGCGGCGTTCAGCTCGCGGATATAGGCATTTGTTACATGGTTGAGACGGTCGGCGCTGCTAGTTTTGGATTCGCACACCGGCAGCAGCGACTGGACGTAAATATTCGCCTGTGGCTGAAGCTGCTGGAACTTTTGCACCATGGCTTTATAGGCCTCCGCGACGCGACTGGTTCCGTAGCCGATTTCGTTGATACCCAGCATAATATAGATTTTGCCGAACTTCTGATCCCGGAACACCTGCTCCCGTCCCCCGTCCCAGACGCGGAACACATTCAGGCTGACAACGCCCATCATTTTGCCCTGCTTCAGCCCGGAGTACGCGCCGAACCCCTGACAAAGCGAGTCGCCGATAAACACCGCGTCCGAAAAGAAGCTGTCGTCCACGGGGGCGCTCTGCGGCACGGGCGCGTTATAATCGTACTCCGGAATGGCAACCGGCACGCGCTGTCCCCGGTCTATCAGCCGTGCGATGGAAACCACCGCTTCACAGCGTTTCAGCGGGGTGATATCCTGGAAATTGCCGTCGCCGCACGCGGTCAGCAGCCCTGCGCCGAATGCCTGCCCGACCGCTTCGCGGTAGGTGTCCGAAATGCGGCGGTAGTCGCGCAGCGCACGCTCGATGCCCTTGGGGACGGTGAGCGTTTCGCCGCCCTGCCGCGCGAACGCCGCCAGCAGCCAGGCAGCCTCACAGCGCGTGACCGGCTTTGCAATGCGCTCCGCCGAGCAGTCGAAGCCCTTGAGCGCGCCGGTGGCGCTGCCCGCCCGCATGAATTTTTCCGACCAGTCGCCGCCGGAGCCATACGCCGCCAGCCGGTCGGCGGGGACGGTGCAGCTGACCAGGATTTTGATATATTCCTCGGTGGACATCAGCTCATCCGGACGGAACGCCCCTTGCCCGCTGATGGCGCCGCGCGACAGTAACAGATTGAGCTGCGGCAGATACCATGCGTCCGCAGGCACATCGGAAAACCCGGCGGCGGCAATGGCTCCGGTTTGCGCAGCCGGTGGCGCGGATGCTTCTAACGGCTCCGGATCTGCCGCGCTCCGCGCCGCAGACGCCGCCGGTACCGCCAGCAGCGCCGCCGCCAGCAGGCAAGCCCACTTCTTTTTCATGAACAGCATCTCCTGTCTTTTGGAATCGGACCATACAGGCCCGGTCGTATCCCCCGGCTTTCTACGAAAGCCACGCAGAATTGGCATCGGTCAGCAGGTTGTCCAGCCCGAACACGAAGCCTAGCTCGGTAATCCCGTATTGCTCCACCAGCGCGGACACGCTCAGCCGGTAAAACCGCAGGTCTACCAGGATAATCTCCTCATAGTCGGTCGCGAGGAAGGGCGCAAGGCAGTGCGCGTAGGAATCCCGCACCAGCAGCAGCCGTCCGCCGTCCGCGTCCGGGTTCTCGATGCGCACCAGCGTATGGTTGCCGTCAAGAAAGACGGTATACAGGTCGTCCGAATTCAGGTTTTCCAGAAAGAACACGCTGTCCGCCGTGCGGTCGTCCTGCCCGGCTTCCTGAATCGTGACGCGCAGCGGCGCGCCCGTGTCCCAGGTTTCCAGCGTTTCGGACGGGGTAAGCCAGTAGCCGCTGGAGGTCCAGGACGAGCCACGGAAGCCGTCATATGCTGTGACCGTGTAGGACTCGGGCGGCAGCGGCTCGCGCCCGTGCACCCGGCAAAATTCGGCGTACACCGCATAGCACCCGGCGGAGGTCAAGTGGTGGTCAGTACGGTAATAGAGCTGCTTGTCACGCGCGGCGAGCAGTGCCTGTTTGAGGTCGGGCACCTCCATATGGGGGCAGCTTTTGCGGGCAAGGGACAGGCATTCGTCATAGCGGTACGGCGCGTGCCCCACCGGCAGTAGATCTTCCAGCACATCCCCCGCCGTGGGGATGAGGAAAAAGGTGGCGGACAGGCCAAGCGTTTCCGCGAAGCGGTCATACCGCTCCAAATTGGTTTGCAGCTGATCGGTCGTGCAGCCCTTGGGCGCGCCGATGAGGTAATCGTCCTTGCCGTGGTAGACTGTCCCGGCGGTATTGCGCCCGGTGAGGAAATTCCAATAGGCGTTAATCCCGACAAACAGGTTCCTGCCGGGGAAATGGTCGGCCAGATAGTCCTCGAAATCCTCGCCCAGCGTGCCAAGGGTTTCCGGCGAAACCACCGGCGGTTCGGCTAAATAGCGCCGCTCGGTGGCGGAATATGCCTTGGCGGGCAGGGCAAAGAACAGGACCGGCATCAGTACCGCCGCCAGCAGCAGTACCAGGGCGGGAAAACGCAGTCGGTTCATGGCAGGCCCCTCCTAAAAACGGAAATACAGAAACGGGTTATAGCTGTCACTGACCAGCGCGGCGGTACAGAGCACCAACGCGCACACGCTGAGGACGGCGGCAGCTGCGCGCCGGGGGCGTTCTGGCAGGCGAAGGAAGCGTGTCCGCACCACCGGCAGGCAGGCGAGCGCCGCGGCAAGCATCAGCGGCAGATAGGCCAGCACGGCGGCAGCCGCCGCGCCTGAGGAGCGCCCGGGCGTAAACATCGCGGCGAGGTAAGCGCGCAGATGTCCCATATCCTCGAGCGCAAACAGCATCCACCCGGCGGCGACGCAAACCAGCGTATACGCCCGTCCAACCACGGCGGGCAGGTGTTCGAGCACCTTGCCGAGGAACAGCTTTTCGAGTACGAGCAGCACCGCGTAGTACAGCCCCCACAGGACGAAATTCCAGCTTGCGCCGTGCCATAGGCCGGTCAGCATCCACACCACGGCGACGTTGAACAGCGTGCGCGGCAGCGGGCAGCGGCTCCCGCCGAGCGGGATATACACATAGTCACGGAACCAGCCGGTCAGCGACATATGCCAGCGCCGCCAGAAATCGGAGACGGTTTTTGCGGTATAGGGGTAGCTGAAGTTGCGGCAGAAGGTGAAGCCGAACATCTGCCCAAGGCCGCACGCCATATCAGAATAGCCGCTGAAATCGAAATACAGCTGCATCGAGAACGCGGCGGCCCCCGCCCACGCGCCCACCGCGCCCAACGCGGCAGGATTGGCGGAGAGCTGCGCCCAGAGCGCGCCGAGCGGGTTTGCCAGCAGCACCTTTTTGGACAGCCCGATCAGGAACAGCTCCGCGCCCAGGCTGAACTTTTCGGCAGATTCGCGGTGCGGGTCGGCAAGCTCGCGTTCCACGTCGCGGTAGCGGACGATCGGCCCGGCAATTAGCTGGGGGAACAGTGAAATATATGCGCCAAAGGTCAAAATATTCCGCTGCGGCAGGCAATCCGCACGGTAAACGTCGATCAAATAGCTCATCGACTGGAATGTATAGAACGAAATGCCGATGGGCAGGGGGATGGATACGGCGGGCAAACCCGCAAGCGGCGGGAGCAGCCGGAGCGTATCACACAGGAACCCGGCATATTTGAAGATGCCGAGCAGCAGCAGGTCGAGCAGCAGAAAAGCGGCGAGCGCCGTTTTTCGCGCGCGGCCCGCGAAAGCAATGCAGCGCCCGCCGATGTAGTTAATGACGATGGAGAGCAGCATCAGCAGTACAAACGCAGGCTCCCCGAAGCCGTAGAAAACAAGGTCGGCCAGCAGCAGGAAGGCGCACCGGAAGCGCGCAGGCAGCAGATAATAAAGAATCAGCACCGCCGGCAGGAAAAAGAACAGGAATACGAGACTGGAAAACAGCATGTCAGCCCTCCGGACGGGACGGTCAGCCCAGGCTATCGGCCAGGATTTTGCGCATTTCCGACCGCTGGGGGGAGAGCAGCATGGAGACGACCCTGCCGTCGGTGTCAATCGTGCACGCCTCGGCAAGGGCGTAGGTTTCGGCGTCGTAGGTCTTGTATTGGTTGAGCACTTCATTCAGGCGGGTTTGCAGCAGGGCGGCAATACGCGCGGCGGCGGCGTCATCGACCGCTTCAACGAGCACGACCTCCCCCGGGAATACGCCGGACATGGTAGCGAAGCTGGCGGACTGTGCAAGGTCGGCTTCCTGAATGCCGTACAGGTTCAGCAGCTGCGCTGCCGAAACCTCGACATAATCGGCGCTGGAGATCCCCAGGTCTGAGAGCATCCTGTCGCGTACCGCCGCAAGGGAAACGCCGGTTTTCTCTGCTTCGGCAGGCCCCGCCGGGGGCGCGTCTGACGTTTCGGGAGCCGCGTCAGGTGTGGGCGGCTCCGGCTTTGCTTCCGGCTTCAGCTGCCCGCTGTCGGATGGCTTTTCAGGGGGCGCGTCCGTGGGCGCGGGCGGCTCGTTTACGGCATCCTTGGGCGCGTCTGGAGCTTCTCCAGGCGTGCCGGGAGCTGCGGGGACGGTGTCATCCGGCTTGTCCGCCGTTTTGTCCTCGTCTGCGGCGGAAACGGTCGGCGCGCCCGTCTCGGCGTTTGTCCTGCTGTCCCCGCAGGCTGCGAGGAGCAGTACCATCGTCAGCGCAAGCGCCAGCGAAACAGAAAATGTTTTTTTCACAGTTCATTCTCCTATAAAATCAAAATTACAGAAACCGTCTCAACGGTCAAAAAAGCGGGGCCTGCATTTACGCGGCAGGCCCGTATGATTGCTGTTACACCACGGGAACGTGGGTGCGCAGATAATCCACCCAAGCGGCGGTTGCACCGGCGGTAACATGAAGCCCCATGCCGTCCGGGTCGGCGCAGGCGTCGGCGCGCATGCCGCCATGTTCATCGGCGTACACGCTGCCAATGTCGAGATAATACCACTGGTTCTGCTGACAGGCTTCCTTCATGGTGTTGTTGAAGGCGGTAATCGTTTCGTTGTTCAGCTTGCTGTCGGCGCGCTTGCTGGTGGCAATCATCGGCAGGACGGACTGCACATAAATCTGTACATCGGGCGCGGCGGCCTTGATTTGGTTCAGAAGCTTGATGTAATCGGCGGTCACACGCTCCACCCCATAGGCGATATCGTTCATGCCGAGCATAATATATACCTTTTTCGCGCCGCATTTGACGACCGCGTCCTCGACCTTCATCTTGACGCCCTGATAGGACGGGTGTACCGAGGTGGCGCTGACCTCCTTGAGCGCGTTTTCAATGCCGAGGCTGGTTGCGGTCAGGAAAGACGCGTTCCCAAGCCCTTTCTCACCGCTGTAGAAGGACAGCCAGCCCGAGACCGAGTCGCCGACAAAGGCGGCGTCGTCAAACCAGCTGGCCGGGACGGTCTCGCACGCCGGGACTTCGCAGATGAACGCGGGCGGCTCCGGGATAATGTCAATGTGGTGGTCTTCCGCGCGGTAAGCCACGGTAAAGCCGATGGCGTTCCCCAGGTCACGGAGCTTAAAAAAGTTAAAGCCGTTGATGGTAAAGGCCGAAACCGAAGCCGGGCTGCCGTCAACGGTCAGCTTCCACCGCGAGGGGACGGCTTCGGCGCTGCCCTCCGGCACGGCGGCGGAGCCGCTGCCCGCGCCGTCAGACTGGCCGGTCGTGATGTGGATGGTATAAGAAGCGGCGTCCGTATTAATCGAGAACTGTGCCGCGCTCCCGCTGAGCAGGGCGGCAAGGTCGCGGAGCATAAAATAGTTGGAGCCGCTGATATGATAGGCGGAAATCGAACACGGCGAGCCGTTATAATACACGCTTTCATTGGAGGGTGAAGCGCTGGCCGGCCCTGCCGCATAGACGTGCGGCGCCTGTGCGGCCAGCAAAGTCAGCGCCAGCGCCGAGGCGGCAGCACGTTTCCAGGTTTTCATGGTGATATCCCTTCCTTTTTTCAGAGCTTGAAGCTTGTCGGGTTTCGGGTGAATCCGACAAAGAAAATTATATCATACCGTGTGTACTCTATTCAATACCTAATTGGGAGAACCCGAAAAAAACGCGCCCCGTGAAAATAAGCTTGTACGGGAATTAAAAAGATGGTATAATGTGAAAAGCAGGAAAAGGAGCAGCTAAGGAAATGAACGATAAAAACGAAAAAGCGTATGAAAAAGTCATTGAGCATATCAAAAATGAAATCTGGCAGGGCACTTTGAAGCGCGGCGAACGCCTGCCCCCGGAGCGTGAGCTGGCTGACTCCCTTGGCGTCAGCCGTAATTCGGTGCGCGAAGCCATCCGCACCCTGGGGCTGATGGGCTTCGTGTCCAGCATGCAGGGCGCGGGCAATTTTGTCACCTGTGACATCCAGCAGAATATGAGCGAAAGCCTGCGCATGATGCTGCTGCTGGGCGAAACGAATTATTTGCAGATCTGTCAGCTGCGCTGCGGGCTGGAAACCGAAAACGCCCGCCTTGCCGCCGAGCGCATCCTGCCAAAGCAGGTCGCGCGGCTTCAGGAGCTGGTGTGCCTGATGCGTGAGGAAACCAACCCGCAGAAGGCGTCGGCGTATGACCAGGAATTCCACCGGCTGCTGTGCGAGGCTTCGGGCAACCGGCTGATTAAATCACTGTTCGGCGCGATGCTGAGCACTTTTAATGATTTTATCAGCACCATGTACCAGCGGATTGCCGAGGAGCCGGAGCAGTTTGAAGCGCTGCACACCGCGCATGAGCAGCTGGTTGACGCGCTGGCGGGACATAACGCCGATATGGCGATTCAGGCGATATGGCGGCATTTCGAGGTGGTCGAGGATTCCATCCGGAAATCCAAAATCCTATAAAATGACAGAGAAACGGCAGGGGTGTGCAGCCCCTGCCGTTAAATTTACGCGTGTTTATACTCGTGTGCGTTAAAGTTTGCCGTTCGGTTCGCCTGCGCGGCGGGCGGT
>CAJUJQ010000137.1 GCA_910586575.1 uncultured Clostridia bacterium | reverse complement strand
TCTACCTGTGTATAGCGCAGCATCGGTTCCGGGTTTTCATAGCAGAGGTCGTGCCATCGTTTCTGGCGCCGCTGCCAGTGATCCTGGAATCGTTCTTCTGCGTTCCCGCCCAGACGGTTGCGGCGGTGCCATAGGGCAATTGTTTTCCCGGTTGCGTTGTCCATCCGGGGTTCTGCATCGATCAGCCATTGCTCCTCCTGCCCCGCGAACATCCAGACTGGTACGGGAACGCCATGCTGTAATTCCGGAAGTGCAATGAAATCATCATACAACGACGAAACGATTACACCGGAACAGGGGGCTGCTGCTGCAAACATTTCCGGCATCCCAAGTGCAAGCGCATGTGTCATCATACCGCCCTGAGAATGGCCGGTGACATAGACGCGCGCAGCATCTACTGGGTACTGTTCAGACACGCGCCGGAGCAGTTCGCGGAAAAACAGGAATTCATCCGGGCCATTCGGGATATGGTGCAGGAAGTTCCAGGAGGGGAGCGGCATATTGTCGCTCCCAAACCCCAGCGGCCCAGGGACTGCCGAGGGAAGCACCAGGATAAAGCCATGCTCCCGGGCGATCTGCGGCCAGCCCGAATTCCCTGCGTAAATCTCGCCGGTGCAGGAATAGCCATGCAGCGCAAACACCAGAGGCGCTTTTTTATCAGGCTCACTTCTGATGCCTTCCGGAATGTATACATACCATTCCCGCATCCAGCCGCCGATTTCCTCAAAATGATATTCCATGCCGTAATCCCGCACAAGGTCTTGCGCAAGCCGCAAGGAGCCGCCGGGGTCCGCCATCCAACGCTGATGGCAGGACAGGAACCCCTCCCAAAAGCGGACGATATGGGCTGCCCCATATTTCCGGGCCGCTCCCGCCCATTCGCTGCGATAAACACGGTATGCGCTGCCATCCTGATTTGCCGGATATTGGACAGATGATGTGCGCGTGTACTCCGTGCCTGCCGCGCATTCCACCACATTGTCGGCGCAGTTCGCGCGGATCCAATGCGTCAGAGCATTTTCCGCCCTGCCATATTCCGGGTCATCAACGATCCAGACGGGTAAGGGAATTTCCCCCTTCCGAATACCTTTCCTTGCATCTGGGTCAACAAATCCGTCCAGGTTCCGGCAAAAGTCTTTTCCGCACGCTGCGCAGTATTTGTCCGATACGTCCTTTGCGCCTACGGTCACCAATCCGGCGTATAACGCAGGCTCTGCCATTGCTGCCATGTGGGCGATGCAGCCGCCCTCCCGAACACCGTATAAGTAGTTTTTGGATTCGTGGACACAGTAGTGAAGCCGCTCGCAGGCTTTGGCAAATACCGCGTTGACATAGGCAGTATCCCCTTCTGCAAAACCATATTGTTCGGCAGTATTCCACGAACCGTTTTCAGGCTCCAGGAAGAACAAAACCATCCCGCCTGGCTCGCTGTCAGCCAATTCCCGCCAGCCACTATTTGCAAAAAGCGCCTCCGCTGAGCTGCCATCCGGGCCGAGGATAAATATCCCTGCCGCAGATGGCCGGACACCGTCCGGGATGTAGGTCAAAAATCGACGATTTTTTTTGGCTATCGTAACGTGCTGCTCAAACAGCCCCCATTCCAGCGTAGCATATGGTTTTTGCGGGTCTACCTTACGAAAATTATGCACATTATTTTCCTCCTCACATTGCTGTAATTTTACTTAAAGCAGGTATCAAAAACTCCGTTTCAAGGTGTTTTGCTGTATATCAAGTCGTTTTGATTCATCTTGCAAGGATTAGTCGCTCCTTGTGAAGTTTCTTTCCGACGCCCTTCATCATGTATATATGGTAACATAAAACCGCCCCCCTAATATATAGGTAAGGCGGTCTGTTTATCGTATGATTCTCACATCTTTTCCGTGCAGCGGTGGTGAAGCGCTGCGAAAGGTCAGAAAACGATGATAAAAAAGTCAGAAATCGATGAAAACGATACCGAGCAGCTTGACGAGGAGAACCATGGTTCAAAGCATATCAAAAAGGATAATTTGAACTTCATGCGGCTCAAGACGACTTTCAAATGTATAGTTGCCCTCGATTTCCAACAATTCTACCTGATATTGTGGCTGCGTTACTTTCTTCAGATAGTCAGTTTCCTCTTTGCGAAGATATTGCGGCATTCCCATGCTCAGCCATTTGTCAAAAGAGGATCCATATTCCGGCGAAATAAGGAACCGCCTGATTTCATATTTTCCCGCAGGCAAATCCTTCAGATGAATATCAAATTTCAGCGTCCCATGTTTTTCAAAAACGTGATATGCCTGTTGGGGATCTGTCAGCATCTGATATCGCAGGCGATACAGGCTGTCATAATGGCAGTAATGGCAAAGCAGAATTTGAATGCCATGGCTATTTTTGGTAACCAGCCAGCCATTCCCCGAACCCAGTTTCGTGTCCCCCAGCATACGGAAAAGCCGCATAGCACCCCATCCGCTTTTCGGGATCCCGTTGTATGTGAACAGGCCATAGCCGCCATGGTATACGGTCCTAAAATCGGAACGTTCTTCAATAAAATCGCTTAGCGTCCAATAGCCAAACGCTTCCGCTTCATCGTAGTTTTCGCAAAGGTTATTGGTTAGCCATGCCGCTTTGTAGCAGGTATCTCCAGATAAATCCCTTTGCCACATTGTAGAGTTCCACTCCTCAATCCAGATTCCCAGATAGGATAAGCCGTAGCTGTCCAGAAGCTTCCGATAATCTTTCAGCATGGTTCTTGTATAGTGGATATCGCCGCTTAATACTGACGGTGCTTCCTCTTGTGAAAGCATGAACCCCCAGAAATCCGAATCCTGCGCAATGGCACGATACGGAAAGCACTCGACACAAACGAAATCCGGCACACAGTGGTTCTGAACCACATATTCAAAAAAGTCATGAATGCAGCGGTTGTCCCAGATACTGGAGGAATGTCCTCCTGGGCCACCAAACGCGAACCGTTGATCGACGTCTTTTACACATTGATAGGTGACCTGATAAAGGTACAGATATTCCGCCATACTTACCACACCTGTAGAAACACAGTTGCTGCCAATCGTCGTGAATTTCCATTCTGCTACCTGGGAACGCCCATAACGTTCGATACAATGATAGAGAAGTCCATTGATCAGGAACCTCCATTTACGTTCATCGTTAAATGCCGAAATATAAATTGCGCGGTCAAAGGTTCCTTGGACATTTTTCGCAAGCAGCTTCGGCATATAGCTAAATTCAATGTAGGGTTTCAACCCGGACGACAATGCAAAATCCAGAAGCAGATCAACTCTTGAAAAATCAGTGAAAGGATGGCCTTTCTCATCCTCATAATAAACACGCATATCCTCATCCAAAATTCCATGAAAACGGATATATTCAAACCCGATTTCCTCCTGGGCCTGTTGAATTTGGTTCTGCACGACTGCCAGCAATACGTTTCTGGCGTAGCCAACATTGAGCAGCCTTCTCCATGTATGCCGCAGGGGACGCCCCGCGATGCCTGTACAGAGATTTGCACAACGGATTTCCGTTGGCGGAGGCGGCATGGCGACAAACTGTTCGTCAATCGTTGCGTACTTCATCAAAGCGGATATACTGTCATCCTTCGATAAATCGCTTTCCGTCCGCCAGATGGCTTGGGAAGTTTTCTGTGCAGCCTTCCGATATTGCTTCGGCGTAGTGCCATACCGTTCCTTAAAACGCTTAATAAAGGAATTAACATTTTTGAAGCCGTTTTCATATGCGATTTTGGTAACGTTATCTTTAGCGCCCGTCAGGTCACGCGCGGCATTTTGCAGCCGCAGTTCCATAATATATTCGGTGAAGGTGACTCCGGTATATGTCTTAAAAGAGCGGGATAAATAGCCGGTGGATATATATTCCTGCTGTGCAAGCTGCTCAACCGAAAGATCTTCTCGCCAATGCTCATGGACATAGGTCATGATACGATCATACCGGTCAAAAAAAGCCGCGTCCTTTTGCAGCGCGTTTGACGCATCCTGAGACATAAAATAGGCGGACAGAATGCTTAAAAGCTGTGATGTTTCAGTGAATAATTGAATACGACTTTGTACTGTGTCTTGAAAATACAGCTTAAAAATCCGTGCAAAATACATGCGGATGTGATCGTATTCGCTGTGAGCGCCAGAGGAATCGTCCGCCGTATAACAACTGACATGAAGCAGCTGATGATCTATGTCAATCATTTGCAGCATTTCCTGTGAAATATGCAAAAGAGCGACCTCACTTTCCGGCGCACAATGAACGCTATAGGGGGTAAATGGAATGATAGTGAGGATGCCGCTCCTTTCAATCTCATACCGCTTCTTTCCCGAAATCACAGTAGTTTCTCCTCGCAGCCCATACAATACAAGAAACTCCGGACAGAATTGAATAGGCATATTTTTCTCTTGTATCAACTCGATCGTAATCAGTTCTGCCTTTTCCACCAGATTCACATCCTTTCTCAAAAAATCATGTTTCTTTTGCTTGCCCAAAATTAACACCTGACTTATAAAGATCAGATCGAGACGAAAAGTTATTATATACTACAAATGAGCAAAACCGACGTTTTGCACAAAAACAAGACTGTATTTTGTATATGCTATAGCAATCAAATACTATGCGCGGTATTGAAAGAGTTGTTTTTTTTGTGAAGTTCAACAAATTTGCTCATTTATGTTAAATCAAAAGTCTGATTCGAGATGATTATGATGCTGATTGAAAGAAGTGCGGAAGTATCCCAGGAAACGTGATATACTATAAGCAGGAAAAGCCGTCAGGATTGTTGCGGATGAAAAAACTGAAATATACTTTCAAGACAGACACGCTGTTCAAAATATTGTTTGTACAACATCAGGCTCTGTTAAAAGCATTCGTTACCGTGCTTCTCGGATACCCCTTGAGAGCATCGAATCATTTCTTGTCGCGAATCCTGAGATTCAGCCGGAAAACCTGGGAGATAAGTTTTGCCGACTGGATATCCGTATGATCGTCAATGCTCAGCATGTCGATTTGGAAATACAGGTCGAAAACGAGGGAGATTATCTGGAACGTGTCATTTTCTATTGGGCAAAGAATTTTTCCTCCGCGCTTGCAGCCGGTCAGAAATATTCTATATTGCCGCGTACCATTGTAATCAGCCTTGTAGATTTCCGATTGTTTGATTGTCCGGAATACCATTCTTTCTTCCAGACCTTTGAGACAACGCGCCATACCTTGCTTTCGGATAAAATGGGACTGTATTTTTTCGAGCTTCCGAAGCTGCCCAAAGAAATCGATGAGAACGATATGCTGCTGTTATGGTTGTCCCTGTTCAAAGCAAATACTGACTCATAACGAGATCGAGAAGTTGTAAGTTAATATCGTGACACATACAGAAGGAGAGGGAATGCGTGAGCGTCCCCTCTTTTTTCTGTAAAAGCAGTCTGATTTTCAGGAGATAGCTTTCATTCCGTAACCGATTCGTTCCGGTAGGCATTCATCCCTTCGTGCACTTACATACTTTTCATCTAAACCAAGACGAGTAGATTGTTGCGAAATAAGATGATGATTTTGCCATTGAGCTATATCCGCCTTTTGATTTCCGTATACGCTATAAAAACAAGTCATTCAGCTGACTTTGATTACGGATAATTTTATGGTCCTCAACGCCGCAATGTTCAGCTAATTTGACAGAGTGCTCGAAACGACCGAATTCATCCGCATTTCCATCAAAGGCCGCATGGATTTCCAGGAAAAGCTGCTGATATTCCATTTCAACTTGTTTTACGAATTCCAGATAAAGCCCTTGTAGATATTGATCATACGCTGCCATCCGGTTCTCAAAATCCAAGATTTGTTTCTGTTCAGCGGGCGCGGCGATTTCAAGTATAGACTGTGCGAACTGCGCGAGCGCCTTCTTTACAACGGGTCCCAGCCGGATTGACAATTCTTTCAGGACAAGCATGATCAGCCTCGCCCAGCCAATCAGGTTCAGATGGCAGATAAAACTGACCATATTGCCACCCTCTGCCAAGCCATGGGCAGCGGCGTCGATGCCGTCAACCGCGCAAAGCGTCGCATTGCCTACAATCAGCATAATTCGCAAATCTGCGTGAGCAGCGGTTGGCAGGCTTTCCTTCCAGCTCTTTTTGCGCAGGAGTTTCTGGCGGAGCATCCAAAGCACCCGTATCATAAGCTCTTCCAGCAGCACGGGGATTGCCATTGCAGCGCCAAACCGCAGGTCATAACCTTGCTCGAAAACCGTGATCATGGTTTCGGCGAGCGTATTTCCGTCAAAATCCCCAAACTCACAGCCGAGGAAAAGCTCGTAAAACGGGATAGGGATACCGGCGCCCCGTCCGCTTTTCCCCGCGCTGCGCGTTGAGCTGGAGCCTGCGAGATCGGACAGCAGATGCCCAAGCTACGGTCGGCCCTAAAGCAGCCACGCCCACACCGGCGGCTGTCCCCGCACCGGCAGGGCTTCCGGTCAGGGTATCCGCTTTTTTGCTTTCGATTTGCAGATCGTGGACCTCCTGTTCAAAAACACGCCGCCGGATGTTGATTTCGGACATGATTTTCTCCAATTCAGAGGGCTTGTTGGAAAGGGAATGGATATATTCGTCAACCGCTTTCAGGATTTCGACTGCCGTTTCCTTCTTTCCATGCAGGTCGGTAGTAAGGCCAATTGTCTCTTCATATTTTCCCTGATACTGGGTTACCATGCGCTCTGCTTCCGCCAGCGCCCTTTTCCTGTAATTTTTATTGAACATACATTTCCCCACCTCTCAAAAAAATATATTTCTTCTTTCATTTTTGCAGAAGGCTGTTGCTCGTTCATCTGTTTGCCCCTCCGTCTGTTGCCGCTGTGTGTTTTAATCATAGCACACATTATCTGCGGTGTCACCCATTTTTGGCCGGTTTCTTGTTTTATCCCGGACTAACGGAGCCGCGTCAGGGTCTGCTCTTGACCATGCCGCAGCTCCCCAACCCCGGAAAGCCCCATTGCAGAAATATATATTATAATAATGAAGCAGCGCACGGCAGAAGATGCGCGAAACATTAACTTTATAAACGAGGTGGCACCAATGATTGAAAGGCTTATGAACGAGGAATCCCGATATGGAGAGCCGGATTTCAGCAGAACCGAAAGGCAAATTACAGAAATCTGTCAAAAGCTGAACGAGATACTGGACGAAGATGGACAGAGCCTGGTGGACAGCCTGACAGCGGCATATATCCATCAAAATAATTTGATTTTGAAGGATGTATTCAAGTCCGGATTCTGCGCTGCAATGGAGCTGATGATGGAATTCCTGAATCAAAAAAGCTAACGAAAAAGGGCTGTCTGCACAAAATGCAGACAGCCCTTTTTTAATTTGGACTTTCAGCTTTTACGATCGCTTCCAACAGCCCCTGCATGGTTTTCTCTACGGAATCCTGATATTTCAGATCGAGCTGCCTGATTTTGGAGACCGTTTCTGACCAGGCTTCACTGTCAATGTTTCGGCCAAACAACAGATAGTCGCTGCTACAGGAGAGCACACGACAGGCTGCCATGAGGGAATCCAGGCTGAATGAGGAATCTCCCAGCTCGATGTTGGCAATGAACCTCGGACTCAGTGAGCAAAGTTCACCTAGTTTTTCTCTGGTATATCCTGCCTGTTCCCTTTTTTCCCGGAATCTGCGGCCAATTTCCACTTTCAACGCGTCTGTCATATGCTTTTCACCTCTCAACACAATTTTAGTACGAAGTAAAAGGGGTTGACATGCGATGATGATTCATTTACAATATGTGATATCAGATGAATTATCCGTCGGTTTTTGACAAACGGCAATTGGTTTGCAGTCTGTCTTGGAGGTGTTATAAATGAGGGAGTTTGAAAAGGAGCAAAAAATACAGACCGCTTCCGGCGAAGACCTGGAAATCATACAAAAATTGGGTGAAGGCGGTCAGGGGATCGTTTATAAGGCAAACTACCAGGGAAAAGAGATGGCACTCAAATGGTATTTTGTCAGAAAAATGAAGAATCCAAGAGCATTTTACGAGAATATCCAAAACAATATCCGGCACGGCGCGCCGACAAAGGCGTTTTTATGGCCGACAGAAGTCACCGAATACTATGATGATGGCAGCTTTGGCTATCTCATGGATCTGCGACCGGTAAAGTCTGTATAATGGTGTAAAATAAAAATAGCCAAAGTGCGAAGCATCA
>CAJUJQ010000136.1 GCA_910586575.1 uncultured Clostridia bacterium | reverse complement strand
TTTGCATTTTACCATTTTTCATCCCTCCTTGCTCCATTTTAACATATTTCTATCTGTTAGTAAATACTCCCAAAGGAATAAAGATATCCGGGGCGGTGCGGAAATATTGTATACGAACTGAGCGTAAACTGATAGGTTTGAGCTAATTTATCATACCGACGCACGCCCTTCGACGGCTGCGAGGAATGCAAGCCACAGGTATAGTAAACAACTTTTCCCTTCACATTTTGGTTCGTGCCGCCTGGGGCTTCCTCCACGCGGTTGGCCTGCATTTCAAAATTGATCTGTGTGCCGTCGTCCGTGCGGCAGTTTACATCCAACTGTTCCGCTTTCTCGTGCGTATCGGTCGGCTTTACCTCATTGCTGCGGACAACAACATCTTTCACATGCCGTCCAATCACGGTCGAAATCAGGTCGATCAGCGCCGGTTTTGATTCGTCAGCGGTTAAGATCAGCTTGAATACCCGGTCGTCAGAGGGTGGCAAAATATTTGCGTCCCTGGCGCGGCGGGCCGCTCCCTGGCGTTGGCCGATTTGTCCGCGTCCTCAGCATGTCCTGATTTTTGCAGGATATCCCCCAGCTGTTTACGGGCGACCGTATGCAGCGCGGTTTCGGCGATATCCTCCGCGCGCAGGCCAAAGCGTTTGGGCAGATACGGCATATCGCCCACCTCGCCGAAACGCTCCTGCGCGCCAATGAAGCCCATCGGGACGGGATGTGACACACAGGCAACATCCGCGACACCTTTCCCTAATCTGTTTGCAACCCAATGGTTTTCCGCAGTGACGATTGCGCCAGTTTCATAGGCACAGCGCCCGATCAGCTCGGTATCAAGCGGCTCCCATGCAAACAGATTAACCGCCCGTGCCTGTACGCCCCGCTCCGCAAGGATATCCGCTGCTTTCAGGCTCTCCGCAATGGTAATGCCGCTGCAAATAATCGCAACATCATTACCAAGGAACCCGGCGCGATAGGCGAGCCGCCCTATCAGGATATCTGCGCAGTCTGCCAGGAGCACGGACGGACAATACATCGGCGGCTTCCAGGAATTCCCGCACGGCCAGAACCGCTCAATAATATAGGCCATTGGCAATACCTATTGATATCCCGTGTTCAGTACGCTATCATCTTTTTGTATCAATTGTCTCTTCATGCTTCAATTATACAGCAAAGGACCAGCCTTTTCCAAGGCTGGCCCTTTGTTTTTTTGGGGGGAGCTTATTGAGACAACCCCTTCTGTCTATGAGAATGGAGAATATATGGCACTTATTTGACAACGTTTTGATGGAAAATCATCAGGATTTGTGCAACCTCGGCACGGGTCGCAATCCCAGACGGATCAAGCCGCCCGCCGGATTTGCCGGACAGCAGGCCGGAGCCAACCGCCCACCGGACAGCCTCTGCGGACCAGTCCGAAACCGTATGGCCGTCGGCAAAGCCTTCAATTTGGCCGGAAGCCAAAGTATCATAGCCCTTTGCCCGTGCAAAGTTGTAGAGCACCACCGCGAGCTGTTCACGGGTAATTGCATCATTTGGCCCAAAGTTTCCGTTGCTGTAGCCGCTCATCAGGTTTTGTGAAGCCGCCCAGGAAACCGCGCCAATATACCAGTCGCCCGTATTCACATCGGGGAATGTGCTGGATGTGCCTGCTGTAGCAGCACCGTCCATATTGAACAGTACCTGTGCAATCATCGCGCGTGTCAGGCTGTTGTTTGGAGCAAATACGCCGCCGCTGCCTGTCATCAGGCCGTTTGCCGAGACGAAGTCAACCGCCGCGGCGAACCAATCGCTGGACGCCACATCCGGGAATGTCGTCGGTGCAGGCTGTGTGCCGCCTTCTGGCGCGAACACAACCGCAACCGAAACCCGGCTGTCCGGCATTTCAAAGGTATACTCATTGCCGCTGCCGAGCACGCGCAGTGCGTCGCCGTCCGCGTCTGTGACATTAACGGAGGAAACACTGTAGCCCGCGTCGGGAATTGCGGTGATCGTAACCGTATCGCCCGGTTTCGCCGAGGATACATCCGTTTTCACCGAGCCGCCGTTTGGCTGGTTCACGGTAACGCGATTGGAGCTTCCCGAAGTGTTGGAAGTGCCGCCATTCGGTTTTTTCGGCCGGTCAGGCCTGGACGGGCGGCTCGAATCATCCGGGGTATCCGGCGTATCCGGGGTATCCGGCGTATCCGGGTTTTCATAAGTGCTTACGGTAACTGTGCAGCCAGCAGTAAATCCGCCGTCCTCTGTTGTTACGGTAATCACGGCAGTGCCGTTGCCCTGTACAGTGACAACGCCGTTATCACTGACAGTCACGACCGATTCATCGCTGGAGGACCAGTAAACCGTCTTGTCAACCGCGTTTGCAGGCTGTACCATCGCGGTCAGCTGCGCCGTCTGCGAGCCGCTGTTCGAGTACAGGTTCAGTCTGGAGGGAACCACCTCGACCCCAGTCACCGAACCGCTTTGATGGACCGTTACCGTGACGGTACAGGTGTCGGTAAATCCGCCATCCTCTGTTGTCGCGGTAATGACTGCGGTACCGTTGCCCTGCACGGTAACAACGCCGTCGGCGCTGACCGTCACAACCGTTTCATCGCTGGAAGACCAGGTGACATTCTTGTTGCCCGCATCCGCAGGATGTACCGTTGCGGTCAGATGTGCCGTCTGCGCGCCGCCGTCTGAATATAGGTGCAGCGCGGAGGGGGTTACCTCGATGCCGGTTACCGGTGTGCCTTCTTCTTCCTCGTCCAGCCTGGTCAGGCGCAGGCCCTGGATCAGCACATCCTTGGGCGCTGTGACAACCGATTTGAAAGTATGCGTACCCGCTGCCAGTTCAATCTCCTGGGTCAGCGTCCGATAGAAATAGGTATTCGCTTTCGAGGAATGAATATCCTCGCCCGCATCTGTCAGGCCCGCTGTGTCGCCGAGGTTGACTTCCCCGCTGAGCACGGCGTCGTCCAGATAATTCTGTACGGTTGCACGGGTGCCTTTTTTGATAATGATATCGATCCGGTACTTTCCTGCTTCCTCGATCGGGAAGTCAATCAGGAACGTATCGCCGATCACCGCATTGTTCTGCTGGAGATAGTATACACCGCCGTCACTGCTTGAACGCAGCTTTCCGTCCGGCTCCGAACGGAGGGTGGGGGCAGCTGCGCCGTCCGGGTAATACGGGATAAAGAAGCTGTCGCCCTGCGGTTCCGGCACGGGCCGGTCCTCAATCGAAATGGTATAAACCTTTTCGTTTACCCTGGCGTTGTCCGCAGTGCAGGTTACAACCAGGCGGTCGCCCTCTGCCAGCGCTGCGTCAGCGGCCTTCGGCTGCCCGTTTGCGTCCCGCACGGCAAAGCTCAGTGCCAGCTCGTTCCGGCTCTCAATCTGGCTGAGAAGGCCGGAAACGGTGGTATCCGTATAAACAGTAATGGTTTTGCCGGAATTACCCAGCGCCTTTACATCCTCAGCGCCGTCCACCACCGCAAGCAGGATATCATATATCGCGCGCAGCGTGGGGTAAACCGTATAGGATGCCGCATCCGCGCCGCCGGACAGGCCGGCCGCGTCCGCAACCGCAATCGGGGTATCCATTGCGGATTTTTCCACGTATTTGCAGTTCGTCAGCGAAACGCCGGTCGATTCGCGCAGCTGCACAAGGCCGTTTACGCCCAGGCCCTTTGTCATGGTCACGTTGTCCATCACCGCGCTCTGCACATCGTCAAATACGATGGGGTAACGGTCATCCGTGCCGCCGTCAATCCCTTCAAAATCGAGCTTAACATCCTTAAAGGTTACGTCCTTCGCATGGCGGACATAGAAGCCGTAGGACGGGCGCACGCCCATATCCGGGCTGTTGTACTGGCCTACGTTCAGCTCCTTACAGGTGTTTTCCGTTGTTTCAAAGGGATAGTTGCCTTCCTTGTTGTAGCCCTTTACGGTCAGCTCTACATCCTCGAAAACAGCGTTTTCCACATAACCGGTCGCGCGTCCGTCCGGCATATCGGAATCCGACACGCCCTCTGGCATCTTGTAGCCGACCACAACCGAAGTAAATTCGCTGTGATTCTTTTCCACCGGCTGATACGTCGAATAATCCGCCGGGTTGCTTTTGTTGTAGGAGCTGCCGCCGTATGCTTCGACAAGCTTGACATGCTTAAAGGAAATGTCCTTGACATGGCCCATCGCAACATTGCGCACGGCGCGCTGGCCGCCCAACTCTGCCGGGGTCGTGTAGTTTTCCGCGCCGATGATACGTCCGCGATGCGAAATCGAGATAAAGATTGGGGTGCGCGTGCGCTGGAAATAGCCGCTGTCCACGTAAACATCGCCGGTTTTACCCTCATTCAGGTTTACATCCTGCACCAGCGCGCCGTCGTTTGTTGAGATGGAGAAGCCCGCCTTGTTCGCGCCGAGCACGACCAGGTTGTCCACATCGACATGCAGCGTATCGTCCGCCGTTTCGGAGCCGATTTGCAGGTTATTGCAGTTGGTGTCGCCGATGATGTTGCGCACCTTGTAATTTGCCACCGGGCGGGAGAAGCCCAGCGAGCAGTCCGAGCCAAGCTTGATGATATCATCCGAGCAGCTCGCTGCAAAGATATTCACCGCATATACGTTGCGGTTGCCCATGAAATCCCACACGTCGCGGGCATTGCCGGTGTTGTATCTCTGATAGTACACATCGTGGATGTTTACATTGTCCGAGCCGGTGGACAGCATTACAAAATGCCCGCCCCGGTCGATATACAGCATGTTAGAAAGCCCTTGCGTGCCGCCCTTCTTGTAGGACAAGCCCGGTGTAAGCGTTTCGGTCTGCCGGACATAGGATTTTGCCAGCGAGGTATCGTAAATCAAGTCATCCTGGGTGTTTTTGCCGCCGACTTCAAGATTGGTGCAAAGCTTAAACGAAAGCATATCATCGCACTTGTTCGGTGTTTTCTTGTGGACTGTGCCGTCGCCGGTGGACAGCACGCCGTTGCCGTCCAGCCGGCCTGTGCCGATGATCTTGATATTGTCCGCGCGGCGGGCATAAATCATGCAGTTCTGGAAGAAGCAGTGGCCGTCGTCCTGCTTGGAAAGGAAGTTGTCCGGGTTTGCATAGGGGTCTTCGCTGGCATTTGTGCCGCTGGCGTAATCGCCGTAGCTCCACCATGCGCTTTCCGGGCCGTCCATCGTGCCGCTCTGGGCATGGAGCCGCGCGCCGGTCTCAATGTACAGGTAAACGTTGCTCTTCAGGTAAACAGTGCCGGTGGGATAGCTCAGCGGTTCATCGTTATTCCCGTTGCCGGGGATATCCAGCGTGCCGCCGCCGATGCTGTTCAGCCAGGAAATCGCGCTGTTCAGGGCCGCTTTATTTGCCCGCGCCGTCCCGGCGCCCTCTCCGGCCGTCAGGCCAAATTTCGTCGCGTCCAGCTTGCCGCTGTAGTGCTCGATCGTGTTCGACTCGCCCGCATGAGCGCCGCCGGCTACCTCCAGCTTAAACTGGTAATACGCGTCTGCATCCAGGCCGGTCACTGTATAGGAACCGCTGTTATCAATGACAGTGCCGGAATCCCAGCTTCCCGGGGTAACAACACCGCCATTGCCCACAGTTCCTTTTGCGGTATACAGCTTCACAGTGGAAGCGTCCGATGCCTTTGTCCAGGACAGGTACGCCGAGGTATACAGCTCACCCATAGCGCTGTAATCCAGGTAGCTCAGGCCAGTCACGCCGCCGTTTTCATAGCGGTACGAGGGAGCTGCAAGAGCCGGGTCATAGGGCATGCGCTTCAGGTCGGCGACCGTATTCTTTACAGTCAGGGACGCGGTCTCCGACCCCTTCCCCGTGCTGCGCAGGCCGGAAAGGGTGCTGTCCACCGCAGAACCCGCGGTGGTCAGGCGGGCGGAGAAATCATGGTCGCCCAGCGTGTCAAACCGCACGCCCTCAATCGTAATGCGCAGGTCCGCGCCATTGTTCGGGCGCAGGTCCAGGCCGGTGAAATGCAGGGTCTGCCCGCCGCCCGGACGGTCGCTGAGGGTTACGGTACCGAGCGTTTTATAGGCGTAATCGGCTGCAACGCGCCCCAGGATCTGATGCATTTTTTCGTTCGTGAAGGTCCCGTCCGCGTTCAGCGTACCCGCGCTTTCCGAGAAATCGGCAAACGTGACATCGCCGCGGCCAATCACATTGATTGTGATATCACTTTCACTGATTGCGTCCATACCGGCGGGCAGATCAATATCGACCACCGCTTCCGGCGTGCGCTGCCCGGCGTAATATTCCAGCACCAGTGTCTGCGGGGCACCTGCCATCATTTCGGTCTGGCTGAGGTCGAGCCGGCCATTCATCGCGGCCTGGATGACAGAAATCGTGTATTCCTTTTTGGTCGTGCCATCCTCAGCAGTAACGACCAGCTTATCACCATCTACCGGAAGCGCGGAGGTCTTTGCCGTACCCGTCGAATCCGTGATTTGATAGGTCTGCGCCGTGCCGTTGGCGGATTCCAGCTGCTCCACAATTTCGTCACAGCTGCGCAGGGCGCGCAGACGGCCAATATTGCCGGTATAATCCGACTTGTTGATTTGCTTGGCAAGGCCCTTGTTGTTCGTACCGTCCCCGCCGGTGGTGCTGGGTATCGTAGTATCCGCAACCCAGATACGGCGGACCTTGCCGTCGGTCAGGGTAATGCTGCCGTCGGTGATTTCACCAATATTCGAGCCTTGCATTCCGAACTCGAAATCGTCCGGATCGGTTTTCACAACGATTGCCGTGTTCGTCCTATCGCCTTCTACATACAGGCTGTAGCGCGCAACCTGGCCACTCAGTTCCGCAACCAGGATGTCGCTGGAAAGGAGGGTTTCTGAGCGCTCCTTTGTCGCGCCCGCACTGGTCTGCACCGAGAAACCGTCTGTACGTACGCGGGGCAGCTCCAGCGAATCCAGCAAATCACCGACCGTTGTATTCGCCGCAACGCGGATATACTGCTGCTCCGCATTCAGGGTCAGCACATTGGAGGAAGCCGTGTCCTTCAGCACGATCGCAATGTGGCTGGTCTGCTCAACGGTAACGCTCAGTTCAGCAGATTCCTTAACTGCCTGGTCATCCTTCCGGGAGACAGCAGCGGTAATGGTTGCTGTGCCCTGCCCGACCGGGGCAATGACGGCGGTATTCCCACCAGGCACATCAGGCGTAACTGTGGCAACCCCGGCATCGCTGGAAGTCCAGGTCAGGCTGTCAAACTGTGCGCTGTAGGTGGCGGTCACAGTCTTCGGTTCTGCCGACTCGCCCAGGTTGAAGGACAGGTCGGAACGGCTGAGCGTAATTGCGGCGCTCCTTGTCACCGTTACCTCTACGGTTTTCGTTTTCCTGTCGCCAGCACCGTTTTCGGCTGTCGCGGTGACGGTTGTCTCACCTACGCCGGCCGCCGTAATGGTGGCGGTGTTGTTTTCCGCATCCGGTGTAACGGTGGCGATACTCGGGTCCTCGGATTCCCACGAAATTTCGTAGCCATCGCCCAGTGCGGCGGTGACAACGGCAGTCGGGGTGTCCGGCAGATCGAGCGCAACCGCATCCTTGTCCAGCGTCAGCGCCGCCGGTGGGGTGAACAGCAGCCCATATACCACGACAGCGCCTGGTTTTGTCACCGCTGCGGTAAAGGTGTGCTCTTTGCCCGTCGCTTCCCATTTGCTGGAAAGCTCATAGCTGTAGAATGTATTAACTGGCTTGGATGCGCTGTAATACGAACTTGCATTCAGCAGCGTGTTGCTGTCGACCGGCTGCTGCTGTGTCGACAGGTCAATAGGATCACCCATTTCCTCATCGTCCAGCACACATTGAATGGCCGCGCGATTGGAGGCGTTCTGCTTGTAAATCAGATCGACACGATAAATTCCTTCCGGAACTTCAATGCCGGAAATCTCGACGGTGTCTCCCTCTGCTACGTTCTCAGCACTTTTATTATTATTTGTTTCCAAATAATAGATGCCGTTGTCGTAACCCGCTCCAGTAGCGCCCTTTTTCAGCGTATCCGAATCGGAGCCGTCGGAATGCTGATAAACGATTTCATAATCGGTTACCGCATTTGCAGCTGTCGGTTTACTGCCATCGGCAATTTGTGCGTCCGGGTCCAACTTAAAGAACGCAATTTCGACAGCATCCGTCTTGGTATCTGTTTCGCTCCATGCAAGTGCGCCCGGCAGCATGCCGAACAACATTGCAAAGCACAGGATCCATGACAGGATACGCCTGTTTCTTCTTTGGTTCAATGTTACTCCTCCTTTTTGTAAAACGTTTTACCGCTGCGCAGCGTTCTAATTTCTTTCAGTCTAACATTTTATGTCATTTTCGTCAATGCTTTTT
>CAJUJQ010000135.1 GCA_910586575.1 uncultured Clostridia bacterium | reverse complement strand
TATTCCTATGCAGGAAAGACGGTAAAATGAACCGCTGTCATCATTCTGAAAAAATCACAACCGATGCGTTTCATTATTATGCTAAAGAAAAGATGCTGCACCCAAAAAACGGACTTGGAGCAGCACCACAGGGACACCGATTTGTTCAATTTCGTTTCAGCCTTGCTTTTATGGCATCAAATTCGGGCTTCCCTTCCCCGGAAAGGAGGATACAAGCCGCATAAACCACCGCGCCGCAGGCCACGGCAGACACCAACCGGACAGCATTTCCTGCCGGAAGCCGCGTGCACCCGAAAGCAGCTGCGCCGCAGAGCAGCGCCGAACTCAAAATCCGTACAAGCGATTTTATCGGGACGCGGAACAAAAAGCGCCTGCGCACACGGAGCACCGTAATGATAAAGTAGCATGCGAACGCGACCACTGACCCCAGCGCCGCAGCCTGATATCCGATTGTCCGAATCAGGAGCAGGGATGCCCCAACCTTGATGACTGCCGCCGCCGCGCTGTTCTGCAAAATAGCGGTTGTGGACTGTTCCAGCTCATAGGCCTTGTTTGCATACTCGGTCAGCCCCATAAACAGCATTGCGCAGGAAGTGAAAATAATAACCGGGTAGCCAGCCTCATATCCTTCCGCAAAGATGAAATCGGACAGCGTGTAAGAAACCGCCGAAAGCCCGCACACCGCAGGCGCGGCAAACAGCAGATACAGCCGGACGCCTTTATCCAAAAGCGGCTTGGCAAGCGCCTTGCCCCCTTCCCGCCAAGCACGCAGCGCATTTGGGTAAACGCCGCGCATGATACCGACCGAAAGCATGGTAAAAATACTGTTTGCAATCGAATTATTGTTGCTGTAGACGGCGAAAACCGCGTCCCCGTAGATATTGACTACCAGAATCCGGTCAATCTGATTCAGCAGGGCAACCGAAATGGAAACGCCCATCAGAGGGATGCCGTATTTTAGGAATTTTTCCAGCAGCGCACGCGAAAAATACCGCAGCCGCACCACCTGCGGGAACGAAAGCACCAGAGCCGCCCCCAGCCCCGCAATGCCGTCCGCAGCGGTTGCCGCAATGATGGCGGGCACCGGAGAGGGAAATTCGCTCGCCCCGCCAACCAACGCATAGGCAACCCCCAGCTTGAGCAGCGCCGACAGCAGCGAAAACGCCACCGATGCGCCAATCCTGCCCAGCTGCACCAACGCCGCGTTCAGGATTTGAAAACAGGTATAGCTCATAAACATCAGGATCGCTAAAAAATAAGCGCTTCTCTCGGTAAGGATGGCCGTGATACAATAACCGGCTGAAACCAGCGCGCAAATGAGCAGGTATACGGTTGAAACGGTTGAAAACAGCTTTTGCCCCCGGTCGGTGCGGTATTCCTCCGCGACATAGCGGGTTGCGGCGTTTGCCATCCAGCCCGCTAAAATCAGGTAGCACAGCTGAATGGTCAAATTAATGGAGTTAAAAAAGCCGTTGGCTTCCTGAAGGAAGATGTGCGAATAGAGCGAGCTGACCAGCATCAGCAGCAGCCCCTCCGCAACTTTGGCGGGCAGGAACAGCATTGCGTCCCGTGTCATGGTGTTTTTTTGTGCCACAGTGGTTGACCTCTTGCAAAAATCATTATTTAGGTATTAGTGTAACACACTTATGCGGAAAATGCAATTTTTCACAGAAAATTTCACAGTAATTTTCAGAGCACTCCCCCACGTACCACAGAAAAGGGCTGCCCTTCCGGGCAGCCCCTGCAATACCGCTTCTATTTAGTCCTCGATTTCGAGGTAATCCGCCAGATCCTTCAGCAGATCGGTCGCGTCCACGTCGTCCTCAACAACAAGGCTGAGGGGTTCATTCAAAGACAGCAGGAACATGCCAAGCAGGCTCTTCGCGTCTACCATACCGCTCTTGCCGTGAATCCAAATGTCATACCCATATCGGGTTACAATGCGGTTAATCTTCTGGATATCGTCGGTATTCTTTACCTTAATTGCTCTGGTCATCGTCAGTTACCTCCAGTTCGTTATGTACTGTTTTCTTTCTTGTTGCTTTGCTTTCTATGTTCCCATTATACCATGCCGTGGAAAAAAGAAAAGCCCCTATTTTGTGTTTTTTGAATTTTCAGCGTTTTTATGCAAGCCTACAAATTTTCGACTCCGTTTTAGTGCTTTTTAACGAAAATCAAATTGCTGTTTTGTTAAATTCGACGGAAGAATAGGGATAAAAATGCAATCCCCCAGGTGAAATTTCTGATTGTGTTTCCTTTCACAATTCACTGCGTTAATATTTCAGCTGACATATCTGGAAGAAAAAGCCACCCTCCCCCACGAAAAAATCATGTCGAAATAAAAGTTTATCTTGACCCGGGCGCTTTTAACTGCTAAAATGAAAAACTGTAGGCAGGAGGTTTTGTCTCCCCTGCGAATTGTTTCATCGAAAAGGAAGGTTTTCACAATGAAGAAGAAAATTCTTGCGCTTCTGCTGGCTGGCCTTATGATACTGAGCATGGCGGCCTGCGGCGGCAATGACAACGCGGACAGCGCCGATGCCGGCAATGATACCCCCGCGTCTTCTGACGATGCCAGCACCCCCGAAGAGGGCGGCACCGAAGCGACCGGCTCCTACATCATCGGCATTTGCCAGCTGATGGAGCATGAGGCACTCGACGCGGCAACCAAGGGCTTCCAGGATGCCCTGGCCGAAGCGCTTGGCGACGGCGTTTCCTTCAAGTACCAGAACGCACAGGGTGACGCAAATACCTGCTCCACCATTATCAATGGTTTTGTTTCGGAGGGCGTTGACCTGATCCTTGCCAACGCGACCCCTGCCCTTCAGGCGGCTGCCGCTGGCACCAGCGATATCCCGATCCTTGGCACTTCTGTTACCGAGTATGGCGTTGCGCTCAGCATTGATGATTTTGACGGCACCGTTGGCGGCAATATCTCTGGTACCTCCGACCGCGCGCCCCTGGACGAACAGGCAGCGATGATCAAGGAATGGATGCCCGACGTGCAGAAGATTGGCCTGCTGTACTGCTCTGCGGAAGCCAACTCCCAGTATCAGGTAGACGTTGTCAAGGCAGCGCTCGAAGGCCTGGGCTGCACCGCCACCCTTTACCCCTTCGCGGACTCCAACGACCTGGCTGCTGTCTGCACGACCGCTTCCAATGAAAACGAAGTGCTGTACGTCCCGACGGACAACACCGCCGCAAACAACACCGGTATCATCGACAACATCTGCCGTCCCGCAAAGGTCCCGGTATTCGCCGGTGAGGAAGGCATTGCCCGCGGCTGCGGCGTTGCTACCCTGTCCATCAGCTACTATGACCTTGGCCGCACCACTGGTGAGATGGCTGCGCAGATCCTGTCCGGCGAGGCTGACATTGCCACCATGCCGGTTGCATACACAACGGTTACCAAGAAATACAACGCGGATATCTGCGAAGAGCTTGGCATCACCGTTCCGGAAGGCTACGAAGCAATTGAGGCGGCTGCGTAATTTCTTCTGAAAAAAGTACAAAAACAGTGAAAAAGGGGCTTCCCTTTTTCACTGTTTTTTGTTATAATATTTTTATCTATGAGCATTTGTTTGGAGGGGTTCTTCTTGATTTTAACCATTCTCTCCCGGCTGGCTTCCTTGCCGGGGGCATTGCCCGGCGCCGTGGCGCAGGGCCTTATCTGGGGTATTATGGCGATTGGCGTATACATCACCTACCGCATCCTTGACGTAGCCGATCTGACCGTTGACGGCTCGTTTTGTACCGGCGGCGCGGTCTGCATCATGTTGATGCTTGCCGGATATAATGTATGGGTCGCTATGCTGGCCGCGTTGATTGCGGGCATGCTCACCGGCCTTGCAACCGGTATTTTCCATACCTTTATGGGCATCCCGGCGATCCTGGCGGGTATTTTGACCCAGCTTTCGCTGTATTCCATCAATCTGAAAATCATGGGGAAATCCAACCAAGCCATCAACGTGGACAAGTTTGATTTGCTGGTTTCGCTCCGTTGGGTAAAAGAAGCGGCGCTCCATAACCCGCTGGTGATGGTAACCTTGATTACATTGGCAGTGATTGCCCTGCTCTACTGGTTCTTCGGTACGGAGCTGGGCTGCGGCATCCGTGCGACTGGTTCCAACCCGAATATGAGCCGCGCACAGGGCATCAATACCGATCTCAATAAGGTGCTCGGGCTGATGCTTTCCAATGCGCTGGTCGCGTTCTCCGGTGCGCTGCTGACCCAGTACCAGGGCTTTTCCGATGTCAGCATGGGACGCGGCGCAATCGTCATTGGTCTTGCCGCCTGCATCATTGGCGAAGCGGTATTTGGCCGTATTTTCCGGAATTTTGCGCTCCGGCTGCTGGCGGTTGCCTGCGGCTCGATTATTTATTACATCGTCATCCAGATCGTCCTTGTGCTTGGCCTGGATGCCAATCTGCTCAAGCTGCTCTCGGCACTTGTGGTTGCGGTTTTCCTCGCCATCCCTTACTGGAAGGGCAAATATTTTTCTAAGGGAGGCAAAAAGTGATGCTGGAACTGAAAGGACTTTATAAAACCTTCAATGCGGGCACTATTAACGAAAAAAACGCATTGAACGGGATCAATTTGAAGCTGGAACCCGGCGACTTTGTCACCATCATCGGCGGTAACGGCGCAGGCAAATCCACCATGCTGAACGCGATTTCCGGTGTTTTTCCGGTAGACCAAGGCTCGATTGTGATCGGTAACACCGTTGTGACTTCCCTGCCGGAATACAAACGCGCGAAATTCCTGGGGCGTGTTTTCCAGGATCCAATGATGGGCACCGCCGCCAATATGGGAATCGAGGAAAATCTGGCGCTTGCAGCACGGCGCGGGGACGCGCGCACCTTCCGCAAGGGCATTACCGCGAAGGAACGTGAGCTTTATCGCGAAAAACTCGCACCGCTCGGACTTGGCCTTGAAAACCGCATGACCAGCAAGGTCGGCCTGCTTTCTGGCGGGCAGCGGCAGGCGCTTACCCTGTTAATGGCGACCATCAAGAAGCCCAATTTGCTCCTGCTCGACGAGCATACCGCGGCGCTTGACCCTAAAACTGCGGACAAGGTGTTGCAGCTGACCGACGAAATCATCCGCCGCGACCAGCTGACCGCGCTGATGGTCACCCACAACATGCGCAATGCCATCACTTACGGCAACCGCCTGATTATGATGAACGAAGGGCGGATCGTGGTCGATATCAAGGGGGAAGAAAAGAAAAACCTTCAGGTTTCCGACCTGCTGAAAAAGTTCAATATCGACAATGACCGTATGCTGCTCAGTGAGTGACATGCAGGGTTGTCCCCTAACAAAAAAGCCTGCGGAACAAATCACTGCTCCGCGGGCTTTTTTGTGGTATTTTATCGATCGGCTTTGTCGAGCAGGCTGATAATTTCATCCAGCTTGCGTATCCGTTCGCTTTCGTCGCCGCACTCCAACGCTTCGCGCACACAGCCTTCCAAATGGGCGCGAAGCACCTCCTGTCGCGCCTTGTGCAGCAGCGATTCCGCCGCCGCAAGCTGGTTTGCAATCTCCATGCAGTACCGGTCGTTCTCAATCATTTCGAGAACCGCTTCCGACTGGCCGCGCGCCATCTTTACCAGCTTGGAAACCCGTTTTTTATCTGCCTTCACGCTTCAATCCCCAATACTTTATAACCTGCCTCCGTCACAGCGGCGCGCAGGGCATCGTCCGAAACATCGCCGGACAGTGTGCAGACTGCCTTGCCGGTTTCATGGCTGACCTCGGCGGAAACGCCGTCCAGCGCGTTCAATGCGTCAGTTACACGGCCTGAGCAGTGCGGGCACATCATGCCTTCAATCGAAATGGTCTTTTTCATGGTTACATCTTCCTTTCGGTTTTTGGTTTGTATGGTTTCAACGGCCTGCGCCGCAGAATGCTGGGAGTGCAGCGGTTGGAACAGCTTTAGCCGCAAAGCGTTGGAAACGACGCATACGGACGACAGGCTCATTGCTGCCGCGCCAAACATCGGGCTTAATTTGAGGGAAAATGCCGTCCAGAATACACCGGCAGCCAGCGGAATGCCGATGCAGTTGTAGAAGAATGCCCAAAACAGGTTTTGCCGAATATTGCGGATAACCGCGCGGGACAGACGAACCGCGTTGACCGCGTCCATCAAATCGGATTTCATCAGCACCACATCCGCCGATTCGATAGCAACATCGGTTCCCGCGCCGATAGCAATGCCAACATCTGCCCTGGCGAGCGCAGGCGCGTCATTGATGCCGTCACCCACCATGGCGACGACCTTGCCCTGCTCCTGTAGGGTGCGGATTTCCCGCTCTTTGTCCTGCGGCAGCACCTCGGCAACTACGCGCGGGATATCCAATTCCCTGCGGATGGCTTCCGCAGTCACTTGGTTGTCACCGGTCAACAGCGTCACATCAATCCGCAAATCGCGCAGCGCTTTGACCGCCTGCGCACTAGTTTCTTTAACGACATCGGCAATCGCCAGCAAACCAATTGCCCTGCCCTCCCGCGCGAAATACAGCGGTGTTTTGCCTGCTGCCGCGAATGCCGCGCCCTGCGCTTCCAGCGTGGAAAGGTCAATCCCCTGCTCGCCCATCAGCCGTGCGTTGCCCGCCGTACATACTTTGCCGTTGACGGTCGCCGCAATGCCCTTGCCGACCTCGGCGGCAAAATCGCGGGTTTCCCCGGGACAGATGCCCTGCGCCTTTGCGTAGGTGACGACCGCCTCGGCCAGCGGGTGCTCGGACGGCTGCTCCAGCGACAGCGCAACGGTCAGCAATTCCCGTTTGTCAATGCCTGCGGGAACCACATCGGTTACACGCGGGTGCCCCTCCGTTACCGTGCCGGTCTTATCGAGTACCACCGCATTGACAGCCTGCAAGCGTTCCAGCGCTTCCGCAGATTGGAACAGGACGCCGTTTTCCGCGCCGACGCCCGTGCCAACCATAATCGCTACCGGCGTTGCAAGCCCCAGCGCGCACGGACATGAAATGACCAACACCGCAATCGCACACGACAGCGCAAACGTAAAAGTCGCACCCACGGCAAGCCAGATAATTGCGGTTACGAGCGCAATCCCGAGCACCGCCGGAACAAAAATTCCCGCGACTTTATCTGCCAGTGCGGCAATTGGCGCCTTGGAAGCGCTTGCTTCCTCCACCAGCCGGATAATCTGTGATAGGGTCGTATCGTCGCCGACGCGCGACGCGCGGAAAACCACCGAACCGGTCTTGTTGATGGTAGCTGCAATGATAGCGTCCCCCTCACCCTTTTCGACCGGAATGCTTTCCCCGGTCAGCGCGGATTCGTCAAGCGCGGTGCGGCCTTCGGTGATAACGCCGTCAACCGGTACGCTCTGCCCCGGACGGACGGCAATCAGGTCACCGACCAGCACTTCATCGATGGGAACAGTCACTTCCACGCCGTCCCGGATAACCTGCGCGGTCTGCGGGCGGAGATCCATCAGCTTGGCGATCGCCTCACCGGTGCGTTTTTTCGAGCGGGTCTCGAAGTATTTGCCCAGCGTCACCAACGTCAAAATCATACCGGCGGACTCAAAATAAAGGTCGTGCCCATATTCATGCACACGCGCCATATCACCATGCCCAAGGCCGTAACCGATCTGATAAAGCGCAAACACGCCGTAAACCATTGCTGCACCCGAACCGACCGCAATCAGCGCATCCATCGTCGGCGCACGGTGCAAAAGCGTTTTGAAGCCGTTCACATAATATTTTTTATTGACAATGCAGATTGGCAGGGTGAGTAAAAACTGGGTGAGCGCAAAGCCCATCATATTTTCCGCGCCGGTAAGCACCGAAGGCAGCGGCGCGCCCACCATATGCCCCATGGAAACGTACATCAGCAGCGCGAGGAACACAAATGAAACCACAATCCGCCGCCACATTTCCTGAAGGTCGGCGTTGGGGTCGGACTGCGGCGCGTTGGAAGCGGCTTTTGCGCCGTCCTTCCCGCGCACCGACGCACCGTAGCCGCCGGAAACCACCGCTTGGATAATGCCTGCGTCGTCCAGCGCGGCTTCTTCATAATCAACCTTCATCGTACCGGCAAGCAAATTCACCTGTACCTGGCGAACGCCTGATAGTGCGCCAACGGCTTTTTCGACATGCGCCGAGCAGGCGGCACAGCTCATGCCGGTCACGTTAAAATGCTGTATCATCCTTATCCTTACCTCCCACCCCCGGGATACGGGGTCTGATTGATAGTTTCATCATACACGAATTTCCCCTGTTTGTCAAGACGGAATTTTGTCATTCCCACGGCAGTTTCATAAAAATCCCAGAAAAAGGAAGCCATTGAAAGAGAGACGTGA
>CAJUJQ010000134.1 GCA_910586575.1 uncultured Clostridia bacterium | reverse complement strand
ATTCACAGTTTAGCTAGGGTTTGTTCATAGAATGTTAACTCACTCAAATACCGTGATGGATTATGTAGACGCCCTTGACCACGTTCTGGCGCAGCTGTCCGGAGGGGCAGCGCTGGTGGGTGTCATTGCGGAGGCGGTGTACTGCACGCCGGAGGAACAGACGGCGGCGGCGCTGTACGCTGTGGAACGGCTGCTGCGGGACACGTTGGCGCAGCTGGAAAAGCTTGTTACGGAAGGGGAGCGGGCGGCTGTGCCGCAGGCAGGAAGGAGAAATCAGAATGGTTAAAATCAACCGGCTTGAAATTGAGAATGTCAAGCGGATCAAAGCGCTTGTACTTACGCCGACCGAGAACGGCCTGACCGTCATCGGCGGCAAGAACCGGCAGGGGAAAACCTCTGTGCTGGACGCCATCGCCTGGGCGTTGGGCGGCGACCGTTTCCGCCCGGAGGCGGCGCAGCGGGACGGCTCGGTGCTGCCGCCCAAGCTTTCGGTCACGCTGTCAAACGGCCTGGTCGTGGAGCGCGGCGGCAAAAACGGAAGCCTGAAGGTGACCGACCCTTCCGGGCGCAAGGGCGGGCAGACGCTGCTGAATGAGTTTGTGGAGAACCTGGCGCTGGACCTGCCGAAATTCCTGGCGGCAACCGACAAGGAAAAGTCGGGGACGCTGCTGCGCATTATCGGGGTAGAGGAGGAGCTTTACACGCTGGACCGCAGGGAGCAGGAGCTTTACAACAAGCGGCACGCGCTTGGGCAGCTCGCGGACCAGAAGACGAAGTATGCAAAGGAGCTGCCGAGCTATCCGGACGTGCCCGGCGAGCTGGTTTCGGCGTCCGAGCTGATCCGGCGGCAGCAGGATATTCTTGCGCGCAATGGAGAGAACCAGCGCAGGCGGGACAGCCTGCACCAGCTGGAACAGAAGGAGAATGCCCTTGCGGAACAGCTGGATCGCCTGCGGACGGAATATGCGGCGGTATGCGCCGACCTTGAGCAGGCGCGCGCCGCCGCAGCCGGTCTGGCCGACGAGCCGACCGCCGAGCTGGAGCAGCAGCTGGAAAGCATTGAGGAGACGAACCGGAAGGTACGCGCGAACCTCGACAAGGAAAAGGCCGAGGAGGACGCAAAGGGGCTGACCTCACAGTACCAGGCGCTGACGCTTGAAATCGAGAATATCCGCGTGAATCGGCGTGCCCTGCTGGATGGGGCGGACCTGCCCCTTCCGGGCCTGTCGGTCGAGGATGGGGCGCTGACGTACCAGGGGAAGCGCTGGTCGGATATTTCCGGCGCGGATCAGCTGCGGATCGCGGCGGCGATCGTCCGGCGGCTCAAGCCGGAATGCGGTTTTGTGCTGCTGGACAAGCTGGAGCAAATGGATCTGGATACGCTGCGGGAATTCGGCGCATGGCTGGAACAGGAGGGCCTGCAGGCGATCGCGACCCGTGTATCGACCGGCGGCGAGTGCTCGGTCATTATCGAGGACGGGCAGGCGGTCGGCGCGGACACGCCGCAGCCTGACGCGGGACAGAAAAAGACATGGAAGGCAGGGACGTTTTAATGGAAATTACAAGAGGGAAAATCCAGACCGCACAGAAAATTGTGCTGTACGGCCCGGAAGGGATCGGGAAAACGACTTTTGCATCGCGCTTCCCGGAACCGCTGTTTATTGACACGGAGGGCAGCACCAGGCAGCTGGACGTTGCGCGGCTTCCGAAGCCCACAAGCTGGCAGTTCCTGCTGGACGAAATCAAAGAGGTAACCCACCGTCCCGAGCTGTGCAGGACGCTGGTTATTGATACGGCGGATTGGGCGGAGCAGCTTTGTACATCCTCAATCTGCGCGAAATACCAGAAAACCGGCATAGAAGATTTTGGATATGGCAAAGGGTACGTTTTCCTGGGAGAAGAGTTCGGACGGATGCTGAACCTTCTGGAGGACGTGGTCGGAAAGGGCATCCATGTGGTGGTCACGGCGCACGCCAAGCTGTCAAAGTTTGAGCAGCCGGACGAGATGGCCCCCTATGACCGCTGGAGCCTGAAGCTGACGAAAATGAATTCGCCGATGCTGAAGGAATGGGCAGACATCGTGCTGTTTGCGAATTATAAGACCTTCACGGTGCGGACGGAGGATAAAAAGGTAAAGGCGCAGGGCGGCAAACGCGTCATGTATACGAGCCATCACCCCTGCTGGGACGCGAAGAACCGGCACGGGCTGGCGGAGGAGCTGCCGTTTGACTTCCGGGAAATTGCGGCGTGCATCGATGCGGCGGGCGCCGCGCCGCCGCCCGTACCCCAGCCCCCCGCGCCGGAGCCGCGCCCGGAGCCCGCAGCGCCGAGAAATGCCGCGCCGGAGCCTCCCGCGAAGGAAAAAGCGGCGGCACAGCCTTCCCCGGAGCAGATTGCAATGGATATCGCGTCCGGGCAGGAATCCGGCGCGCCGGAAGGCTTTACCGAAATTGGAACGCGGGAGCCGCTGCCGCCCGAACTGCCGGAAGCGCTGCGGGGGCTGATGCAGAACAACGCGGTGACGGAAGCCGAGATTCGGCTTGTGGTATCGGAAAAGGGTTATTTCCCGCTGGATATGCCGGTCAAGGATTATCCGCAGGACTTTATTCAGGGCGTCCTGATCGGCGCGTGGGAGCAGGTATTCAAAATGATTCAGGATGAACGGAAGGTTCCGTTTTAAGAAGGAGGACGATGAAAATGGCTGAGACAATGGGCAGAGAGCTTGCCTGGGATGATGAGATCGAAAACGAAAGCGTCGGCTGGGTGCTGCTGCCGGAGGGCGAATACGATTTTGTGGTCGAAGGCTTTGAGCGCGGGCGGCATAACGGTTCGTCCAAGATACCGCCCTGCAACAAGGCGATCCTGACGCTGGGGATCGACTCCCCGCAGGGGCACGCGAGCGTTACCTGCAACCTGTTCCTTTACGACAGGTACGAGTGGAAGCTGTGCCAGTTTTTCACCAGCATCGGCGCAAGGAAGCACGGCGAACGGCTGCGGATGAACTGGAACCAGGTGCTGGGGGCCCGCGGGCGCTGCAAGGTGACGGTCCGCCCCTATACCGGGAACGACGGAAAAGAGCGTCAGGCAAACGATATCGACCGGTTCCTGGAGCCGGAGAACAACCAGGCCCCGAAATGGAAGGCGGGGGCGTTCTGATGGAGCTTCGGCCGTATCAACAGGCGGCGCGGGAAGCGGTTGAAGGTGAGTGGAAGGAGGGAAGACGGAGGACGCTGCTGGTGCTGCCCACAGGCTGTGGGAAAACCATCGTATTCGCGAATATTGCGGCGGACTGCGTGCGGCAGGGGGACCGGGTGCTGATCCTGGCCCACCGCGGGGAGCTGCTGGAACAGGCGGCGGATAAGCTGCGCAAGGCGGTAAAGCTTGGCTGCGCGACCGAAAAGGCGGGGGAGACCTGTATCGGCAGCTGGTACCGGATCGTGGTCGGTTCGGTACAGACGCTGATGCGGGAAAGCCGTCTGGGACGGTTCCCGCCGGATTACTTCGGTACCATCATCATCGATGAGGCGCACCACGCGATTTCGGACAGCTATCAGCGGATCCTCGAGCACTTTCCGGGCGCAAGGGTACTGGGGGTGACGGCGACCCCGGACCGGGGCGATATGAAGAACCTGGGGCAGGTGTTCCAGTCGCTGGCGTATGAGTATACGCTTCCCAAAGCAATCAAGGAGGGGTATCTGTCCCCCATCCGCGCAATGACCATCCCGCTGAAGCTCGACCTGTCCGGCGTAGCCGTGCAGGCGGGGGACTTCAGGGCGGCAGACCTGGGATCGGCGCTCGATCCGTACCTGCATCAGATAGCGGATGAAATGGCGAAGCACTGTGCCGACCGGCGCACGGTTGTGTTCCTGCCGCTGGTGACGACATCGAAAAAATTCCGTGATATCCTGATTACAAAGGGCTTCCGCGCCGCTGAGGTCAACGGCGAAAGCGCCGACCGCGCGGAAACCCTGGCCGCGTTTGAACGCGGGGAAACCAATGTGCTGTGCAATTCCATGCTGCTGACCGAGGGCTGGGACTGCCCCGCCGTTGACTGCATTGTGGTGCTCAGGCCCACAAAGGTACGCGCGCTGTATTCGCAGATGGTGGGGCGCGGCACCCGGCTTTTCCCCGGCAAAGACCATCTGCTGCTGCTCGATTTCCTGTGGCACACCGAGCGGCACGAGCTTTGCCATCCGGCAAACCTGATTTGCGAAAACGAGGAGGTCGCGCAGCGGGTAACCGCCAATCTGGAAGAAGCCGCCGGGAACGCGGTAGACCTGGAGGAGGCGGAAAAGGCCGCGAGCGAGGAGGTCGTGCAGCAGCGCGAGGAGGCGCTTGCAAAGAAGCTCTCCGAAATGCGGAAACGGAAGCAGCGCCTGGTGGACCCGCTTCAATTTGAAATGAGCATCCAGGCGGAGGACCTTTCCGGCTATGTCCCGGCGTTCGGCTGGGAGATGGGGCCGCCGAGCGGCAAGCAGGTGCAGGCCCTTGAAAAGCTCGGCATCCTGCCGGACGCCGTGGAAAACGCCGGGAAGGCCGCAAAGCTGCTGGACCGGCTGGACAAGCGGCGGGCGGAAGGGCTGACAACACCCAAGCAGATCCGCTTTTTGGAAAACCGGGGGTTCCGGCATGTCGGAACATGGCAGTTCGCGCACGCTTCCAAAATGATTGACCGCATTGCGGCAAACGGCTGGAAGCTGCCGCGCGGCGTCACCCCGGAAAGCTATGTGCCGGAAGGAGGCGGCGATGCGGCAGTATGACCTTCTTGCGGCACTTGACCACATAAAACCTGCGGAATTAACTTATCAAGAATGGCTGAATGTCGGAATGGGCCTGAAGGAATCGGGCTGTTCCGTAAAGGACTGGGACGATTGGAGCAGGCGCGACAGCGCCCGCTACCACCCCCGGGAGTGCGCAGAAAAATGGGCGAGCTTCCGGGGGAATGGCAACCCAATTACCGCCGGAACGATCGTGCAGATGGCGCTTTCCAGAGGCTGGCAGACTGCGTGCCCTGATGTTCGAGGGGTAGAGCAGCACGGGCGTGAAATGGGCTGGGAAGAATACATAGGCGGACTGTGCGAGAAAGATGGCCGTGTGGTGGACCAGAATTGGGTTGAGGAGGCGGAAGTCCAGGAGCCTGCGGAATGGAACCCGGAAAATCAGTTGATCCGATATTTGGAAACGCTGTTTGAAAAAGATGATATTGTAGGTTATGTGACACGCAGTTTCAAGAAAGAGGACGGCGGCTACGGCCCGACAAAGGGCTGCTATGACCGCACGGCCGGCACGCTGATTGAGCAGCTGAAGGGCTGCGGCGGCGACCTGGGCGCGGTGCTGGGGGATTATACCCCCGCGGCGGGCGCATGGATCCGGTTTAATCCCTTGGACGGGAACGGCGTCAAAAATGAAAACGTAAGCGCGTTCCGTTACGCGCTGGTCGAATCCGATACGCTCCCGATCGGGAAACAAAACGCAATCATACGTGAGCTGGACCTGCCGGTCGCGGCGCTGGTGCATTCCGGCGGGAAAAGCCTGCACGCGATTGTCCGGATCGACGCGGGCAACTATGAGGAATACCGCAGGCGCATCGATTACCTGTATCAGGTTTGCGAGAAAAACGGGCTGATGCTCGACAAGCAGAACCGCAATCCCTCGCGGCTGTCCCGGATGCCCGGCGTGCTGCGGGACGGCAGGAAGCAATTCCTCGCGGATACCAATATCGGCAAGGCGTCCTGGGAGGAATGGCGCGACTGGATCGAGGGCGTCAACGACGACCTTCCCGACCCGGAGCCGCTGGCCGCCGTCTGGGACAACCTGCCCGCGCTGTCGCCTCCGCTGATTGAAGGCGTGCTGCGTCAGGGGCATAAAATGCTGCTGGCGGGGCCGAGCAAGGCGGGCAAGTCCTTCAGCCTGATCGAGCTGTGTATCTGTTTGGCGGAGGGGCGCCCCTGGCTGGGGTTTGCGTGCGCGCGGGGGCGGGTGCTGTATGTCAATTTGGAGCTTGACCGGGCTTCCTGCCTGCACCGCTTCCGGGATGTTTATGAGGCGCTGGGCATCGCCCCGGAGCACCTGAAAAATATCGATATCTGGAACCTGCGCGGGAAGTCTGTCCCGATGGACAAGCTTGCGCCGAAGCTGATCCGGCGCGCCGCGAAAAAGGACTATATCGCGGTAGTTATTGACCCGATTTACAAGGTCATTACCGGCGACGAGAACAGCGCCGACCAGATGGCGCACTTCTGCAACCAGTTTGACAAGGTTTGCACCGAGCTGGGGACGGCGGTCATTTACTGCCACCACCATTCCAAGGGCGCGCAGGGCGGCAAGCGCAGTATGGACCGCGCCAGCGGCAGCGGCGTGTTCGCGCGCGACCCGGACGCGCTGCTGGACCTGATCGAACTGGAAGTGTCCGACGATTTGCGGAAACAGATCGAAAATAAGGCGGTCTGCGCGGCGTGTATGGCCGCGCTTACAGAAGCCGGGAAGGCGTCAGAAGCGTCCCAGGACGACGCGTGCAGCGCTGCGGTCATGCGGGAAATTTGTCAAAAAAACCTGCCGGAGCAGGCTTATTTGCCGCGCCTTGAAACAGCCAGAAAGGCCGCTGCCGTCTGCACCGCGTGGCGCTTGGAGGGTACGCTTCGGGAGTTCCCGCGGTTTCCTACGCGCAATATGTGGTTCGACTTCCCCATTCACCGGCTGGACGACAGCGGCGCGCTGGCGGATATCCAGGCAGAGGCCGCGGCTATGCCCTGGAAACGCGCCTCCGCCAAAAAGAAAACCCCGAAGGAACGCGAAAAAGAACGGAAGGACAGCGTTATGACGGCCTATGAAGCGTGCGGGATTGGCGAAAAGGTAACGATAAACGACCTCGCGGAGTACATGGGCGTATCGGAAAAGACCGTCCGGCGCAGGCTGCGGGATCATGGCGGCTTCTGGATTGAGGACGGGGAAATCGGGCTGAAAAAGTCTTAAAAATATATCGATACAGCAGCTGTTTGCCCAGCTTGAGGGACAGGGACAGGGACAGGACGTACCCGTTTTTGTCCCTGAGGGACAGTGGGGGTAAGTCGTCGTGCGTAAGCTCACGCACGACAACGACGCCTCCCCCTGACCACTGGCAAAGGAAGTTGTCCTTCTTGAGAAATTTTAACGATTTAATTAGGTAAAACGAATATGTCAAAGCGAATTAGAGCCTATGACCAGCGTCTTTCCGTGGCAAAAAAAATGCCGCCATTACACCGAAGACGATCGGGGCAGGAATATTCAGTTCAAAGTGACCGTGTGCTTGACTGGGTGAAATGTCACACAGATCTCCCGCTGTTTTTGATTGACATGCTGGCTCATATTGGGTATATCGTCTACGACAAAGAAACCGGAACCTGGCGGGGTGTGGATTATGGCGATTGAATTTTTCCTGCCGATGAACCCGCCCACCGTGACACACCAAGAAAAACAGGTGCGGGTAGTGAACGGCAAGCCGCGCTTCTACGAGCCGCAGGAGCTAAAAAACGCGCGGGCTATGATGTATGACCGGCTGTGCCGTCAGAAGCCCGCAGAGCCCATCGCAGGCGGCGCACGGCTGGTTGTGAAGTGGTGCTTCCCCAGAGGACGGCACAAGGACGGGGAATACCGGGTTACAAAGCCCGATACAGACAACCTCCAGAAGCTGCTCAAGGACTGCATGACGGATGCGGGCTTCTGGAAAGACGACGCCCAGGTCTGCTGTGAGATCGTGGAAAAGTTCTGGGCGGAAATTCCGGGCATTTACGTGAAGGTGGAAACGGTATGACGTTTGAGGAAATAAACCGCCGCGCCGCTCGCCGGGAACCGCTGCCGGATGCCCTGCCGCCGTCCGAGCGGACCGCCTATCTGGCGCTGTGCCTGCTGTATGAGCTGCATGGGCTGGGACGGATCGGACGCGCGGACGGCGTCCGGATCAAGGCGGCGCTTACGCAGGAGCTGGAACAGATGCAGGCACGGGAACGGAAATGGATCGTGGCGGAAACGGTCCTGAAAATTGTGCGGCGGTCGGACTGCCCCGCGGCAAAGGCGCTGCTGCGCGAGATGGAAAAGACAATGGGAGAAGCCGCCCCTTAACCGGGGCGATTTCCCTTTCCCAAAACAGAGTTTGTGCAAAAAGGCAGCTTGTCATTTCACGAAACAGTGTGTTATAATTTTACTGAATATTACAAATCGTATTACTCGAGACAGGGGGCTTGCAGTATGCCGAGAGCGCCGGTTTGCCCGTTCTACGGGCGCGTGAAGCGGGAACAGCTGGTCTGCCTGCGCGACGGCGCGGGTACGACCGGGCAGGGCGAGCTGTCTCTTTCGTTCCCGGACCAGATGGGCCGGGTGCGCT
>CAJUJQ010000133.1 GCA_910586575.1 uncultured Clostridia bacterium | reverse complement strand
TTATACCATTTTTCCAGCTGCTTATTCGTGCAAGTAATTTCCTTAAAGTTCCTAACGTATATTCCAGCACCGCAGGCAATCGCCGCAATCCATACGGCGGGTGGGCTTGCGGTACTGGCGCATCCGGGCGCGACCCTCGGTATGGATAAGGGATTGGCGGAAACCGTGCTTTCTCTGCCGTTTGACGGCGTCGAGGTTTTCAGCAGCTATCACGACGCGGAAATGACCGCGTTCTATTGGACGCTGGCGGAAAAGCGCGGCCTGCTGATGACCGGCGGCAGCGATTTTCACGGGAAAATCAAACCGGACATCCGTCCGGGCAAGGTCAACTATTACAACCGGGAACACGAGATACGGGATACCCTGCTCGCGGCAATCGCAGCTGGGCCGCCCTATCAAAGCAAACAGAAAATGGAGGAGAGAAAGATGTACGCATTTGAATATACGATTACCGATCCGATTGGCCTGCACGCGCGTCCGGCGGGTGAGCTTGCGAAAGAGGTCAAGAAGTACGCAAGCAAGGTATTCCTCAGCAAAGGGGACAAGCGCACCGACGTTTCCCGCCTGATGGCCGTGATGGCGATGGGCGTGAAAACCGGCGATACCGTCCGCGTAGAGGTTGAGGGAGAAGACGCGGAGCAGGTTGGCCCGCAGGTGGAAGCGTTCTTCAAGGAGAAGTTTTAAGGATTTGCCGGAGGTCCCGCCGTCCTGGCAGCTGCCGGGGCAGACGCGCGGGGCGTCCGGCTGTCCGTGAATCAGGAACACAACCCTTGCCCGTGTTTGGCGGGCAGCCGGCAACAACAGGAGAGTTTGCATGAGTGAAAAGAAAAAACGTCAGCGGGCGGCAATGCGTTTCCTTGCCGCGACACTGGCGGTATCGAATTTATTTGGAGCATCAGCGGCAGCGGTCGTCCTGCCCGAAGGGTATGCTGCATATTCTGAGGAAGGGCTTGCCGCAGTATTGCAGGAGCGGGAACCGGATAACGAATTGGATTTGCAGGCTGATGAAGAGCAGGAACCGTCCGATTCCCGCGCAGCGGATACGGTAACGGTACCGAAGGCTGACGGCGACAACGCGGTATGGTACAGCGGTTCGACCGGAAAATACAACAGCTTCACCTTTGAAGCGGACGTTTCCATCACAGAAGGAAGCTCGGCAGGGCTTGTGTACGGCATTCAAGATGCAGATAGGCCGTTGGAGGGTTTAGCCGCTGCAAACGTCAATTTTAGCGACGCAGACGGCAAGGGGATGGCCCATGTATTCGGCTTTGACGTGAATTATGATGAGGCCGCATCCCTGGAAAGCTTTGACAGGGGGCAGCCCCTGCACCTGAAATTTGAGGTCGATGAAACGGGCGCATTTACTTACACCGTTACGCAGGGTGAGCAGACTGCCGAACGCAAAGGCACACTGAAAAATTGGCAGGGCGGTTACGTCGGCTTCCTGACGTGGAATTCGGCGGCAGCGTTTTCCAACATTACATTGACCGGCGAAAACGTCGAAGCCGAGCCGCCTGTCATTGACCCGGACGCTTTATTCATCGGCGAGGGCGTGACCGTAAACGAGGATGGCTCTATTGTCGTTACGAAAACCGACGGCGACCATTTTGCGATGTATAACGGGCTGGAAAGCCGTTCCAACGCATTTACAATGGAGGTTGACGTTAACATCACTGAGGGCGGCTCGGCGGCGCTGGTATTCGGCGCGGCAAATAAGACGGTTCCGGTCGGCGGCTGGTCCGGCGCGAATGTCAATTATAACGATAATAATTTCCGCGTGTTCGGAGGGGTAAGCCCTGAACCGCAGGCAGCAATCAAAGGGGAAGACCGGACAAAACTTCACTTGAAGCTGGAAATGGAAACGGACGGCAGCTTTGTCTATTCCTTCGGCGAACAGGACGGCACGCCGCGCACGCTGACCGGCCGGATTGCGAACTGGAAGGGCGGCTATGTCGGCCTGCTGACGTTCCAGTCGGCGGCGACATTCTCCAACTTCCAGTTTGAAGACAGAAGTAATTTCGATGCGGAGGACACCAGCACAGTGGAGCCTCTGCCTGCATCATGCGAAGTATCCGGCACGGACTTCCGCTCCCTGCGGCCCGATCTTGTGGAGACGGATGCGGATACCGTCCATATGCAGAGCACAGGCGGCGACCATTTCGCAATCTATGACGGCATGGACGAAAAAACAAAGGCGTTTGTGCTGGAAGCCGACGTGGAGCTGCTGGACGGCGACGACGACAATCTCCGCTCGGCGGCGCTGGTGTTTGGCATTGGCAGCAAAAAACTGCCGACGCTCAAATGGGGCGGCGCGAATGTAGATACCTCCCGGAACGGCGCAGACACGTTCCGCGTCTTTGGCCTTGGGATGGGCGACACCAACTATGACGGCGAAAAGGGCAGCATTGATTACACAAAGCCGCTGCATTTCCGGCTGCAAGTCAAGGAAAACGGCGAGTTCATCTATCATTTTGGCAACGCAGATACGCCCGAGGAGGATTATGTAAAACGCGCCATTCGTGGGACCATCCCGAATTGGCAGGGCGGTTATGTTGGACTTTTGTCGTTCAAAACGGAAGCGGAATTTTCCAATATCCGTTTTCAGGATAATGACCCGCATACGGCGGCAACCGGTAATCCGGTCGAAATCGGCGGCGGATGGAACACGAACCTCAAGGACGTAACCGCGTTCGGTGGAACGTGGGAAAGCACGGCAAACGGTTTGCGCAGCAATGCGGCTGGACAGGGCGACTGCTTCCTGTATTCGCAGGCGAAAGGCTCGGACTTTGTTTATTCCACCGATGTTACGTTTAACAGCAGCGAAGGCGCGGCGGCTCTGCTGTTCCGCAACCGCGATACGGACGGAAGCGAAGAATGCTACGCGGTGAATTTGAACGCGGATTCCCGCAAATGCAAATTCTGGCGCTGGAGCGACGAAACGGATTATCAGCTGATGGATGAATCCCCTGCGATTCCCCAATCGAGCGACAATACCTACACCCTGAAAGTGGTTGCGGTCGATACCTGGATTTCGTATTACGTCAATGACGTGCTGGTTGCAAGCAGCGGCGACTATACCATGCCGCATCAAAAGGAAAACAAGGGGCAGAATACCGCGCGCACCGAGGGCTATTTCGGGCTGCTGAATTTTAATGGCGATATGACCTTCCAGAACACGCGATTCACCCCGATCACGGACAGCTTCACCCCCCTGCTGACCGATATCAGCATCACATCCGACACCGGCAGCGTAGAGGATAAATCGCAGTTTGTCCCCACCGAGCCGATCCGGATTCAGTTCGTCGGCAACGACGCAAGTACCGTCAAAGTAAATGCAAAGGCCCAGGACAGCAGCGCGAAAATTACCGTATTGGATGAATACGGCACGGAATATGGGCTGAATGAATCCATTCCGATTCAGGTGGGCAAGCAGTACCTGACAATTACAAGCGAGGTTACAGCGGCGGACGGCACGACCGCAGCGCTGACCTATCGTGAGAACGTCCACCGCAGGGCGGTGGAATACTACAATGAGCCGTATCGCGGGCAGTTCCACTATTCGGTGCAGGATGGCTGGGCCAATGACATCCACGGCCTGACGCACGACAAAGAAACCGGCGTTTACCATATGTTCCATCAGTTTTATGACGATACCCGCTGGGGGCCGATGCACTGGCTGCATATGACCAGCAAGGATTTGCTGACATGGGAAACGCATCCGGTTTCGATGTACCCTGACGCGAACGGGGCCATGTTTAACGGCACGGTCGTCCCGGACCCGGACAATACCTCCGGGCTGTTTGACGGTAAGGGCAGCCGGAACTGGGTTGCGCTCATCACAGCGGACGGAAACGGCCAGCGCCTGGAGCTTGCCACCAGCACGGATTATGGTACGACGTGGAACAAGATCAAAGACATTGCGGCGGATTGGACGGACGACCCGCTGGGAAGCCGGGACTTCCGCGACCCGAACATTTTCCGCTGGGAAAACAAATGGTTTATGGTCATTGCAGGCGGCCCGCTGCGCATTTACTCCTCCGACAACCTGATTGATTGGACATGTGAAACGCCCTACGGCGATTTGCACACTGAATGCCCTGACCTTTACCCGATTCAGCTTGAGGACGGGACCGTTAAGTGGGTGCTGTCCAGAGGCGGGCGCTTCTACAAGGTCGGCGACTTTACAGACAAAAACGGCAGCTGGGAGTTTATTCCGGACGAGGAATACGAGGGCAATGCCGACGGTCCGGAGCATAACGGCGTTATGAACTTCGGCAAGGATTCCTACGCGGCGATCACCTGGTACGAGCAGGACTTTGGCTCGGAGGCCAGCCCAACGATTCCGGTCATCACCGAAACCAACTGGATGAACACCTGGGATTACTGCCGGGAGGTTGCCGACGATGTCGGGCAGGCATTCAACGGCACGTTTAACCTGCATTTGAACCTTGGGCTGAAAAAGGACGAAGATGGAAAGTACCTGCTGACACAAACCCCGATTCCGGCTTATGAAACGCTTCGCGGGGAAGCGGCGGTGAAAGAGACCGGCATGAGCGTCAGCGGGACGCAGCCGCTTGACTTCAAGGGCGCCAGCTACGAAATTGTTTCAACGTTTAAGCCCGCCGAAGGCACGAAAAAGGTTGGCTTCAACGTCCGCGTCGGCAATGGGCAGAAAACTGCTGTGGTATACGATATTGAAAACGAACAGATGTATATTGACCGCACGCAATCCGGTAAGATCGTGCACAACAACGATACCACCGACAAGACGCAGAACGACCGGTTCCTGGCTGTAAACAGGCAAGATCATGTGACCCTGAACGCAGACGGTACAATAGATATGCATCTTTACGTTGACCGTGCAAGCGTCGAGCTGTTCGCGAAGGATTACACGGTTGCAGGCGCAAACCAGATTTTCCCCAACCTGTCCAGCGATGGCTTGGAGGTTGTGTGTGAAGGTGCTCCCGTATTGGCGGATATTACCGTCTATCCGATGGGCAGCATTTGGGCAAACCGTCCCGCAACCCGTTATACGGTTACATTTGACGCAAACGGCGGTACGGTTTCTGTTCCGACGCAGCGGACGGAAACGGATGGCACCTTGTCAATCCTCCCCTCTGCATCGCGCAGCGGCTATCGCTTTACCGGCTGGTATCTGCCCGACGGTTCCCTTGTAACAACGGATACGGTGTTTACATCAGCCGTTACCGTAACAGCAGGCTGGACGCCCAGTTCCAGCGGCAGTTCCAGTGGCGGCAGCACTCATCCCAGCCGTCCCAGCCGTCCCAGCAGCAGTGATTCGAGCAGTGACCGGAAACCCTCTGACACTTCTGGCAAGAAGGATACGGAAAGAACGGATGCTGATCCTGCACCCACGCCCGCTGAAGAAACGAATCGTCAGCCGGCTGACGCGTCCGGATACCGGGATGTACCGGTAACGGAATGGTTTGCGCCCGCAGTCAATTACGTAACTGCAAACGGCATTATGACCGGGAATGGAAACCGCTTTTCCCCGAATGAAAAATTAACCCGTGGCATGATGGCACAGATTCTGTACAACCTTGCGGGCGGCAGCGGCAGCGGTTCCGCAAATTTCCCGGACATCGCTTCCAGCGATTGGTTCGCGAACGCGGCAGGCTGGGCGGCAGAGCAGGGCTATATTGGCGGCTACAGCAACGGAAGGTTCGGCCCCAATGACCCGATCACCCGAGAGCAGCTGGCGGCGATCCTGTACCGCTATGCACAGGCAAACGGATTTACCGTTGGCACGCTGGCAGACCTTTCCGCGTTTGCGGATGGTTCCGCTACATCGGATTGGGCGGAGGAGGCCGTCCGCTGGGCAGTCGGTGCAGGGCTGCTTTCCGGGAAGTCCGGCAGACTTCTTGATCCGACAGGACAGGCGACACGCGCCGAAGTTGCTCAGATTTTGATGACTTTCAATCAGAATATCGCAAAATAAGTATAGGTTTTTGTTCCGGCATCGGTTCGGCCGGTTGTATCCAGCAGCCCTGACGTTTTTCCCTTATCAGAGCTGTGAAAGGGGCTTTCATCTCAAGCAGGTGGAAGCCCCTCCTTTTACCAAATGCAATTTTGAAAGCACAGGAGGAATTCAAATGATACAGTATATGACAATTCCGGAAGCGGCGGTTTTATGGGAAACGAATCCTACAGCGATTCGCGTGGGCTGTGTGGAACATCAGATCGGAGGCGCGGTTCGGTTTGGGCGCAGCTGGCTGATTCCGGAGAGTGCACAAAAGCCGGAGCTTCCGATATGCCGGGATACAAACCCGGCAGTGAAAAGAGCTTGGGATAAAAAATTTCAGTATGTAGGGTGAATGTAATGAGTATCTTGAAACTGAAACCTTGTGGAAAAGATTATCTGTGGGGTGGGCGTCGCCTTGTGGAAGAATACGGAAAAGAAGCCAGCGGAGAGGTGCTTGCGGAAACCTGGGAATTATCCTGCCACCCGGACGGGCCTTCCGTGATTGAAAACGGGGTTCATGCGGGGAAAACCTTGCGGCAATATATTGAGGAGCAGGGAAAAGCGGTTTTAGGGACGCATTGCAGACGGTTCCGGGATTTCCCCATTCTGGTCAAGTTCATTGACGCAAAGGATAACCTGTCCATTCAGGTGCATCCGGATAACCGGTATGCGCTGTCGCATGAGGGACAATATGGGAAAACAGAAATGTGGTATGTCATGGATGCCGGGAAGGATGCGTTCCTGTATTACGGATTCCGTAAGGAAATCAGCACCGCCGAATTTGAACGCCGTATCCGGGAAAATACGCTGCTTGAGGCGCTGAATGCAGTCCCCGTGCAGAAGGGGGATGTGCTGTTCATCGAATCCGGCACGCTCCACGCCATCGGAAAGGATATCCTGATTGCGGAGATTCAGCAAAACTCCAATGTCACCTACCGTGTGTATGATTACGGACGGGTAGGAAAGGACGGACGGAAACGCGATCTGCATATTGAGAAGGCGCTGGCAGTTACCAACCTTGTGCCGATTATACGGGATAAAAGCAGCTACCCGCATGTAGCGGATTGCGACTATTTTACGGTAGATAAGTTGAATTTGGACGGCAGAATCCTGAAAAAGCTGGAAGGAAGCGTGTCGGAGGATTCTTTTGCCAGCATCCTGATCCTGGATGGGCAGGGAACGATTTCCGATGCGGCGGAAACGATTCCGTTCCGGAAAGGCGACAGCTTTTTTGTATCCGCCGGAAGCGGTACATTCCAAATTGAGGGAACCTGCGACACACTGCTCACGACCATACGGGAGAAAGCCGGCCCGGTGCGCATTGGCATTGATATCGGAGGGACAACCACCCGGATCGGCCTTGTGGATGTCCATCAGAATCTGCTGGCATCTGCGGAACTGCCGACACGCGCGGAACGTTCTGCTGATGAAATCATCGAAGAGATTGGCGAGCGGGTTCTGTCGATGCTTGCCGGGGTAGGAATTGAACTGGATCAATGTGTCGGCGTCGGTGTCGGCGTGCCGGGGACGATTGACCGCAGGAGGGGCGTTGTTGTATATTCTAACAATATCCAGTGGAAGCAGGTTCCGCTGGCGGAATTGTTGGGAGACTATTTACCCCTGCCGATTCAAATCGCAAATGATGCAGACTGCGTCGCACTTGGGGAAACGGTCGCCGGAGCCGGAAAGGGCTATCAAAATGTGGTGATGATAACGCTTGGAACCGGTGTGGGAGGCGGCGTTATTCTATCGGGTGAGATTGTCAGCGGCAGCGAGCCGGGGCATATGGTGATCGTTGAAGACGGGGAGCCGTGCACCTGTGGGCGATGCGGCTGCCTGGAAGCGTATGCTTCCGCTGCTGCGCTGGAACGCATTGTGAAACAGGCAGCCGGAAGGGCGCTTTCTCCGGAAGCAATCTTCGCCGGAGCGGAACAGGGAAATGAAACGCTTCAAAAGATTGTAAATGATTACCTGCATAAGCTTGGAACCGGCGTGGTAAATATCGTAAATATTTTCCGGCCTCAGCTGGTACTCTTCGGCGGGAGGATTCCGGTCTGGAATGAAACCTTTTTGTCATCTATCAGGGAAAAAGTAAAGAAAAATTGTTTTGGCGGAGAAATGACGGAACTGCCCGAGATTGAAGCCGCAGCTTTGGGCCGAGAAGCCGGAATGATTGGAGCGGCCAGCCTTATTTAACGCTTTCACTTTTTATAAATGTTTCGCTGTGTTATCATGCTTTAAAAATATTTGATTGAGTCAAGTCCAAATTTGTGTGTAAAATGCATCAGGTCAATATTGAAAACTCGAAAAAGTGCGCTTGATTGGAACGAGAAATGGCCAAGGCAGGGAAGTTATCGCCAGCGGCAGCTTCCTTGATGGGGCGGCTTGTTAGCCTCCCAGCCTTGCAAA